>CAMWIR010000006.1 GCA_947174365.1 uncultured Ruminococcus sp. | reverse complement strand
ACCTTGATCTGTCCGGGATAGTCCATTTCGTTCTCGATCTTCGAGGCGATCTCTCTTGCAACAAGGGTCATCTTCTCATCGTTTATCTGCTCGGGAATAACCATTATCCGCACTTCTCTGCCCGCCTGAATGGCGTAGGATTTTTCAACCCCCTCGTAAGAGGTGCATATTTCCTCAAGCTTCTGCAAACGCTTGATGTAATTTTCGTAGTTTTCGTTTCTTGCCCCGGGTCTTGCTGCGGAAATTGCGTCCGCCGCCTGAACAAGCGCCGCTGTTACGGTCTTTGTCTCCACGTCTCCGTGGTGAGCCTCAATGGCGTGAATTACCTCCGGGCTTTCCTTGTACTTTCGGCACACATCAACGCCTATCTGCACGTGAGAACCCTCGATCTCATAGGACAGAGCCTTTCCTATGTCGTGGAGAAGTCCTGCTCTGCGTGCAAGATTTGCGTCCACACCCAGCTCGCTTGCCATAATCCCCGCAAGATGCGCCACCTCGATAGAGTGGTTAAGCACATTCTGACGGTAGCTTGTACGATATCTGAGGCGGCCTATGAGCCTTACCAGCTCGTGATTTATGCCGTGAACATTGGTTTCAAGGATAGCTCTTTCGCCCTCCTGCTTTATCTTATGCTCAACCTCGCGCTTTGCCTTGTCAACCATTTCCTCAATCCTTGCAGGGTGGATACGCCCGTCAGCAATAAGCTTTTCAAGGGCGATCCTTGCGACCTCGCGCCTTGCGGGATCAAAGCAGGAAAGGGTGATAGCCTCGGGGGTATCGTCGATGATAAGCTCGACCCCCGTAAGGGTTTCGAGAGTACGGATATTCCGCCCCTCACGGCCTATGATCCTGCCCTTCATTTCGTCATTCGGCAGGGGGACTACCGAAACTGCCGTTTCCACCACCTGATCGGCGGCACACTTGGAAATTGCAAGAGAAATAAGGTCTCTCGCCTTTTCCTCGCAGGTGTCGCGGAGCTGCTGCTCGTACTGGGCAACTTTCACCGCCTTGTCGTGAACAAGGTCGTTTTCCAGCATGGAGAGCAAATGCTCCTTTGCCTGGTCAATGGTAAGCTGGGAAATCTTCTCCAGCGTTTCCATTTGCTCGGCCTTTATCCTGTCCGCCTCGGCAAGCTTTTCATCGGCGTTTCTGAGCTTCCTCTGAAGCTGCTCGTCCTTTTTCTCAAGTGAATCGGTCTTTCTGTCAAGGTTTTCTTCCTTTTGCTGAATTCTGCGTTCCTGACGGGAAAGCTCGTTCCTGCGCTCCTTGATCTCCTTTTCAAGCTCGGTGCGGCTTTTATGGATCTCGTCCTTAGCCTCCACCAGCGCGATCTTCTTCTTGCTCTCCGCTTCCTCCTTGGCGGCTTCTATAATGCGCTCGGCCTCCTTTTCGGCTGAACCGATAGCAGTTTCCGCCTGGGATTTGCGGTAAGCAACTCCCGCCCGAAATGCGACAAACGCCGCAACCGCCGCCGAAATCACCACAGCGATCACGATGTACAAAACCGTCGCTCCCATGCCGCCGCCCGAGGCAACGACAAGTAAATTAGTCTGCAAGGTGTGTTACCTCCTTCATAACAACGGATAATCAAAAATCACCTCAGAGGTACACAGCCTTTACGGTATTCAGATTTTCTTTTTTCGGTTGCTTCCTTTAAGAATAAGAAGCAAAAACACATTTTTTAGCTTTTGCAGCTTAATTTTATTACCTGCCGACAGGGCGGCTTTTCCCGTAAAACAGAGAATTTTCACGCTACCCAATGTTGCAGCAAACGGCAGTACGGATAAATTTTTACAGCGGATTCCCGCAGCGGCACCGGGCTAAAATCCGGTTAAAAAATTCAAGACCTTGCAGGAAGAGCCGAAAAAATCATCGGTTCACCCTCCTGATAAGCCTTTAATTAAATTAATTTCGGAGCTTTTTACGTCAGCAGCATTATCCAAAAGGGAACATCTGCAAGGTTTCCGCAATTCTGTCAATTTATATAAATTTTCCATAAAAATTTCGTTTAAAATGCCGATTTTTATGGGAATGCTCCGTAAAAATTCACGGAAGCGATAATATGCAGCTTAATATGCGGAAAAGCCCTATAGAAACGGATTTAAGGCCGCCGTTCCCCGACCTTTGCGGCAAGCAGAAAAATGCAGCAGGACTGCAAGCCGCAGAATATATGTTAATGAAAATCCTTTAGACGCTGCCGTGCAGAAAAATTTCCCGAAAAAGCAGCAGGGAAACCACGACGGCAGGGTCTGTTACCGCAACCGGCTCACACCCCGATGAAGCGATAATGTAAAAGCAGTTATTAAGGTACGCAGGGGGAATTTCCCGCACGTGACCTACCGACAGGGCTTGTTTATTGAACCAAGCCTGTCCGCAGTTTTAATTACTGCACCATACAATATTATTGTAATATAAAATCCCGGATTTGTCAAGGTTTTTATAATAATTTAACACTATTCGCCAATAAATTGTTAGATTTGCTGTACAAAAATACACTTGACAAGCAGTAAAATTAGTGATATTATATTATTAGATATTCTTAAAAGCGATGACGAGGAAAGCTGCTTTTTTTCACAGAGCTTTTTCAGAGAGCGCCCGGCAACAGGCTGCGACCGGGAGCAGGGCTGAAAGAGGCAGACACCGTCCTTATCAGCCCGCCTTAATCGGCGGCGGCGGCTTCCGTTACAAAGCAGGTTGAGGCAGGTTTTTGCGGTGTACCTTTTTGGAGTGCAGCGTAGCTTGCGAATTCGGGTGGAATCACGGTAAAAATCGTCCCGAGGGAGTTTCCCTCGGGATTTTCTGATTTTGGGGATCGGTTTAAAGCTGCAAGGCTGTAAGACTTTGAAATAAAATTTACAACTTTAGGAATTTACGTTAATCTTCTAAGGTTTTCTGAAGATTATCTATCTGCTTTTTTAACTTTTCATTAGGGGGTTCGCTGTAGATATCTTTAAAAGTTTCAAGCGTTGCACGTATAAATGCTTTAAATTGGATGTCTGTTTGACCCATTTTAACACCGCTTTTCTTAATCTTTTCTTAATACATATTGTTACTTAATTATTATATATTTTTTAAAATGTTTGTCAAGATGTAAATCATTTCATCCCTTTTTCCATTCGTATTGATAGTCCCAAGCATTGGCGATTTCACAAATGGCAGCTTGAAACGGGAAATTTGACGTGATATAATCAACGCGGTAAATTGGGTTTTGCTGAGATGATAAATTTCAATTTTATGGATTAAAGAAGAGGAGAGATAGAATGAAAGCAACTATCGTTTTAATTGCAGATAACAATGCAGAGAATTTCGGCAGAAAATTGATGCTGGAAGCACATAAGTATGGAAAGATTGGATTTGAAATGGCTAGACTACCACAGCATGTTTCCTTAAAGCAGCCATTTGTGATTCCTAGTTTGGAGAATATGGAAATATTCTTTGACGAATTTGCAAAGGAACTATGTCCATTTGATATTGAATTTGTGGATATGGATATATTCCCCTCTACCGTATTGGGTGGAGCCAAATCCGGATGCATGAGCTTGCGGGTAAAAGAAACACCGCAGCTTTTAGAGGCACAGAAAAGGTTAAACGAAGAATTATACAAGATATTTGGACCATGCCCGGCAGAACATGACAATGACTATATGTTTCATATGACGTTTGCTATTGGCGGTGCAGACTATGAATCCTATCAAAAGGCTTATGATGAATTGAAAAGGAGTGATTATAAGCAGACATTCAGGTTTAGTAAGCTGGGTTTACTGTATTATGACGATGACAATATTACTCCGGGAACATATTTTTGTTATAAAGTTTCTGAATTATAGCAGGCTGTTATTTTATCATGGGTAACTGCCCATTCAGGCATTTCGACGAGGGAAAACATTTTAAGCGCTTATCAACACAAAAGGTAAAAGGGATATCATTTTCGGGGAAAAAAGGATCATACATAAAAAAATATTACGTTTAAATTCCGGCTTACAATATCCATTAAAATAAAGGAAGTGTGAAATAAAATGAACAGACTTACCGATCTTGCGGGACGTTTGGCGGGGATAGCAGTTTTTCGGAATGTGCTGAAGCTGGGTACCATGAGTCGTCTGCTGAATATGCTGAAAGAGCAGACTAATGACGCCTGCGGAGAATTTGTGAACTCCCTTTACAAGCACGGGGCGGACATTTCCGCTTACATAGCAAAGGCGGTCACGGAGGACGAAAACTGTTACCTTTTGCGCAAGGCTAAGAGGCAGCAGGTGCCTCCGGTAATGGAGGAGGCGGCACGGCGTGAGCTGCTTCTTTTTGAGGAAATTTCCATGCTGACCACGGAAGATGTGCGCACGGCAATGGGATATATGGGATATCTGCCCGGCTGGGTGAATACGCATTATGATTTCGTGAGTATGTACGCCGAGAGGATAGACAGGCTTTTTACGGTGGGTTACGGCATTTTCGCCAAGTACACGGCGTTTATGTACAAAAATAATGCCATTGAACCTGTACTGACCCCCGACACGGGGCGGCTTTGCGATCTTACGGCTTATGAGGCACAGCGCAAAAAGGCGCTGGACAATGCGCTGGCGCTTATCAAGGGCAAGCCTGCGGCGAACTGTCTGCTTTACGGCGATGCGGGCACGGGCAAATCCTCAACGGTAAAGGCTGTGGTGAACGAGCTTGCGGACAGGGGTCTGCGGCTTATTGAGCTCAAACGCCCTCAGCTGCATGAGCTGCCAGACATTATGGAGGCCATTGCGGACAATCCTTTGAAGTTCATCATTTTTATAGACGATCTTTCCTTTGCCTCGGATGATGAGAATTTCGGCACGCTGAAGGCTGTGCTGGAGGGGTCGGTTTCGGCGAGGGTTTCAAATGCGGTGATATATGCCACCAGCAACAGACGGCATTTAGTACGGGAGAGCTTCTCCGACCGTGACGGGGACGACATTCACGCCCGTGACACGAGGGAGGAGCTGGCGAGCCTTTCGGAGAGGTTCGGTCTGAAGATAACGTTCCTTAAACCCGACAAGGAAACTTATCTGAAAATTGTGGAGAGTCTGGCGGAAAAGTACGGCGTTAAATGCGACCGTGAAGAGCTTTTCACCAAGGCGGAGGCGTATGCGCTGCGGCGGAGCGGCAGGAGCGGACGTGCGGCAAGGCATTTTGTGGAAATGCTCAAGGCGGAAGAGTAAGTTGACATTTCTCTGATTTATCAAATGTTTTGGTGGGAGTTGATGAATTTAACGGAGTTATTCAAAAGATATGATTTTCACGATTCATACATTGACAGGTTTGAGTATGATCTTTTGAAAAGGCGAGCGATATGCTGCCTTAATTTGGGGGATTGGAACGATATGCCGAAATGTGAGATACGGTTCATTAATGTGAATATGTTTCACATTGAGGCGGATAATTCCGAGTTTGCGGAAAATGAGCTTATTTCCGCCGAGGTTTCGTCGGAAGGCTGCGAACATTTCAAGGGGTTCTTTAGCGAGGGCTTCGGCAGACCCGGAAAAGTTATTGAGATTAAATGCGAATATATCGAGCATTCACGGGAAATTTTCGAAATTCCCAATTTGAACGCTAATGATAAAAAATTTAATATATGAAAGGAAATAAAAAATGAACATTAAAAGAAAAATAAGCGGTATACTTACGTTGGCAATGCTGTTATCCTTAACGGCCTGCGACGGCAATCCCACAGCAGAGAACACTGCAATCCCGACGGAATCTGCCGGGGTGACTGATACGGTACAGGCGGACAGTTCGGACGAACCCTCTGCGGAAGAATCTGCCAAGGCTGAAGAACAGCAGCGGCAGGAGGCAGAGAAAGAAGAACAGGAACGGCAGAAAGCCGAGCAGGAACAGCAGGCGGCTGCAAGGGAAACAGCCGAATGGCAGAAGGATTTGATCGCTACATCAAACACTTTCCCCGAGGAATATTCTTTTGCCTCGCTGAAAGGCCCCACCACTATGGGCATGGTGAAAATGATGAGCGACAGCGAAAAGGGAGAAACCTTTAACAAATACAATGTTTCCATTTACGGAGCGGCGGACGAGATAGTTGCGGGTGTTGTAAGCGGCAGCACCGATATTGCCAATGTACCCGCTAATCTTGCGGCGGTGCTGTACAACAAGACCGAGGGAAATATCTGCGTTTGCGATGTGAACACTCTCGGAGTGCTGTACATTGTTGCGATAAACGAGGAGATAAACTCTATCGAGGACCTGCGTGGGAAAACCGTTTACTCAACGGGCAAGGGCACTACCCCCGAATATGTGCTGAACTACATTCTCAGGCAGAACGGGCTTGAGCCTCAGACGGATGTTACTATCGAGTACAAGACCGAGGCGAGCGAGTGCGCTGCTGTCATGGCTGAAAGCGAAAGCGGCATTGCCGTACTCCCCCAGCCCTATGTCACTGCCGCTATGAAGCAGAATGATGCTATTCAAATATGGCTCTCCCTTACCGACGAGTGGAATAAGGTAAGCGACACGCCTCTTATCACGGGCGTTACCATAGCGCAAAAAAAGGCTGTAAGCAGGAACTGGGGAGCATTCCATATATTCCTTGACGAGTATGCGGCTTCGGTGGACTATGTGAACGCCAACAACGATGAGGCGGCGGCGCTTATAGGCGGCTATGATATTATTGCCGAGCCTGTGGCAAAGGTGGCGCTTCCCCTGTGCAACATCACCCTGCTGCGTGATGATGAGATGATAAACGCCGTAAACGGCTACTGGAACGTGCTTTTCGAGGCTGACCCTACGGCGGTCGGCGGTACAGTGCCCGACAGAGAGGCTTTCTATACATCTGCCTTTGCAGACGGCAATGAGTAAGCAGGGCGGCAGAGGCTTGCGGGGAAAATTCAAATGGGAACGGCTTTTCGGTATATTGTTCTGGCTGATAATATGGCAGGCGGCGGCAATGATACTGGACAAAAAAGTCCTGCTGGTAACGCCCTTGCAGGCGGCAAAAAGGCTTTGGGAGCTGATCTTCGAGAAGAATTTCCTGCGGACGGTCACAAATTCGTTTTTACGGATAGGGGCGGGTTTTATGCTGGGGCTTTTCGGCGGTATCGGGGCGGCAGCGTTTGCTTACCGGTTCAAGGCTGCAAAGGTGCTGATACAGCCGATAATGACGGCGGTGAAGTCGATACCTGTGGCGTCCTTTGTGATACTGGCGCTGCTGTGGATAAAAAGCAGCGGACTTTCCACCTTTGTGACCTTTCTTATTGTTCTGCCTGTGATGTATTCGGCGGTATACGAGGGGCTGCAAAGCGCTCCCGTGCAGCTGAAAGAGGCGGCGGAGGTCTTTGGGATAAAAGGTCTGCGGCGGGTGCGGTTTCTGTATCTGCCGAGCATAATGCCCTTTCTGGTCTCGGCAATATCCACGGGGGCGGGGCTTGCTTTTAAAAGCGGCACAGCAGCGGAGGTCATAGGTCAGCCGGATTTCACCTTGGGGGATATGCTTTTCAGGGCGAAGATATATCTTGAAACGGCGGATTTATTCGCCTGGACGGCGGTTATAATAATTCTGGGGAGGATTTTCGAGGGGATTGTTATGGGGGCTTTGAAACGGATTTATAAGCTTTCTCAAAAGGTCAGATAACGGCGAATTACATCAAACAGCAAAACTCATATCAATAAATAATTTAAGTAAGCAGTATGAGGACAAGGGTATAAAAAATCTAACCTCTAATCTCTAATATCTGAAAGGAGTAAATAACTATGATCAAACTAACTCTGAAAGACGGCTCTGTAAGAGAGGCCGAGGCGGGAATGCCCGCTGCGGAAATCATCAAAGGAATCGGCATGGGGCTTTACAAGGCTGCCTGCTGCGTAAAGCTGGACGGCAAGGTCTGCGACCTGCGCACTCCCGTTGAAAAGGACTGCACCTTTGAGGTATGCACCTTTGACAGTGAGGAAGGCAGAAAAACCTTCTGGCACACTGCTTCCCACATTTTAGCCCAGGCGGTAAAGCGGATATACCCGGAAGTAAAGCTTGCCATAGGCCCTGCCATTGATGACGGCTTTTACTATGACTTTGACACTCCCAAGCCCTTTACTGCGGAGGATCTGGAAAAATTCGAGGCGGAAATAAAGAAGATAGTAAAAGAGGGTGCGGAGCTTAATAAATTTGAGCTGCCCCCTGCGGAAGCGGAAAAGAAGCTTGCGGATATGGGCGAGGATTACAAGGTTGAGCTTTGCAAAGAGCACAGCGGCAAGGGCGAAAATATCAGCTTTTACAGTCAGGACGAGTTCGTTGACCTTTGCGCAGGGCCTCATCTTATGTCCACCGCTCCCGTTAAGGCGGTAAAGCTCACCAACTGCACGGGCGCATACTGGAGAGGCGACGCCAAGGGCAAGCAGCTTTGCAGAGTTTACGGCACGGCGTTCCCAAAGGCAAGTCAGCTGGAGGAGCATTTAAAGGCGGTCGAAGAGGCAAGGAAGCGTGACCACAACAAGCTGGGGCGTGAACTGGAGTATTTCACGACTGTTGACTATATCGGTCAGGGTCTGCCCATTCTGCTGCCCAAGGGCGCAAAGGTAGTTCAGATAATGCAGCGCTGGGTAGAGGACGAGGAAGCAAAAAGAGGGTGTATGCTCACCAAGACCCCTTATATGGCTAAACGTGAGCTTTACAAAATTTCGGGGCACTGGGATCATTACCTTGACGGAATGTTTGTGCTGGGCGACCCTCATGATGAGACAAAGGAATGCTTTGCGCTCAGACCTATGACCTGTCCTTTCCAGTATCAGGTATTTTTAAACAGAGCACGCTCCTACAGAGACCTGCCTATGAGGCTTACGGAGACCTCCACGCTGTTCAGAAACGAGGACAGCGGCGAAATGCACGGGCTTATAAGAGTGCGCCAGTTCACCATTTCCGAGGGACACTATATTCTGCGCCCGGAGCAGCTGGAGGATGAATTTAAAGAGTGCCTTGATCTGGCGAAATACTGCCTTGACACGGTGGGGCTGCTTGATAAATGTACATTCCGTTTCTCCCAGTGGGACCCCGCTAACCCCAAGAACAAGTATGAGGGCACGGCGGAGCAGTGGGAAACGGCGCAGAGCGCTATGAAGAAAATTCTTGACGACCTGGGCGTGGATTATACTATAGGCATTGACGAAGCGGCTTTCTACGGGCCTAAGCTGGACATTCAGTATAAGAATGTTTATGGCAAGGAGGACACTCTTGTTACGATTCAGATAGATATGCTGCTGGCGGAGCAGTTCGGCATGGAATACACGGATGTGGACGGTTCAAAGAGACGTCCTTACATCATTCACAGGACTTCTCTGGGCTGCTATGAGCGTACTCTTGCTTACCTTATCGAGACCTATGCAGGCGCACTGCCTCTGTGGCTCTCTCCCGAGCAGGTTCGTATTATCCCCGTTACCGACAGGGCGTTTGACTACTGCCAAAGCGTTCTTAAAAAGCTGGGCGACCGTGGCATAAGAGTGCGCATAGACAACCGCAAGGAGGGAGTTGGCTACAAGATCCGTCAGGCGCAGCTGGAGAAGATCCCCTACTTCTTCATTGTGGGCGACAAGGAAGTGGAGAACAATACCCTTTCCCTGCGTTCCTGCAAGGAGGGAGATCTGGGCGTTTTCCCTGCGGATGAGGTTATTGAGAGAATACTCAGAGAAAATGCGGAAAAGGTAAGATAAAAGAGGTGCGGCAGAAATGAGATTCGAGCCTTTTACCCGAAAGGTCTTCTATTACGAAACCGACAAAATGGGGATAGTTCACCACTCCAATTATATCCGCTGGTTTGAGGAAGCAAGGGTTTATGCCCTTGATATGGCGGGGCTGCCCTTTGAAAATGTGGAGGCAATGGGGGTATTGTCCCCCGTGCTGTCCGCAGAGTGCGTTTACAAGCTGCCGTTCAGATTCAACGAGAGATTTTTTATAAAGGCTCTTATTGATGAGTTCGGCGGAGCGAGATTTTCGGTCACCTACAATGTTTTCGGAGAGGACGGCGTTACCCGTGTTACGGGCAAGACATCTCACTGCTTTGTTGATGAGAATATGCGTCCGCTGCGGATAAAAAAGACTCACCCGAATATTTACAGTGTTTACGAGGAATTATTTAAAACAGGAGAGGATCTGTACGGATAAGCAAAAATTCCTGCCGCCCGCTTCCGGGCACATTGCCTCCGAACATCTTGCTTCCGATAAAATGGACAAGGTGGAAATATTTACCGACGGCGCCTGCTCGGGAAATCCCGGTCCCGGAGGCTGGGGGGCTGTGCTGAAAATGGGCAGCCACCGCAAGGAAATTTCCGGAGGCGAGGCGGACACAACCAACAACCGCATGGAGCTGACGGCGGTCATTATGGCACTTTCCGCCCTCAAATATCCCTGCGCCGTTACTCTCACCACCGACAGCAAATATGTCTGCGACAGCATTTCAAAGGGCTGGGCAAGATCGTGGCAGAAAAACGGCTGGGTAAAATCCGATAAAAAGCCCGCACTCAATGCCGACCTGTGGCAGCGCGCGCTGGAGCTGCTGGAGATTCACTCGGTGGAGCTTAAATGGGTAAAGGGTCATGCTGGACACCCCGAAAATGAATGCTGCGACCGTCTGGCGGTTGCCGAGCGGGACAAGTTTGCAGGGAAATGAGTCTGCGGAACGATTACAACGATACTGGAGATCGAATAGTCGCTTTGTTACTCTAAGCTAACCAAAAGTTTTCAACATAATTGTGCAAAAGGTAAAAAATTGTCAATACCTATTGCAATTTCTACCAAATGGGTATATAATTAATTTAACATATAAAATATGACAGCATTGTCCCCCGCCGACTGCGGAGGAAACGCTGTAAGCAATGCACTGAAAGGATGTAAAAATAAAAATGTCCGAACGATTTATTTATGCGGATAATTCCGCTACCACACAGGTAAGCGAAAGCGTTTTGCAGGAGATGATGCCCTATCTCACTACCGCCTACGGCAATCCCTCCAGCATTTACAAGCTGGGTCGGGATGCAGGGCACGCCGTGGAAAACGCCCGTGAGCGGATAGCTGCGGTCATGGACTGCAAGCCCAAAGAGATATATTTCACCAGCGGCGGTTCGGAAGCGGATAACTGGGCGATAAAGGGCGCTGCTGAAAAAATGGCGCAAAAGGGCAAAAAGCACATTATCACCACTGCCTTTGAACATCACGCCGTTCTGCACACCTGCGCCGAGCTTGAAAAACAAGGCTTTGAGGTGACTTACCTGCCTGTGGGCGAAAAGGGGCTTATTTCTGCGGAGGACGTGAAAAATGCCATTCGTGAGGATACGGGGCTTGTCACTGTTATGTATGCCAACAATGAGATAGGCACTATCCTGCCCATTCCCGAGATCGCTTCGGTATGCAGGGAAAAGGGCGTGCTTTTCCACACGGACGCTGTACAGGCGGTGGGAAATGTGCCCATAAGCATAAAGGAGCTGGGCGTTGATATGCTCAGTATGTCCGGGCATAAGATACACGCTCAGAAGGGTATAGGATTTTTATATATCCGCTCGGGAGTCACGCTGCCGAACCTTATCCACGGAGGGGCACAGGAGCGCAACCGCCGTGCGGGCACGGAGAATGTGCCTGCTATAGCAGGACTTGCAAAGGCTGTTGAAGAGGCTTGCGCCGATATTCCCGGAAAGAGTGTACGGCTTACGGCTATACGCGATCATATTATTGATGAGATCCTTGCCCGTGTTCCTGCCGCAAGGCTCAACGGCGACAGGGAAAAGCGGCTGCCCGGCAATATCAACATTTCCTTTGTGGGAGTTGAGGGCGAATCCCTGCTTTTAATGCTGGATATGAACGGCATTTGCGCCTCCAGCGGCTCGGCGTGCACCAGCGGTTCTCTTGATCCCTCCCATGTGCTGCTTAGCCTGGGGCTTCCCCATGAAGTGGCTCACGGTTCGCTGCGGCTCTCCATTGCAGAGCCTATTACCATGGAGGACGGGGATTACATCATAGAAAAGGTGGAGCAGGTGGTGCGCCGCATAAGGGATATGTCCCCCATGTGGGAGGATATTCTTAAAGGCAGGAACGGCATGGAAAAGATCATGAAGTTTGTTTCGCCTGTAAATTTATGATTTTATAAATAAGCAAAACAAGAAAATGTGCCGCAATTTTTTACAAGCGGCACACGGAGAGGAGATAATCTGTTATGATGCTTTACAGCGACAAGGTGATGGATCACTTCACCAATCCCCGCAACGTCGGGGAGATCGAGGACGCCGACGGTATCGGCGAGGTAGGCAACGCCAAGTGCGGCGACATTATGAAAATGTATATCAAGGTGGATAAGAACATTATCACAGATGTAAAATTCAAAACCTTCGGCTGCGGCGCTGCGGTGGCGACATCCTCCATGGCTACCGAAATGATAAAGGGCAAGTCCATTGATGACGCCCTGAAACTTACCAACAAGGCAGTTGTAGAAGCTCTGGAGGGTCTGCCCGATGTGAAGATTCACTGCTCGGTACTGGCGGAGCAGGCCATGAAATCTGCAATTGCCGATTACTACCGCCGTCAGGGCATTGATCCCGAACCTATTGTGGGAGCCATTCCCGAATGTGAAGAATGCCACTAAAAAGGCAGGGGGCAAGAAGATTCTCTTGCCCCTTGTTTTTCATATGAATAATATACATTACGAAATAAGAGGCAGGGGAAAAATCCTCCTGCCTCTGTTTTATTTACCGTCTTAATTTGAAAGTCCCCACCAGATTCTTGAGGCTCTGCGCCTGTCCGGAAAGCTCCTCGGAGGCGGCGGCGGATTCCTCCGCTGTTGCCGATGTGGTCTGGACGGTGGAGGATATCTGCTCTATTCCTCCCGTTATCTGCTTTACCATATCCGCTTGCTCTTCGCTGGCGGCGGCAATATTTTCCACAATTTGCTTAACATTACCCGAACGTTCCTCGACCTGCGCAACTGCAACGGAGGTTTCCGCTGTAATGGCTGTTCCGCGCTCTACTGCCTTAATTGTGCGCTCGATATACTTTGCAGTATCGTGGGAAGCGTCTGCGGATTTAGAGGCAAGGTTTCTTACCTCGTCCGCTACCACTGCAAAGCCCTTGCCTGCCTCGCCCGCTCTTGCTGCCTCAACTGCGGCGTTAAGGGCAAGGATATTGGTCTGGAAAGCTATATCCTCAATAGTCTTGATGATCTTCCCTATCTCTCCCGCCGCTCCGCTTATATCCTGCATTGCCGCAGTAAGAGCATTCATTTGACGGGTCGCTTTTTCGATATAATCCGCCGTTTCGACCACAAGGTTTCGTCCGTTTTCACAGTCCTTGGTGGTTTCGTTTACCCTGGCTTCAATGGTATGGATAGCGGCAGCCAACTCCTGCACGGAGCTTGCCTGCTCGGTAGCGCCTTGAGAAAGGCTCTGAGCGCCTCCCGAAACCTGATCCGAGCCGCTGGATACCTGATCGGCGGAAACATTTATCTGCGAAAGTGCTGAATTAAGCCGCCTGTTTATCTCATTGACAGCGTCGAACAGCACATGGAAATCCCCTTTGTAGCTCTCCTCGGGGCATTTGGGAGTTACCGCAAAGTTTCCTCTTGCCATTTCCGACATCATACGGCCTATATCGCTTATGATGTTGTTGATATCCGTAACCAGAAATTCCGTAGCGTCCGCAAGTATCTTTGTTTCATCCTTGGTGCTCACCTTGGGAACAGGGCTTTTCAAATCGCCGTCCGCAAATTTCTTGATACGCTCGGTGCACTGGGCAATGGGCACTCCTATATGATTGGCCAGGAACGAGGCGCTGATAACCGAAATACCACCTGCAATCAGTATCAGCACAAGAATGATTATCATGGCTCTGTAGGTCTCACCCAAAAAGTCCGATTGAGGGGCGCTGACCGCCAGCGACCAGCCGTTGGAATCGGCAATTGGCGCATAGCCTATGATAGTGCGCTGCCCGTCAAGGTTTGTCAGCGTAACACCCTGCTCACCCTTGGTCATTTTAGTGTGAATCTCCGCAATTTCCTTGTAACCGCTGTCGGAGGAAGCCATGGTGATATAGTTCAGCTCCTGCTTTACTGCGTCCGAATCCCTGTCCGCAATACGCAGACCGTCCTTGTTGAGAATGTATGCCTCCGTATTTTCGCTTATTTCAAGGCTTCTCATAGCGTCGTTCATAAATTCCTCATTGGGCACAAAATACACGCAGCCTATTGACTTACTGCCGAAAATTCCGTTTTCCCAAACGGGGGCGGCTATGATTACAGTGATCTTTCCCGTTATCTTTGAAACAAGGGGGTCGGAAATAAACGTATTCCCCTTCATTGCCTGACGGTAATATTCCCTGTCGTTATAGTCGCTGCCATCAAGACCTATGCCGTCGGCGTTTATAAAGTTGCCCCGCTCAAAACCGTAACCCATGGCAATGGAATCGAGAGCCGCCTGCTTTGCCTCGTCCGTGGAGTTCGGATCGGTAAAGGGTGCATGACCGCCTGTTTCTATGGCTACATTCTGGGTAGACTTCATCTGCCACTTTATGCTCTCTGCTGCAACTGTTGCTGTGTCGTAAATATCCGCCTGTACGTATTTCTGCGCAGACTGGTAATTTGACGAGATCGCATAAAACCCCAACACTAACAAGGGGAGCATAACGATCAGCAGCGTTGATTTAATAATGTGATCTTTTATTGTTCTACTGCCCATTGGTTCACCTTCTATACTAATTAATGGCGATATTTTAGCATTATGCTTTTTTATTTTCGGTTGGCAAATTGCTCCGTTATAATTTTTAATATGCCGACATTTACTGACAAATAACAGCAAAAAACGAACACCGCCCACACCGCAAAAAGCCGGAAACGGTTTATTCGGACTGTTTCCGGCTCATTTGGCTGACAGTACTGCCAGCACTGTCAGCTGTTAAATTTCTGCGCAGAACTTAGCCTGCCGCTTTCATATAACGTTCAAACTCGGCAATGTCAAGGCTCTTCTCACGGGCGTGCATTTCGGTGATAACGCCCTCCTTGACCATTCTTGCCAGCTCATAGTCAAGGCTGACCATGCCGTCCTTCTTACCTGTCTGGATAGCAGTCTGGATAAGATGAACCTTATTATCACGGATCATGGCCTTGATGGAGTCGGTAGCATTGAGGATCTCAAGAGCTGCCACACGTCCGCTGCCGTCCGCCCTTGGAATAAGGGTCTGAGCGCAAACGCCCACAAGTACCGTTGCCAGCTGAGTTCTGATCTGATTCTGCTGATGAGCGGGGAATGCGTCAATGATACGGTTGATGGTATCCGAAGCAGAGGTCGTATGCAGGGTGCTCATTACAAGGTGTCCCGTCTCTGCCGCAGTAACAGCCGCCGTAATGGTTTCGTAGTCACGCATCTCTCCTACCAGTATAACGTCCGGGTCCTCACGGAGCGCCGCACGGAGGGAAAGCGCAAAGGATTCAACGTCATCCCCGACTTCTCTCTGGTTTACCATACATCTCTTATGCTCGTGAATATACTCGATAGGGTCCTCAACGGTGATGATATGTGCGCTGCGGTTGCAGTTTACATAGTCTATCATGCCCGCAAGGGTGGTGGACTTACCGGAACCTGTAGGTCCCGTTACAAGGATAAGTCCTCTGGGACGCATTGCAAAATCGCCCAGAATAGGAGGCAGATCAAGATCCTCCAGCGTGGGTATATCATTTCGCAGCAAACGGATAGACACAGCCGTGTCTCCTCTCTGGTGATATACGTTTACTCTGTGACGGTAGCCCCTCTTGGTAACATAGGAAAAGTCGCTGTCTATGCGGTTCTTGATATTTTCGATGTTACGCCCGCTGGTCATCTGCTCTACCAGCTTCATAATAGCGCCGTCGGTCATTTCAGGGTAGGAGCTCAGCTTCCTAAGCGTACCGTGCAGACGCACAATGGGGGAGATTTTCGTTGTGAAGTGAACGTCTGAGCAGCCTAATACTCTCGCTTCGTCAAGTATTTTGTCAATGTTGAGAACCACTCGGTCGGCTTTTTTTTCGATATCCATATTATCCTCCGTTCAGCCCTGCCTGAAAAAGCAAGGCAATAAAATATATTTGAATTTTCCTGTGATTACAAGGCTTATACTGCGAATGTGAGCTTTATAAGCTCATCCATGGTAGTCCTGCCCTCAATAACCAACTCCGCAACGTTGTCACGCAGCAGACGGCAGCCCTCTTCTCTTGCCAAAGCGGCTATCTGGTCGGTCTTTCCGTCAGCGGCAATAAGGCTCGCCATATTGGGAGTACAAAGCAGGATCTCATGAATAGCGGTACGTCCCGCATATCCTGTGTTGTTGCACTTGGGACAGCCGCTGGCGTCGTAAATGGTTATAGCCTGAGTCTCGTCAATGCCGAGAAGCTGATTATCCTCTATAGTGGAGGCTCTGGGGGTCTTGCACTCGGGACATACCACCTTACAAAGACGCTGAGCAACAATGCCTATAAGGGAAGTCGCCACCATGTAGGGCGCAACACCCATATCCACCAGACGGGTAACCGTGGAAGCAGCGTCGTTCGTATGCAGAGTGGAAAGCACCATATGCCCCGTAATAGCGGCTCTTATGGCAATTTCAGCGGTTTCCTGATCACGCATCTCTCCGACCATTACTATATCGGGGTCCTGACGAAGAATCGAACGCAGCGCCGCCGCAAAGGTCATGCCCGCTTTAGCGTTGGTCTGACACTGGTTAATGCCCTCAATGTTTTTCTCCACAGGGTCCTCAACGGTAATAACGTTAACGTTGGGCTTTGCAAGCTCGCCCAAAGCGGCGTACAAGGTTGTGGTCTTACCGGAACCCGTAGGACCCGTTACCAGCATAACGCCCTGGGGAACCTTAATAAGTCGGGAGAACCTGTCGTAGTTGTAATCTGTCATACCGAGGTCGGTTATCTTTCTTACCGCCACATCGCCTGTGGCAAGAATACGTATAACGCACTTCTCGCCGTTTACCGTAGGCAGGTTGGATACACGGACGTCCAGCTTTGTACCGTCTACCACCTGTGAAAAACGGCCGTCCTGAGGTATTCTCTTCTCGGCAATATTCATACCGCTGATAATCTTGATACGTGTTATAAGGGAGTTATGCACCACATTCGATACATTCATAAGTTCAATAAGATCGCCGTTTACACGGATTCTTATTCGGGTGTATGTAGCAAAAGGCTCAATATGAATATCCGTTGCGTCTGCTCTGAAGGAGTTTTCAACTATTGTGGTACAAAGCTTAACTATAGGCGCATTGTCAACGCGATCTGCCATTTCCTGAGCGTCAGCGTCAGCCTCTTCCTGCTGGAACTGCCCCTCAACCGCGTCAATAACGTTGCCCACGTTGGCGTTGGAGTATATCTTGCCTATAGCCTTTGTAATGGCGGCCTTTGTTGCCAGCACAGGTACAACGTCCATACCCGTGATAACCTTGATATCCTCAAATATATAGAAGTTTACCGGGTCGTAAGATGCAACTGTAAGACGTTTACCTGTTATCTTGATCGCAATAATGGTGTGCTTTTTCGCCTGCGCCTCGGGTATTTTCTTAACAGCCTCCACATCAATGGGAGTCTCGGGGTCGTCAAGGTCAACAAAGGGGATACCCTGCTTTCTTGACAATACCTGCCCGAACTGCACATCTGTCACATAGCCCAGCTCGATAACATAGTCGCCGAAAAACTTACCGGGAGTATTGTCATTCTTCTTTGCGTCAAGGACGTTCTGAAGCTGCTCTTCGGTAATTATCCCGTTGTTGACCATATACTGACCTATAGGAACGTTTTTCATTTTGCTTTAACTCCTTCTCCGCAGATTTTTTATGCACCAAGCTGCTTTCCTGCGGGAAAAGCAAGGGCGATAAATATTTGTCGGTAAAAAAACCGTAAAAAGCTTGAAAAAATCTATAAAAAGTGTTACAATGTTAGTAGCACTATGTTTTCGTAATGGAAAGGATTGGTAAAAATGACTGTAGAAACTCTTGAGACAATGATGAATGTGACGATTTATGTATTCGTGTTCCTTTTCGGAATAACCATCGGCAGCTTTTTAAATGTGTGTATCCTTCGGCTTCCCAAGGGCGAATCCCTTGTTAAGCGCAATTCCCACTGTATGACCTGCGGAACGGAGATTAAACGCTATGACCTTATCCCTGTGTTCAGCTGGCTTATCCTGCGGGGCAAATGCCGTGCCTGCGGCGCAAAGATATCCCCTCGCTATATGCTAATTGAATCCCTCACAGGTGTAACATTCCTGTGCATATTCTTCCGCTACAGCTTCTGGGAATGGGGGATTTATCCCGTAATGCTCTGCCTTTTTGCTGCAGGACTTATAGTCCTCTGCTTCCAGGATATCGACAATAGGGAAATGTGTGTGTCGGTACTGGTTTACACCTTTGTTATCGCGGTCGTCACTCATGTTCTGAACTTGCTTGGAGTTATTGTCATGCCCGTCAGCGGTATTGTCGACGGACTTCTCGGAATGGTTTCCGTAAGCCTCGTTTTCCTTATTTTCGGTTTTGTGCTCACTCCCCTGTTCTACAATAATTTCATTGATGAAAACAGGCAGGAGCTTCGCAATATCCGCCGTCAGATGAAATCCGTGAAAGAAAACAGCCGTGAATACAAGAAGCTTAACGATAAGCGCCTGTCCCTTGAAAAAACCGTTGCAGGCGAACCTCCCGTCTACGGTTTCGGAATGGGAGATGTGGTTCTTATGGCTGCGGGCGGTCTTATGCTGGGTCTCAGACCTGCGGTCACCGCCGGGTTTACTGCCATAGTTGTGGGCGCTGTCTACGGAATAGTCCGCAAAATAACATTAAAGGATGATTCGGAGGATGCCGATGTTTTCGCATTCGGTCCCTTTATCATCATAGGTCTGATGTTCGCCGCCTTTGTGGGCAGCGCACCCATTGACCTTTACCTTGCTATGTTTACTGCATGAATGCGGCTGACAGCCGCTGATCTTTAGCCATCGTATAAAAATTTCCCGTGCCGTGCCAAGCTGCCCGGCACGGGATTTTTATCGGATCAATACAAGCGGTCAGATCATCAGGTCACAGGCGCAACGCTGGTCTCTGTCTGATCCGAGCATCCGTTCAATAAGGGATTTGCCCCTGACGAAGCAGATTCATCAATAGTCATGGAGCTTTCTCCTCTTTCGTCAATGTAAACGAAATAAATGGTAGTTCCCGCAGTACGTGTAGACTGAATGCCTGTACCGGCTCCTCCTTTTCTCACGCATTTGAACACATATCCGCCGATACCGTAATTACGCAGCTCATATGTGCTCTTGCCGTTGCCCGAATGGCTGTCGGTATCCGATACAGCGCTTCTGGGCGAATTGGAGTAATGATAGTTGCTGGTGACCCTCAAATCAAGCACATGGCTTGTTTTGTCAATGCTCACATTGAGGTAATAATCGGCAGGACCGTAAAAGCTGTTGCCGAATACCATGTACTGGTCTTTCGAACCGTTCGAAGCAAGATCCGTAAAGTCCAGCGAGCCGGATCTGTCCTGAAGAGAGCTTATAAGCCGTCCTTTGCACTGTATGGCTGTAGAGTCCATATAATCATAATCCGTAACGCCGTCAAAAGCGATAACATTTACCTTTTTCTTGTTGGCGGCGTCATTTTTGAATACCTTTCCCGCAGAGTTTACGGGGGCGTATTCAAACAGCGCGTCAATAGCGTCCTCGGCATTGTTAACAGTGGTGCTGCCTATCTCGCAGTCCTGCTCAACTATCAGCAGATTATTGGCATACCGCAAATTCTCACCCAAATAGGAAGAAATGGCGTTTTCCACCGTCTGCTGGTTGTTGAGTACCTTTGCCGAAGTGGCAGCCGTGCTTATAGGAGCGATCATCTGAACAATACCCGTCATAATAATGCCGAAAATAGCAATTACGATAATAAGCTCAATAAGGGTGAATGCTTTTAATTTTTTCATATCGCAGCCCCTCCCTCATCAGCGGTGGAAATAGATGTATCTTACATCCGTTCCCTGCTTATTCCGCTCTTCCGCACTTTGAATATCATGATTCACATAGGCGTTGGAAGCATATACGCTCACATTTGTTATATATTCCCGCTTGTTCGTGTTATCCTTTGAATATGTCACTTCACCTGTCGTAGCATTAACAGTTCTGACTGCTCTTTCAATTTTAAGAGTTCTGCCCTCGGACGAGCTGTATTTATGACTTTTATCAAGAGCCGGTGAAAGCTCCTTTGCGTGTCCCGTGGAGCTCTTTTCCACATCCGCCATCTGGTCTGCAATACTTGTGTACACCGCATGATTAAGGTTAGTCATTTTCATCAGCTGCGAGTATGCCTGCACCAGCAGCATGGAAGAAACTCCCAGTACCGCCAGTGCCACCAGACACTCAATAAGAGTAAAACCTTTAAAACGTTTTTTCATGGCTTACACTCCTCTCTGATAGTAAACATCCGACCATGCGAATACCTTGTCGCCGGGAGGCGAGGTTACCTGATTGGGGTCGATAAATGCTACGCCGGGCTTCTGACTTCCCGAATAGCCGCTGCAGAATACAGAACCTATTACAGCAATTGCCGTTTGTCCCATATTATGAGTATCTGCAGTGATATTGATATTGATACCGTTAGTACCGCCGCTCAGATCGAATTTAGTATAAGGTGCATAAACATACCCTTGAACAGCACCTATTGCTTTCTGCCCGTAAGACAGCGAGGTAGCATTTTTAGAGCAAACAATGTCAATTGCAGGAGGAACGGTAGGATTTGCAGCAGTTCCAAGATTTAAAGAGCTTGGATTTCTGCCGATTCTGCTGTCATAAAGCGAAAACTCTGCATTGCCGTTTCCGAAAACAAATGTTGAAGGGCTTGACGCAGGCATAAGTATCGTGCACTTGTTTGTGCCAAGCACCGCAAAGTTGCCGCCGAATGTACCGCCGTCGCCGTTACCCATTTGAATATCAACAGGACCGGAGCGTGTGTCGATAACAAACAGATAATTGCCGACGCTGTTATACCAAGAGTCGCCTACCATATCTTCCCTTGCAGGGATCATGCAGTCCGAGGAAATTACACCTCCGAATGTCTTTCCGCCCGCTGAATTTATAACTGACTGTATTTCGGGATCTGTAGTGGTTTGTGCAGCAAGAGTTGTTACAAAACTGGGTGCCGAAAGGCCTGTATTGTCTACCTTGTTATTTCTGTCCTGAGGCTGAACAACATGCTCATTAAGGAATTTCATAAAATCTGTGCTCAAGCTGCTGGTTGGCGAATCGAATTCGGACATATGCAGCGTACTGCCTGAAGCACCCTCAAAATAAGGACTTGAAGCCTCATCATTGAAGTCACCGTAATAGTTAAAGGACTCGCCGTAATATTTGTTGGTTCCGTTATCGGGAACAGCCGCAGACTTAAAGTAATCCGAATACATCTTTTCAAGTGTATCCAGTTCAAACACATTGGCATCGCTGCCGGTTTTGCCTATAAGCGCTGCTGGCAGTTTAAACTTTCTTGTCTTTGAAGCAGTGTCAAACTCAAAATCCTGCTTGGGATCGGTTGCCGAAGTGCTGTCAGGGTCGGGCGTACCGTCACTGTCAGCGTCTCTGACAACATTGGACACCTTTACCTCTTTTGTCGCATCAATTGTTGTGTTTCCTGCCATTGGACCGCCAATAACTATGTTAACATTATAATCAATTCCGTTATAGTTGACCTGACCGCCCACATCCGCAGTAAGCTCGGGACCGCCCGAAGCCATTTTAACCTTTATTCCCTTTGCAATTGTAATATTGCCGGAAGCAAGATTTTTAAAGCTGGAGTTATCATCCCTTGGAGACGGGTTGGGATTCCATGCATTGGGAGGGTTGATATCAACATTAAAGGTCGCGATCGGATTGGAAGGATCACTGTTATCCCAATCTATCTGAATGTCTCTTTCCTTAAATGTAATATAGTTGGTATAAATATCACCCTGAACAATTGTTTTTCCGCTGTGCATACCTGTAGGTTCTTCCGAATCCCATGCCTGCATCGGAAACGCCGTAGTGTTTACATTGTCCGTGAAAACACGTCCGGTAACTTTTTTGTCGCTGCTCAGATCGGTATATTCAAATTCTCCGCAGATAACATTGACCTCATGTCCTGTTGAACCTAAAGGTCTTTGGTTTACGGCCATCTTCTTAGAGAAGAATGTAGCGCCCGAATCAATAAGAGACGAGTCAATGGAAGCTCCCGCAATTTCAATTGTTCCATCCGAATAAAAATAATTGGAGGATGTAAGGGCTATTTTAGGATTTGTACTTCCAAAATTAATACCTGATCTTAAATATACATTTCCCGTAGTTTTAGGGTCGTTCGTACAGGTAAATCCCACGCCCGATGCCATAGACGTAGCGCCGCCGAAAGCAACTATCGAGTCAGCGCCCTTAACATCACTCAGCGACACGATCGCCTTATTCGACGAAGGCTTCTGAATATACTCGTTGGCGTAAACGACCGAGGTTGTGGTAGGCACGCCGTCAAGCATGATCTCAGCTGTAACGCTTATCTTAACGTGGTCCTTTTCGCGGTTGCCGCCGTCAAACTTGAATTTGAAGTCAGCCCCGTCCTTAGAAAGATTGAATGTACGCTCAAGCAGCTGTACCTTAATAACAGCATATGTACTACCGTCGGGGAATACATCCGCTACCTTGCCGTAGCTGCCGCCGCCTGCAGCGTCGCCGAAGCCCTGAAGGCCTCCTGTGCCTGTAGGAATGCGGTAATAAAGCGTATCATCGCTTTCCGACACACAGAACTGCTTATAATAATTTTTAAAGCTTGAATTGGTGTCAATGCTCTTGGGGTCGGCAACGCCGGGATGCTCGTAATAACTGATGTCAGAGTTTATGGATTTCATTGCGAGCACTCTTGCCGCCTCATAAGCCGTTAAGTTGTTTGTAGCCTGCTGTGCCCTGAACTGCTCCAGAGTCTGCCCGGGCGAAAGGGAGAAATCCCCCAGCATAAGGTCAAGAATATACTGCTTTACCCAATCGTGCAAATACTGGTCGTTGCCTCTGTTTGGAGCAGCGTTCCAAAAGGTTTCATTGCCGTCAAAGGGATAGCTTGAATCCGGCAAGCTCGCATTTGCCCCCTTTGGAGCAACGCTTACCTTCAGCCCGTAAATATCCAGCTCCAACGCACGGCCCTGCTTGGCCTTTACGTCATTTTTTAACTGAACAGTGCCGCCGGTCTCATCAAAATAGTAGTAGTCTACTCCGGTAGTACCGTTGTCACCCGTCTTGTTATCGTTATCTTTAAGAAACGTTTCAAGATAGGTGTCCAGTACAGACCTTGCGGTATAGTAAGCCTGACTTTCCTCATACTTTACCATAGCTCGGTTATGTGCAGAATAAACCACTGCAATAGTCCCCGCCAACAGGAAGATGAGAACGAACATAACCGTCATAACCATTATCAGAACTGCGCCCTTTAAGGTTCTCGGCGTTCGTTTGCTATTCTTCATAGTAAAACCGTCCTTTCTTAAAAAATTGTTAACAGTCTTTTCCTATCCATTAGTCATACATCACGCAAAGCTGTATCTTGAATGCCCATAATATGCGCAACATCGAGCTTTTCAGTTCCTCGCTCCAAGGAAGCTTTGCGCAGGGTGTTCCTATAAACAAGCCCGCCCGAAAAAGGCAAATGCTTTTTTTCGGGTCAAGACTTATTGAGGGAAGTGCCTTCAAGCGGTTTCGCACGCTTTAAAAATACATATGCCAAAACCTCATGAAAAGGCGCTCCCCGTTTGATCATTCAGCAGCTGTGTCAACCGCCGGATCCTTGTCAATATCATCAGGGTCAAGAGGATAAATGGTGTAGAACTCAATTATCATTCTGCCTTCCATAAATTCCTGATCACCTGCATTGGGATCAATTGATCTCTCACTGCTTGCATTTATAAGGTAAATATCCTTTTCATTGTCAGCTACCATCTGTATCGCGTCGAGGAGCTGAGCCTCCTCCTCAAACCTAAAGCTTACAGTAACCGTGGAAAGCCCTATAACGACCGTAGGAGGTGCAGCAGGGTAGCTGCCATTGTAAACATTGTAAACCTCCTCGGGAAGCTCGTGAGCCAAGTCCGCATTTATCTTCATTTCATAAGCAAGTGCGTTCTTATTATAAGTATATGCAGCAAGTGTTCCGCGCTGCAATGTGGGAACATCCATCCGAATAATGTTTATTCCCGAAGGCTCCAACATATCCATAAGATAGGTGCTTATCTGCTGCGGCTCGAAAATTTCTTCCTCGCTGATAAACTCCTTCTGATCCTCGATCACATCGTCAACATTCTTTTCAAGCTGCTTTTTAAGATCCTCCAGAGTGGCGATCTTCGCTTCAACATCGGCTCTCTCCGCCTCTTTTGCAGCCAGCCTGTCGTTGGACGCCAGCATTTCTTCATACTTGGGTTTAAGGAGCATCAGATAGCCCGCCAAACCTATTACGAACACAATTACGCAAAGGATAATGACCCTGTCGCGCCTTGAAAGCTTCATGCTCATTATTCCTCACCTCCGTCCACAATTTCGGGTTCCTCTTCAACTTCAACCGTCTGAGGCCTTACATTAAATGTTACCGTAAAGTTGAATTCATTGATCTCATTCTCCGGAGTATCGGGTGCCTGCATCTCCGAAGATCCTCCCTGGAATCCCGTATACAGGATGTTGTCAAACTCATCCAGATCAACCAGTGCCTGAATAGCAAGGTCAGGGTCACGGTTGCTTTCGCCTGCGCATTCAAGAGTAACCAGTCCCGAGTTAAAGGTAATGGTCTTGATGTAGCAATTATTTTCCTCAAGAGGTCTGGTAAATGTTTCCACCAGTTCGATCGTCAGCGGGGATTTTGTATTAAAGTTGTAAACCGCCTTGTCAAGGTCAGCCTTGTAAAGTCCGACCTTATCGATCTTCGTCTGAGTGTTGTCGACCTCCGTCAGCTTTTGGAGCTGCTCGGGAGCGTTTATCCACTCATCATGCTCTGCGATCTTCTTGTCATTGTTGTTGATGGTGTTGGAGAAGCCGAGGAATACAGCGCCCACAACTGCCGCCGAAAGAAGCACTGTCAGACCCAGCTGTACAAAGAAGCCCGAGCCTGCGTCATTCTTGCCCGCAGCAGCGTCCGTCTCCAGCAGGTTGATACGGTCGGTGTTCTTGTTGCTTCTGAACATCGCACCGATAGCGTTGGCATAAGCCTGGAACTCGATATTTTCATACCCCGAAATATTGTTGGGCACACCCAGCAGACTTGTGGAAATGTCCATATTTTCAAGGGAGTTGGTCAGTCGTATGTACTCTGTGGTATCGCCGTAGAACACTACGTTCTGAATGGGGTTTTCGGGATTTCTCGACTTGTGGAACTGCACCATTCTGTGAATGTTCTCGTTTACCGCCTCGTAAACATAGTCCTCGGAATTGTCATAGTCCACAGCGTCGATGGAAGCAAATCTTGCGAACGAGAGCTGCCCCTCTTCATAAAGGTTAATGCTTACAAAGTTGGGATCGACCTGTACCACCAGCATGGGCATTCTTGCCGCCGCTTTCTTGTCTCCCAAAATGATCCTTGAGATCGCGTTACAGGAAACGCACACGGATTTAAGAGCAATGGAAAGCATTGAGAACACTTTCTTGAAGCAGTCAACCACTTCAAAGGGACAAGCCGTAGCCAGTATTTTGAGGCACTGGTTACCCTCCTGCTCCACCTCGCCTGCGATCGAGTAGGAAATGGAGTATTCCTCCGCAATGCCCATGTTGTGCTGCATCTGGTTAGTTACCATTGTCAGCAGAGCTGTACTTGTCTTTGCCTTGGGGATAGTCAGCTCCTTGAATATTACAAGGTTCGAGGAAAGGGTCACAACCGCTTCCTTGTCGTCCATGCGTCTGGCTTTGAGCTCATCGTTGATGATGGTTGCCATTTTGGGAATATCTTTTATATGACCATTAACTATCAGACCCTCGCTGAGATCGATGGTAGATGCAGAAGAAATTCTGATCTTGCCTCCCGATTCAGTACCGCGGACAATGCGGATATGTCTGTCGGTAATATCAAATGAAAGCATTCTCGTCACCTCACTAATTATTTTTCATAAAATTTTATTTTTTCGGGAGAACCTTTTAAGGCTGCCCGATAAATTTACGCCTCAGGATTTTTTGCTTAGGTAATATTACCCATGGAGTTGTAGATCGCAGGAAGAATACCGGCGATAACAAGACCGATACAAGTACCCATAAAGATAATCATTACAGGCTCGATAAGGCTTACCAGACGGGAAACCGCCTCGTCCGCCTCTTCCTGATAGAAAGCCGCAGACTTTGCAAGAATGCTGTCCAGCGCACCGGATTCCTCACCTACATATATAATAGATGTGAACATGGACTCGAAAATACCTGTTCTCTGAATGGATACCGACAGCGTCTCGCCCTGCTTTACCTCGTCAATAACCGTCTCAAACTTCTTTGATATGTACAAATTATTGAGGATGTTGGAGGATTTCGCCAGCGATTCAACCATGGGGATACCGGAAGAGTAAAGGGAAGCCAGTGTAGAACCGAAGCGGGCTGTGTAGATCTTTACAACCAGCGGCCCTACCGGTTTCATTTTAATTATCAGCTGGTCGAATTTGTATCTTACGTCGGGGATCTTCAGTGAATACTTAACAACGAAAACTATAGCAGCAACCGCCAGAATAAGAACCCACCAGTATTTCTTGAATCCGTCCGAAAGAGAGAACAGCGCACCTGTCAGACCCTTCATGTCCTCCTCTGTCAGCAGATCCTTAAAGGTAGGCATGATAAAGGTAAACATGATAATTACGATAGCAATGCAGAGTACCGCCAGGATAATAGGATACATCATTGAGCTTTTGATCTTGTTGTTGAGCTTTGCGTCGTTGGCATACTGGGACTCCATCTTCTGCATTACCATGTCGAGGTTACCCGAGGTCTCCCCCGCCTGTACCATGGAAATAAAGAAATTGGGGAACGCTCCGTCCTGCATCTTTATGGCGTCCGAAAAGGATGTACCCTTCTGGACCTCCTCGTAGATCTCTCTGTAGATCTGCTTGGGACCGTCCTTGATCTGCTCACGCTGCATAATGTCAAGAGCCTTTACCAAGGTAAGCCCGGACGTCAGCATTGCCGACATCTGTCTACAGTCGTAAGCCAGCTCCTTGGTACCGAACTTATGCAGACTTTTTTTGTCATTAGCCTTTGCCTCGCGATAGCTGGAGCAGAACAGACCCTTTTCATGAATTTTTTCGAGGAAATCATTCACGTCCTCGGCATTCATCTTCTGGTTCTTGACTGTGTTGCCCTGCACGTCGGTGGCAGTATAGATAAAAGTCTTCATATGATTGTGACACCTCCGATAAAAAATACTTCACTTCATGAAACCGCCCGAACGCTGCAAGACATACCGACAGAATCCGCGCACAATTTCCGAACTATTATAATTATATCATTTTGACTAAAAATTTACAAGATGTTAAATTAACCAAATTGTAACCAATTATTATGGCTTTTTGACCAAATACTCATAAAATTAGTGTATTCGGTTGTGAAAAAGCTATAACTCAGCATAAAAATTTACTCATTATTTATATTTTTTTAACATATTGCAATATAAAACCCACAATTTTTTTGTTAAATTTATTCATAATTGTGTTTTTTGTAACCTTTGACGAATTTTTGTAACTTCTGACAAAAACCCATTAAAAATTTCTCTGTTTTTCACAAAGAATACGGCATATCCGCAAACCTGCCTGAAAATTTACCCTATTATCACACGAAAATATGTTAATATACGGCAACTTTCCCGCCAAACCTCCGTTCAGCCCGTATGCGGTACTGCATCAATTTTCAAAAGCCGCCCCAAATTTCCCGAAAAAATAAACTCCCTCTCCTTATCGGAAAGACCCGCAGAATTTATCAGCGCAATATCATCCGAAGGATCGTTCCAGGGGCAGTCCGACCCGAACAATACCCTGTCCGCCCCGAAAGCCCTTATAAGCTCTCCTATTTCCTCCCCCGAAAACCGTCCCGCCGTGTAAGCCGTGTCCACATAGACCCCCGAACCCTTTAGAAGCTTTGAAGCCTCCCACTCACAGCCGATGCCCCCCATATGCGCCATCACAAAGGTGACACCGCCCACCTTGTCCAGCACCCGCGCCATTCTCACCGGGTCAACGTGAACTTCTTTCGGCGAGGCAGGATCTACCCCCGAGTGCATAACAACAACCAGCGACAGTTCCCCGCACTTTCTGTAAAAATCTATCATTCTCGACTCATCGGCGTAAAACCCCTGATAATCCCCGTGTATCTTGACTCCCTTGTACCCCGCCCGAGCGATCTTCTCCAGATTTTCCTCATATTCCCCGTCGGGAAATATTGCCCCGAAGGGAATTATCCTTCCCCCTTTTAAAAATTCCGCCGTCCAGCGGTTTATCCCCTTACCCTGCCCCGGCTTTGTAGCCACAGGCAGCAGCAGACAGCGGTCGACGCCCGCCTTGTCCATTATCCCCGTAAGTCCCCCCGCAGTGCCGTCGGTGTAAGCCGTGTCGGGAAAATCCAGGCCGCAGCTTCTGACCTCTTCACGCAAAGCAGCAATTGCCCGCTCCGCAAGCATATCGGGAAATGCGTGGGTATGTGCGTCAATTATCATATTAATTCACTAAACTCCTTTTATATCGGAGGGAAAAATCTCTCATAAAGCCCTCGCTGAAATTTATAATAATACTTTCCTAATTTAAAATTCAGTCGCTATGCATCATGCCTCTAAAAGTTCATGCACCAATCGGCAAAATCCTTTACAAGCTCCTCCCCGTTAGCTTCAATATTCTGTCGGACGATCTCCTCATAATATTCCAGCTCGTGAATTAAGATCGGCAGCTCTTTTCCAAACTTTGCGGTGAGGATCTTTTCCTCGTGAATTTCCTTAACAATGTCGATCAGCACCCTTACAAACGCCTCTGTGATCTCCTCCGGTTCGTCCATTTTCCAAGCCTCATTATCATCGTCGCAAACAGTAAACCCACGACCAGTCACCCATTTACGGACGACCTCTGCCGTTTCCCCCGTCCCGAAGCAAAAGAACTCATTCTGAAGCCAGAACGCATAATTCCACCTTGCCTCTCCCTCATCATCGGCATATCCGCATTCATTTCCTACCTGACTTTCGGTATTATACCCCAGCCTTACGGTAGGCTTTGAGGGATTATCGCAGTCATCGTAAACATAAAGGGAAACAACATAAATATCCGTATCCGTCCATTTGTCAATATTTTCAATTATCATTTTTTTAAGCTGTTCTTTCATAATATCAGACACCTTTCCATAGGCAAGAATGCGAATCCACAGGTTCACCGGAGGAAGGAAGCAAGAAATATTCGCCTCTCGGAACAATTTCCCGAATTAATATTAAGCTTTTACAAAACCAAAGTGCACCAACCGCTCATTATTAACTATTATTTTTCCTGCTTTTCTTGTGATAACTGTTAAAATCGAACTTAGTCAGCGCACAGATAAAATCCATCATATCGCTGCTCATTTTAAGCAGACTCTTCATGGTATCCTCGTCAATTTCCAAAGGAATGTCCGCAGGGTAGCGGGTCTCTATGTAGTACCTGTTAAGCACAGCGCTCTCGTCTATCCACTGCACAAAGCCTCCGTCCATAAGCGCCGCCTGCTTGCAAAGCCACGTAAGGTTATGCCCGTCCAGCAAACGGCGGCTTTTAAAAAGCAGATACCCTTTCAAAGCCTTTTCAATGCACTGCTGACAGTGAAACGCCGCCGCATGGAAAAGCACCTTGTCCGAAGCAAGGGAATTTGCCGCCAGCCTGTCCAGCCACGCCTGATATATCCAATCGTAATACCGCTTGCTGTCGCCCTTTTTGCTACTCCTTGACATAAAGCCGTTCACCGCCGTTCTCAACACGATAGGCAAAGGAGCAGTCGTCCTCGGCGCATTCGTTCCAGTCCTCCAGACTGTATACTATAAAATCGCAGGGCACAGGGCAGTCGGTCTGCAAAAGCAGTTTTGTCTCCACAGCCTCGGGTTCGCCGCACTCGGGTATTATAACGCAAACCTTGAAAGAAGAAGTCGCCCCCTGCCTGTCCTTTTTCTCGCTCACCAGATAAATTAGCGACGGGTCGCACAAGCGCACTATCTCGTCCACCATATTAAGTATGACCGTCGAATAAGTTTTATTCATATTACACCGCTCCTTTTTGGATGCAGGAGATTTAGGAGGCAAGAGGCAAGAAATGCCCCGATTCTTAAAAACTCCTGCACTTTTATTATTTTTCTCTTCATTCAATAACAACCGTATACATTTCCGAAAGCAAACGCCCCGTTTATCCGTTCATCAACCGAACCGCCCACATTGCCCGTGCAATAATTCAGATAATAAAAATCTCCCGTCTTGACTATTCCCGAGTGCGCTCATTTTTCTTTCTCCCTAAAATGTATGACATTTATATTTCTTCACTAAATATATTGTACCATATATTTCAGAATTTGTCAATATTTATGAATAATATTTTGTGACAGATCAAAGGCACTGCCGCAATATCTCACTTGTACGGCAAATCAACATTTACTGTAACACATTTCGTTTACATAAATTTTACAAACAAAGCTCTGCATTTGCTTGCAAACCTTTTCAAACGGGGATATAATTATTATAAAGGAGTGTGAACGAAATGACGAATGCAGCAGAAGTACACGTAGCAATAGACCCGGAGATCAAGGAAAAAGCGGAAACAATTTTAGAGCAGTCGGGATTTACGCTGCAGAATTCATTCGTATGCTTTACAGCAGAATAATAAAAGAACAGAAAATACCTTTTGAACCGTGTCTCCCCGCCCCGAAAATCCTCTTTGAAGGGAGTATGACAAGAGAGGAGATAGACAGGGAGCTTCAAAAGGGCATAGATTCCATTGAGGCTGGGAATATGTATACGATAGACGAGGTTGACAGAATGCTTGCCGAGTAATTTGGGATATGAGTGAAAATTATAAAATTGAGTTTACCCCCGATTCAAAATCGGAACATAATGGAGGAGCATGGAAAATGGCTGAATCAATTAAGGGTTTAGGCAGTCGTGATACAGTACAGGGACATATGACGAATCATTAACAAGAATAGGTGATTAATTATGCGTTACAGATTAACAAAGTACATCAATCCAAAAGGATATGAATGGGACGAATTTCTCGACATTGGGAAAAAAGAATATTTTGTAACAGCAGAACAATATTTTTACATAGAAAATCTTTATATTCAAACGGCTTCAACACTTATTGATTTAAAGGAAACGGAACGGTTAAAAATAACTGATTTTGAAGAATGTCCTAAAGTTTTTGAAATTATGGACATTTCAAACCCCGTGTTAAAGGAAACATATTGCTGCGATTATGCCGGCGATATCTATAATTTTTTATATTCGGGAAAAAGAAATTTTACAGGAGCTGATTTCAGTGATTTACTGAAAATTTTACTAAGGCACGAAGCATGGTTTAGAATTTCGGTAAATGATTATATTATAGATGTTGGATATGAATATTATCTACATATTTACACCAGTAAAAACTTATTTGTAAAGCAAGTTGTGATTCCAAAGGAAATAAGCTTGGAGTTATTTTGAGTTTTAATTTCTTGAAACACGCTGACTTATGACTCGGAGATGTCTGTAGCAGATATTGTAACTATGACTTTTGGACTGACAAAAGTCCCGAGTGTTTACCGGTATGACGATAACTGAAACAGAACGGCTGTGCGTTATACTAATGGCTGCACTACAACTTATGACTATGATTTACTTAACAGATTAATTCGACAGGAAACACTTGACAACAACGGAGAAACTGTGGTAAAATATGCATATACTCTTGGTTCGGCTGGCGAGCATAAAGCTGTTACTGAGCTTGACCGCACTGTGAAATATACTTACGTTATATGGAGGTCTTGAATTATGTATTTAGAGAAACTTACCGGCATTATACCACCGCCGGCTAATCCTACACATTGCGGCAACTCGAATGAAAGAAATTTATTTGAGGAAAGGACGGGACTGTTTCTTCCGGATGATTATTATGAATTATTGCACAGGTATGGTGCAGGATATTTTTGTAATCATGATAAGGAAGACGAAACATTTTACAATTGTATCGCCATATATAATCCTTTTTCCTTTGATTCTTGGCTCAATATGGATAAGGCACTTAAAAGAGAGAGAGAATTTTATATAGATTTCCAAAGGGAAGAAAGGATTGACGCAGAGCGTATGAGAAATATGGCAAGAGAAAATCCCTATTTAAAGCTTAATCCCGTAAATTTAATATACATATATCCTTTTTTTCCCGATAAGAATGGTTTGATTCCATTGGGCGACATGGGAGAATTGGAATGTAAATTATACCTTAAGCCCAACGAATCGGATATTGGATATTCTGTTTTGGCGGAAAGATTCCCTAAATTTTATGAGTATAATGTAACTGTTACGCAGTTCTTATATGAGCTTTTAACAGGACAAATCCCCCAAATTGATATGGGTGATATGTTTGATGAAAAAATTGTCTTTTACTCGGTATCATAGTTTTCTTGCAATGGTTATAAAATACTTGTTTGAAATAACTTGAGAGTGAAAAAAGATAGCCACACGGATTTTTCTGCAACGCAAAATCCAAACTTGAAAGTATGACCGACCCTATGGGACGGACTTATACCCACAGCTATGACGAAACTTGGAATTCCTTGTTGGAGAGCAATGGACTGCTGTACCATTTTATTGCCCACGCCTGTACGGTCGTTTTAACTATACCCGTCCTTATTCTTTCCCTTTCCTTATCTCTTCCATATACCCCGCAGTTATAATGCCCGATGGCAGGGCAACAATGGCTATCCCCACAAAGGACGAGATCATAGTCACCATGCGCCCGATAGTCGATAACGGGTAAATGTCGCCGTAGCCCATGGTCGTAAGACTGACCGTAGCCCAGTATACAGCCTCAAAGAAATTATTGAACGTTTCCGGCTCAACATTGAAAATGATAAGAGCGCACACAAGAATATACGCCGAGGCAAGCACGCATACCGCTAAAAGCGGTTCTTTCTGCTTCTTTATCACACCGGCAATAACGGCAATGCTTTTGGAATATCTTACGAATTTGAATACCCTGAACGTGCGCATGAGGCGAAGGAGCCTTAGTATCTTGAACCCCGAGGTCACTATGCTGAAGGTCGGAAGAATGGCAAGAAGATCTATCAAAGCCATTGGCGTAAAGGGATAAATGAAAAACAGCTTTATCTTTCCGGGGCCTCCCAGCTTATGATCCGCCGTAATAAAGCGCAGCAGGTAATCAATCACAAAAATGCCCGCAGTTATGTAGTCCAGTGCTATAAATAAGGAATTTGTTTCCTTGAACGCCAGCGGAACAAGGCTTACCACAATAGAACACATCATGGTCACATCATAGACCCTGCTTGGTATGTCGCTTCCGTCCGAAAGCTCTATGACCTCAAAAATTCTTTTTCTTATCTCAAAAAAACGATTACTCATTTCTGCACCCGCCCGCCGATAATTTTTTCCGTTTCCCGTAATGCTCCCCGTCAATATCCATTGATAAGCTGCCACGCAATATGGCAATACACTGCCACAATACATTGCCGCAAAAACGCCGAAAGCCGTGCAGGCAAACATCACCCGCACAGCAGAGCATTATACTAATCTCAAGATGATTTATAGACAATCTCTCGCCGCAAAGCCCATATATGCAAGCCTTTGCGGCGATTTCTTGTCTATAAATCTATCAGAGATCAGTATTAGATATATCATCAGGAAATTTTCGGGTGAACCGTCAGTTTATATCATGTGTATCTTATTCTCGCTGTCGGAGTTTTTCCCGTCAATGCCGTATTTCTTGTTACGCCTTTTCTCAAAGAATTTGGGCGCAACCTTGGGGAACATGGCGTAGGTCAGTACGTCCTCCTCCTGCTCCAGCCACTCGGAAGCCTCCTCCCTCAAGCTGTCAAGCTCAGGTTCTATAAGATCGGCAGGACGGCACTCGATAGCCTCCTCGCCCTTTAAAATAGACTTGCGGAACTCGGGGTCTATGGGCGTGGGTGTCTTGCCGTATTTGCCCGCCACAATGTCCTTGAACTCCTTTGTAACCATGGCATATCTCTCGCCCTTTATAACGTTGAATACAGCCTGTGAGCCTACTATCTGAGAAGAGGGCGTTACAAGAGGAATATTTCCTGCGTCCGCACGGACTCTGGGCACTTCCCTGAGCACTTCCTCGAATTTGTCCTCCTTGCCCGCCTGTTTGAGCTGGCTGAGCAGATTGGAGAGCATTCCTCCGGGAACCTGATAGATAAGCGCATTTGCGTCCGCCGCCAAAACCTTGGGGTCAAGCAGCCCGCTGTCCAGATATTTCTTACGCAGCTTCATAAAATAATCACGGATAGACGTGAGCTTAACAAGGTCAAGCCCCGTATCATACTCCGTACCCTGAAGCGCCGCAACCATAGATTCGGTGGGCGTGTGAGACGTGCCATGCGCAAGCGGAGACATAGCCGTGTCCACAGCGTCACAGCCGTTCTCTATAGCTTTTAAAAGGCACATTGAGGCAAGCCCCGAGGTGTAGTGTGTGTGCAGCTGCACGGGAATTTTTATGTTGGCTTTAAGCGCCTTTACAAGACTGCCCGCACGGTAAGGGGTCAGCAAAGCCGCCATGTCTTTAAGACAAATGGAGTCCGCTCCCTCTTCCTCACACTGCTTTGCATACTGCACAAAGTAATCGTCTGTGAAAATATCACCCAGCGTAAAGCTTATGGCGACCTGAGCGTGCGCCCCCTCTTTCTTGGCAGCGGCAATAGCTGTCTTGAGGTTGCGGATATCGTTGAGAGCGTCAAAAATACGGATAATATCCATTCCGTTTGCAACAGTCTTCTGCACGAAATATTCCAGCACATCATCCGCATAATGGCGGTAGCCCAGCATATTCTGTCCTCTGAAAAGCATTTGCAGCTTAGTGTTGGGCATAGCTTTGCGGATAGTTCTCAGTCTCTCCCAAGGGTCTTCATCAAGAAATCTTATACAGGAATCGAAAGTCGCACCGCCCCATACCTCGGCGGAATAATAGCCTATCTTGTCCATTTCCTGCATTATGGGCAGCATTTCGTCAATGCTCATACGGGTAGCGATAAGGGACTGATGAGCGTCTCTGAGCACTGTCTCGGTAATTTTAACCTTAGCCATATTTCCCGTGCCTCCTTTACGCAATGGTGGCAAGAACAGTGTCGGAATTAACCGTTTCGCCCTTCTTGACGGCAATGGAGGTCACCTTGCCTGCGCAGGGCGCAACAATGTCATTCTCCATTTTCATAGCCTCCAGCACAATAATGACCTGTCCGGAGGAAACCGTATCTCCAACATTCACCTTAACATCAAGGATATTCCCCGACATGGGCGCTTTAACGGGAGTGCCGTCACCGGCAGGAGCGGGTGCAGGTGCAGCTGCCGCAGCAGGTGCGGGAGCAGCAGGTGCAGTTGCTGCGGGAGCAGCCGCAGAGCCTCCGCCGACCTCTTCTACCGCAACATCATAGGATTTTCCGTTCACCGTAATATTAAATCTTTTCATATTATATCAGCCTTTCGGATAATTTATTAATGAGCTTTAAAGCAAAACAAACATCTTGCCTCTTGCCTCTCAAATCTCTTGCCTCTAATCAGCAGGGCAGTATGCTGTGCTTCTTTGGCAGTCTCTTATTCAGTCTCTTGCCCGCCGAAATTTCCACAGCGGAAATTATCATGCTCCGAGCCTCGTTTTCGCTTACCACCTCGTCCACAGCGCCCTTTTCGGCGGCGTCAACAGCAGAGCCTAAAGTCTCGCAGTATTCCTTGACCAGTTCATTTCTTGCGGCAGCAAGATCAGCCGCACCCTTCAGCCTGTCATGCCACAGAAATTCCACCGCAGCCTCGGGCGCCATTGGGGATATTACCGCCGACGGCAGTGCAAATACAGCGTCCGCACCCGTATTCTTACCCGCCAGCGCCACAAATACGCTGCCGCTTGCATTTCCCGTAATAAGGGCGATCTTAGGCGCAGTCGCCTCCGCATAAGCCCCCGCAAGCTTCATAAAATTCCTTGCTCCGCAGCCGCAGGAGGCGTCCGCTCCCTCGCAGTCTATGACCGTGATAATGGGCAGTCCGTATGCGTCGCACAGCCTTACAAACCTTGCGATTTTCGAGAAATCGCAGCCGCAAAGCTTCTCTCCCTTTTTGCCCACCGTAACTATTCCCGCAGCAGCACCGCCCACAGTGCAAAGATATGTTCCCGACGCACTGCCGAACAAGGGAGAGATCTCCGTCAGCGAGCCCGAATCCGCCACCGAAGCCGCTCCGTTCTCGGGACTGTCAAAAGCCGCTTTCCCGCTGTCCTCGTAATCAAATTCGGGCGTAGCCGAAAGGTTGTTCAGCGGCATTAACGAAAGATAAGTCCGCACCTTCTCGAAAGCCTCGGCAATATCTCCCGCAATGTCGGATATAAGCCCCTTTTCCGCCGCCGCTTCGGCGCTGCTGTCGGCGCTTGCCTCAGCGTAAAGCTCACCGTCCTTTGTCATTACCGTGTAATCCGCAGAAAGAGCCGTCAGTGCCATGCACCCCGAGCAAACCCCTGCAATTACCGATACCGTGGGCACTACCCCCGATAAATTGGCAAGCCCGCCCATTATTTCGCTGTAGGCGTTAAGAGCCGCCGCTCCGTCCTCCACAAACGCGCCTTTTGAGTCATATACACCTATTACGGGCACTCCGTTCCGTGCCGCAAGCTCCAGCAGCCTGCATACTTTTTCCGAATGCACTCCGCTGACAGCGCCGCCAATAGCGGCTTTGTCCTGAATGAAAGCATACGCCGGGCTGCCGTCCACCAGACCGTAGCCGGTAACAACGCCCGAAGGCTTGCCCTCCCGTGAAACACCCGAGCCTATCTCGGTAAATTTCCCGTCGTCAAAGAGCGCCTCAAGCTGTTTTGCAGCAGGGCAGTCGGATTTTTTGGCAGTATATTCTGCGAATCTTTTCTGCTGACCCTCAGTCATCATAAAAAGTTCCTCCGTTCCGAAACAAATTATTCCAATTTTAATTATACAACATTTGCCCGAAAGTTACAAGAGCATTCGGGCAAAATTTTTTGATTTTTCTGTTTTTTTAAATTTATTTAACATTTTGTACACATTATAAAAATTTCAATTGGTGCGGGTCTGATATATGTCTGATATATTATTAAATAATACCGCATAACCATAAAGTCAATGTAAACCGCTTTCCATGAAATCAACCTTCAAGAATTTACTGCCGTTCCTGTTTTTTTACAGATAAAAACGGCTGTATCATCGGAAAATTTTGTAAATTTCTTATAACGGTTTCATATGGTTCATTCTTCAAAATGATAAAAGGCGCATTTTGGCAATCCTCAATAAATAATGTTATTCCTTTGTCAATGCATAAGGCGTTTTTTATCTGCATAATTATTTTTTTATCCGTTACAGGCCTTAGCAAAGTAACATTACACAATTCAGGATTCCAAACCGCATTCCAATCAACAGCAGGTTTATCAAGCGACAGTTCACCGATCCAGTCCCGCTCCCATTCCTTGTAAACGTCAAAAGGATTCAACCTTTCAGCCCTGTCAAAATTTGAAGCTTCCGGCGGCATTATCTCGGCATTGATAAATAACCGGCTGCGTTCTTTTCCCATACCGAATAAACCCTTGCCGTCAAGGATTCTCATCACCTCCTCCATGGAATCTAACCAGCGTGAAATTTCATTTTCATCACCTTTATCACAATTTATATTATCGAAGCAATACTCAAACTTTTTGGCTACGTCACCGAAATATTCATCATATCCAAAGCCGCAGTAAGGCGAATCGGCATACGACCATTTAAGCTGTAAGTATGTGTTGTCATGATCGTCGGAAGCTGCCGCAAGTTTTTCAAGTACCTCATAGGACAAAGCCGATATGCATGGCGTACCCACCTCTATCATCACCAAGGTGCAGTAATAAAAATGCTCATTATGTTCTTTGAAAAGCAATCGGAAGCTTTTCTCTGCGGCTTCAAGCAATGGCATAATAATATCATTTTTATCCGTCATATACCATATCTTCCTTTGTTAAGCTTGCATACAAGAAACAATAGGCAAGAAGCAGGAAATATCCTGCCGCTTGCCTCTTTTCGCCTCTATTACAGCCCCTCGGGATTATTCTTTATAAACCGCCAGCTGTCCTCGCACATTTCCTCAATGCCTCTCTGCGCCTCCCAGCCAAGCTCTGCCTTTGCCTTGGCGGGATCGGCATAGCATTCCGCAATATCTCCCGCACGTCTTGGCTTGATGTCGTAGGGTATTTCCACACCGCTTGCCTTTTCAAAGGCCTTTACCACGTCCAGCACCGAGCTGCCCTTGCCGGTGCCCAGGTTCCATATGCCTACGCCCGTCATGGTGCGCAGCTTTTCAATGGCCTTAACGTGCCCCAGAGCAAGGTCGACAACATGGATATAATCTCTTACCCCCGTGCCGTCGGGCGTGGGATAGTCATTGCCGAAAACGCCCAGTCTCGGCAGCTTGCCAACAGCCACCTGCTGAATGTAGGGCATAAGATTGTTGGGAATGCCGTTGGGGTTCTCTCCAAGCTTTCCGCTCTTGTGAGCGCCAATGGGGTTGAAGTACCGCAGCAGAGCAATGCTCCACTCCTTGTCGGAAACATAAATATCCTGCAAAATATTCTCTATCATCAGCTTGGTAGAGCCGTAGGGATTGGTCGTTGAAAGGGGGAAATCCTCCTTTATGGGCACGCTCTTGGGCGAGCCGTAAACCGTTGCCGAGGAACTGAAAACGATCCTCTTACAGCCGTGCTTTCTCATTTCGTCGCATAAGATAAGCGTTCCCGTGATATTGTTGTGATAATATTCAATGGGCTTCTGAACCGACTCGCCCACTGCCTTGAAGCCTGCAAAGTGGATAACCGAGTCGATATTGTTTTCGGTGAAAATTTTCGCCACAGCGTCCCTGTCCAGCAGCGAATTCTCGTAAAATTTAAAGTCCTTGCCGCTAAGCTCCTTGATTATTTCCAGCGCTCTGGGCTTGGAATTGGAAAAATCGTCAACCACCACGATCTCTTCCCCTGCACTAAGCAGCTCCACGCAGGTATGAGAGCCGATATATCCCGCTCCGCCCGTTACCAGTATAGCCATAAGCCTGTCCTCCTGTTAAATTTGTTTGTACGCCGCCCTTTTGGGGTCGGTAACAGTAATTTATACCATTATAACATTTTTAAGTTAATACCGACAAATTCTTTTGTAACTTTTTTGTTAAAATTTGTCTGTGGGGAATCCGAATTTGAGCTTGATGATCCGTCAGCTTGTTAAAGCTAAGAAAACGCCGATCAAACCGCCTTAACCGGTTTTTAAAGTTTACAAATGGTTATGGAGAGCGGCAGTTCCCTAAAGCTATGCAAAAAAATCCGAACGCTCCTTAAGAGTGTTCGGATTCGGCTGAAAATGGTGAGCCATTGGGGATTTGAACCCCAGACCCCCTGATTAAAAGTCAGATGCTCTGCCGGCTGAGCTAATGGCTCGCATTTCAACGCTTTATTATTATATCAGAACAAACCGGATTTGTCAAGAACATTGGAGGAAATTTTTGCAAATTTACAAAATGTTAATCATTATATAATATTCGATTTATTATTTCGGATAGGCTGCGGACTTGCTTTCCTCAAGCGCCGCAGGGTATTTTCCCCGGCGTTTGAAGAAAGCCCCTCTCCCGGCGCACGAGGGGAAACAAAGCCTTAGCGGCGTTTGAGCGAGTACCTTACAGCGCTGACATCTGCTGCCCTTGCAGCCGTTTTTTTAAGCCCGATGAGCGGCAAGACAATAAGCAAAACCGCAGCAAATACAGGATCGTTAAATATGCGCTCTGCAACAGAAGCAGTCAAAGCTTCTATAAGAGCTATCACCAAAGCAGCAGCCGCAGCAATAGCCCCGGAATACTTTATCTTAGGGAATATCCAAACCAGCGCCTGCCCCGCACACGTCATCAGCATGGACAAAAGCGCTGCCGCCGCAATTATCCAAAGAGCATAGAAAAGTCCGTGAAAGGAAAAGGTAAACCGCCTCCCGCAATAAACAGCCGCGTCTAATGCAGGATATTCGGTCATGCGGGTGAAATCCCCCAGCAGCGCCCACACTATTGTTATCAGCCCTGCGCTTACCGCAAGCATAGCGGCAAGTCCCCCGTAAAGCCCGCAGCGAAGCCCCTTTCCCGCATTTTTGCACAGCATGGAAGATGTTATAGCCCCTGCCGCAAAAATCGGTAATAGCCCCGTCATTTCGCCGTTTCCGAGCACATCTCCAAAAGAAACAGCCTTTGGCGTAAGGTTGACCGCCGATAACGCAAGATCTCCCCTTCCGCCTATCAGCAGCATTATCAGCCCCAGCAGAAAAAGCGCAAAAATCAGCGTAGTCATGCGGCTTATTGCCTGAGCACCTGTGTGGGCGGCATATATGCAGACCAGTCCCACAAGCGTGATGCAAAGGTAGATATTTCCCTCGGGGAATATCCGCTCATTGGCAAATTTGCCGAATTTTCCAAGTATATGCGCCGCCCCGCTCAGAAAGTAGACCGCCAGTAATATGCCGCAGATAATGCGCAGGGCAACTCCCCTTTCGGCTATTCCTTCGCCAAGATCGGTATCGGGAGTTTTTGCCGAAAATATGCACAGGGGAATTGCAGCCGCAGCCGTAATTATTGCCGATAATACTGCATTTATCAGCATTTGGGACAGATCGCCGTAAACCCCTATACCTGCGTAAAGCGCCCCTGCCGCCCCGAATAAAATTATCATTTGCCCGGGGGAAATATATTTTGCATTTGCTCTCATTTTTGCCTCCGTTATTTTTTTATCAAAAGATCATTTGCGTAAACTGCACAAATTAAGAAATTGCCGGTTAAAGGTATTGCCCTCGCCGTGGGCAGGGAAAATACCACCACTGTAGCCTTTTTAATCAAGAAAATCTTAAAGACAATTTAATTGGCGTTTCCTTAAAATGATTTCAAACAGAAATTTAGTTGCTGCAAACCTTTTTCCCTGTTTACATCGGAAAAAGTCCCGAATTTTTCGTTTGACGGTTCCGGAAAATACTGCCGGCCGAAGCTTTTCGCAAAATTATTCCGTGACCGTCAAGGCAAGCAGCTTTACATATCATTTCCGTTTATAAGCTCGTCCTCCGCAGCCGCCTCGATGTGTGCGCCCTGCAAATTCTCAATAGTAAAGCCCCTTCTGCCCATTCGCCTGAAACCTAAACGCACAGCGGTGTCGCCCATTGCTTTCGGAGAAAACGGGGACAAGGGTGACATTATGGGCAGCCCATAGCATTCCGCTGCGCAAACATTTGCCAGCATTACAGCCGACAAGAGGGATATGCCGAAGAGTCCCGCAATTCCTCCTGCTATCACCGCTCCCAAGCGGAAAACCGTGACCTGCTGGTCAAGGCTGGGGATAACGAATGAAGCCGTCACCGAAATGGCGCAGACCAGCAGAACAGGGTTTGAAATTATCCCTGCGTTTACTGCCGCGTCTCCGATAATAAGTCCTCCGACAATGGACACAGCGCCTCCCACGCTTTTTGGAAGCCGCACTCCCGCCTCCCTTATGATTTCGTAAAACACAAGGGTTATGAGCGCCTCCGCCATAAGGTGCAGCGGGGCTGTTTCCTCGGCAGCTGCCAGGTTGAACAGCAGTCGGCTGCTTATCATTTCAGGGTGAAAAAGCGCCAGTCCCACATAAAGTCCGGGCAGGAAAACTGCCAGGAAAAAGGCTGTATACCGCACATACCTCAGCAGTACGGCATAAAAGGGGCGGAAGTTGTAATCGTCCAGGGTCTGGAAATGCTCGGTAAACATACAGGGCAGCACCAGTGCAAAGGGTGTGCCGTCGATTATTACCCCCACCCGCCCCTCGAGCAGCTTGGCGCACATTACATCGGGACGCTCGGTAAGGGTTATCCCCGAAAAAAGAGAGGGGCTGCCGCTGTCCAGAAAGGGCGAAACATAGCCGCTGCCGAGGACTGTTTCCAAGGGGAGCTTTTTTAATTTCTGCTCTATGCTTTTGACTAAGGCTTCGGGAACTCTGTCCGCCATAAAGCATATTATGACATCTGTCTGACTGCGCTTTGAGATCGGAAAAAGCTTGAATTGCAGCTGGGGCGATTTTAATCTTCGCCTTATCATTGACATATTTGTGCGTACCTTTTCGGTAAAGCCCTCGTGAGAGCCTCTGATATTCCCCTCTGAGGACGGCTCGCTCACTCCCCTTGATTCATAGCCCTGAATGCCGAAAAACAGGGCTTTGTCCACCCCCTCGATAAGCAATATCACAAAGCCGCTCATCAAAAGGCGGATAACGTTTCCGAACAGATCCTGCTCACCGCTGTCCACCGACAGCACCATATTTTTGCCGATATGCTCAAACAAAGCCCGCCCCGAGGCGAAGCCTTTGAGCTCGATAAGCGGGTGCACCACCGTCATTTCGGCGTCATACCCCGAGGTCATTCCCTCAAAGCAGATAACGGCGCAGGAGATCCCCGAAATATTTACGGGATTTGTAAGCAGATCGGAGGACTCTCCCAGTATCCGCTTTATGCTTTCGATATTCTCATTCAAGTTTGTGCTTAACGCTATATTTTCAAAATCATCTGTATTGGGCAGCATTGTTTTTCTCCTTAAAAAATTTTTTGATCGGTATCAATGGAGCTTAACCCGAACTTTTTATCTTTACATTGACATTGCAGTTGAAAACAGTGCCCTTTTCCGTTCGGACTCCCGTTACGGCTTCGGTCATTCCCGAAGCCTCAGCTTTGATGAGCAGCTTTGAAAGCGCTTCCGTCAAGAAGTTTTCCGCTTCTGCCTCGTAATCGGAAAAGCTGTGAGAATCTCCTGTTTCCGTTAATGTACATTTTGCGTCAAGGGAAATGTTCAGGATATTTTCACCCGTTTGCAAGTAGACCGAATTTCTGACCTTATCAGTTTTTACCGTCCCGCCGAGGACGGAAAATTCGGCTCCCGTTTCCTCCTTCAGCAGATTGCACAGTGCAGTTTCCTCGGCAGACAAATAGAGAATGTCACTGCTTGCCGCCGTGGAAGCAGAGACTGCCCCGCTGCCGATCTTTTCCCCGAAAAATGCAGGGATAACCGCAGGCGCAGCCTTGTCCGCCAGAATGCAGACATCCTTTAATGTGACCTCCTTATACTGCCCCCTTTTTTCATATTGGTCGATCTCACCGCTTATAACATCCGCTCCGATGATCTTTCCGCTTTCGTCATCGATTTTACGGGAAAGAAACGCACCCGGATCGTCAGAGCAGCAGACCCGACAACCGGGAGAGATCCGCTCGCCCATAAGCATTTTTATGTCCTCGGTACTGCAGAGAAAATTTTTGTCCAGCGCTGCCAGAGTGCAGTGACCGAAAAAAAGCTCTCTGCCGTTTTTCTGCTCAATGTCCGCCGCCGCCTGCCTGAAGCCCTCACCCTTTCCCTCGTAAAATTCGTACACAGGCGGCTCGTCGGGTGCGCTTTCGGTACTGCAGACCTGAACGCACAGCACGCACTCCCCGTCCTCCTCGGAAAGTCCCATCATCTGAACATACATCCTCTCGTTCACCTGCACCGTGCCGCAGCCGCCAAGCAGGCTGCACAGACTTATCATCACCGCAAGCATTGCGGCCGCTTTCAGCTTTTTCATTGTTAAACATTTCCTTTCAAGCAAATTATGCGCCGATATTTTTTGCAGATCGGTTCTTTAAATTTGTAATATTGTTTCCCGAAATTTTGGCATCTATTCAAAATTTTCGGAAAATGTAAAAATACAAGGGTTCAACAATATCGGACATACCTAAGGAATTGCTGATTAAAGGTATTTCATCCGCCGTAGGCGGGGGGAATACCGCCACCCATAGCCGCTTTAAAATTCAAGGAAATCTTAAA
>CAMWIR010000005.1 GCA_947174365.1 uncultured Ruminococcus sp. | reverse complement strand
GGCACAAACTCGCCCTCATCTCCCTTGATCTCAAACCCCTCGATCGTCTCTGCATTTTTAACTGCAAAGCCGTTTTCCGCATGATCGAATTCCACAATAAGCCCCCCGTTTTCCGGGTAACAATTTCTGTAAACAGGCCCGTAAGCCTCACTCTCGGAAATACGCTTGTAAACGTGATAAAGCGCCTGCAATTCCAAACGCTCCCCAACGGGAATTTTATCCACAGGGTGAATATTTCCGTATTCGCCGCAGTCAAGGATCACCGCAATACCTGTGTTTGCCACTGTCAGATGAGTGTTCATCTGCGCCTCACGGATAAGACACCAGTTCTTCCTGTCAATATCCCCACGGTTGAGAAACATAGGCAGCTGCACCATGATAAAGGGCATATGCAGATCCCCCCAGTCGATTCGCCAGCGCTGTATAAGGGTTTTAAGCAGCTTTTCGTATATTTCTGGCTTGTGATCGTCCGACTCTCCCTGATAATATATAAAACCCTTTGCACTGTATGGGCAAATGCGCTTCAGCATGGCCTCATAAAGCCCCCCCGCCCTGAACGGCGATTTAGGGCCAAGCGGCTCGGGATATCTCGAAAGACTTCCCGCATATGCCTGTGCGTCCTCCCAGCTTCCCTCGGGATTCTTGCTGTAAAATTCATTTATCTTCGGATTCCACTCAGCCTCCCATTCACGGTAATCCCGCAGTTCCTCCAGATATTCCTCAAAACTTTTCCCCTCCATTGCCTTGTCATATTCATCGACATAGCTTTTAAGGTCAGAATCCTTGCTAAGCGTCTCCCTGTCTATCCAGTTTGAAGCGGAAGTGCCGCCCCAGTTGCAGCCGATTATCCCCACGGTAACATTAAGGTCAGCCGCAAGCTTTTTCCCGAAATAATACCCCACCGCCGACCAGCACCGTGAAGCCTCCTCCGAAGCGCACGCCCAGCCGCCGTTCCTCTCGTCAATGTAAAAAAACTCATCTATGTAAGGATTTTTCTTTGTGTAATAGAACCGCACATTTGACGAAGCGCATTTTTTCAGCTCTTCACTGCCGTGAACCTCGCTTTGCAGTTCCAGCTCCATATTGGACTGTCCCCCCGCTATCCAGACTTCCCCTATCATAACATCTCCGAAAACGACCGTTTCATCACCGTCTGAAATTTTCAGCTCGTAAGGTCCTCCGTATGCGTTCACCGGGGGAAGCGTTATCCGCCATTCATTCTCCCTGCAAATACACTCGGCACAATTGCCACTCGTGGCGCCGCAAAGCTCTGCCTTAACCGTCCTGCCGCTGTAATCATGCCCCCAGATGTTAATGGGCTTTCCCATTTGTAAAACCATATGCTCCGAAAAAACCGCCGCCGCCTTTAAAGCGCCCATAATTTAACACTCCTTATCGGGTAACTCCCGCAAAATATACATAATATTATTTTACAGTATTTCACCGAAAAAATCAATATTTACAAAAATATTTTTCAATTTTTTCATTTTACAAAATAAACCGTTCTTTCTGTCCAACAGTCGTTTTCATACAATGGGTAAAGGTCGCCGCTGTCGATCTTTCCTTTTCTGCTTTGCAGAATATCGCTTCCGATATGTTTAAAGCCTGTATTTTCACAAAATCTGACAAAGGTCTCAAAGGATGACCAGACAGCGCCCTGTGAATTCAAATATTCAAAGGTCTTGCAGCCGTGTTCAAAAAACATTTCTATAACGGCAAAACGCCCTCCGTATTTCAGGCATCTGTAAGCCTCTCCGATCAGTACATCATAGTTATTTACGTTGTTCAGCAGCTTTCCGCTGAAAACATCAATGCATTCATCATAAAACGGAAGTTTCTTATCAAGATCAATATCAAATACAAAAAAATTTTCCTTGTTACAGGCTTCCGAATGCGCTGCAATAATGGAGGGACAAGCGTCTGTCGCAATAAAAATATCCGACTCATCAAGCGTATCCAACACAGGAGAAAAATACCCGGACGGACCGCTTGCTAAATCAACCTTTACTCCATTCCCCTCAGAAATAAAGTCAAAAAATTTTTTCAGCTTGTCATCCCTTGCCGCAATGTCTTTCCCACTTTTATATTTTTCGGACATTTTAAGCCCCGTTTTATCTTTTGCAAAGCTGCGTTCAAGCATTCTTGACCAATAAGGACGTTCGTTCTCATCAATAATAAAACGAACCGTATTGCCGTCTTGAGTATATGAAACGGTATCCTTTATCAATGACTTTATCCTTTTCATTTTCTTATCCTCGCTTTATTAAAAATCCGGTTTGCGTTCGCACCCCTGTCAGCCTATACTTATAGGCTCTTCGGGATTTTGCACTCCCGTAAACCGAGTTTTCCCCGTAAATATCAGCGCAAAGGAAACGCTCCCCACTCTGCCGCTGTACATAAGCATTATCAGCAGCAGCTTGGAAAAGGGCAGAAGTTCCCTTGTTATCCCCGTGGTCATGCCCACCGTGTTCACCGCCGAAAATGTTTCTATCACCACATCCGGAAGAGGCAGCCCCGGCTGGGCTGCCGATATTCCCAGGATCGCCGTGACCGCGAGAGCCAGATTGACCGTAACCACCGTTACCGCCCGTCTTGCAGCGTCCGCCTCCAGCCGCCGCCCGAATATATTCACATCGTCATTTCCCCGCATACTTGCGATCGCCGTAAGTATCAGCACCGCAAATGTCACTGTCTTTATGCCTCCTGCCGTCGATCCGGGGCTGCCGCCGATAAACATATATAAAACAGTCAGCGCCTTTGAAGCAGGGCTGAGGGCAGCGGTGTCCACCGTGTTGAAACCCGCCGTCCGAGGCGTTACCGAGGAAAACAGAGCCGCCGTCAGCTGCTCCCAAAAGGGCATTCCCTTAAAGGTGTATTCCTGCTCAAAAAGCAGAAAAAGTCCTGTGCCTATAAGGGTCAGCCAAAGGGTCACCGTAAGAGCTATTTTGCTGTGGAGCTTATAGGCGGAAAACCTGAATTTGTGCTTTAAAATATCCTCCCACACCGTAAAACCGATACCCCCCGTAAGTATCAGCATACAGATAACAAGGTTAATGAGAACATCATCCGCAAAGGGTGTAAGAGAACAATACTGCCCGTATTTTCCGTTCAGGTCGAATCCGCCGTTGCAAAAAGCGGAGACAGATAAAAACAGACTGTTTCCGATCCCCGACAGAATTCCCATTTTCGGGATAAGCCTCACCGCAAGCAGCGCCGCCCCGATCCCCTCAATAATAAACGTGCCGAGAGCTATCCGACGCATAAGCTTTACAATTCCCCCTACCTGCATATTGTTCACGCTGTCCTGCAATACGCTGCGCTCCTTGAGTCCGATCCTCCGACCCGTAAGCAGTCCCGCCAGGGAGACCACCGTCATAAACCCCAGTCCGCCTATCTGAATAAGGAATATTATAACGATCTGCCCGAACAGCGACCACTGCGTGTAAGTGTCCGCTGCCGCCAGCCCCGTAACACAGGAGGCGGAAACCGCCGTAAACAGAGTATCGAGCCAGCCCAAAGGTTTGCCTCTTGACGCAATGGGGAGCTTCAGTAAAAGTGTGCCCGTAAGAATGACTGCCAGGTATCCTAAAGCAATAATTTTCGCCGAGGATATTTTTTTTATCTTTTCCGTCAGTTCCCTCCAAAGCTCCTTTACACTTTTTTTATCCGAATTTTTTTTCATTTGTTTTTCCTCCGTTGCAATTTTTATTGTAACACTTTTTCCGGGAATTTGCAAGAGGAATTGACAAAGTTGACGGATTTTATCTCAAAATATATTTTTTCTGTAAATAAGGAACTGTCGATTAAAGGCTTTTCCCCGCCGCAGACGGGGAAAAAGCCTCGCCAAATCGCCGTTTAACAAACAGCAAATTTTTAAGGAAAAGCTTTAATAAGTGCTTACATAATAATGAGCATAAAAAAAGCCTCTCCCCGAAATTATCGGGAAGAAGCGCAGCTGATTTTTAAAAGCATATAAAAGTCATTCTGCCTCTTTCCAGTAGTTCAGTTCCTTTAGTCGAGCCGAAAAGAACTCCTCTGCCTGTTCACGGGTAAACTCTCCCAAGGGCACATGGGTTACCAGATATTCCACCAGTTCCGGCAGGGATTTATACGCAAATTCTCCGCCCTCATAGCACCATTTGCAGTAATCGGGATTTGCTCCGCCGTCCGGTTCGCAGCTTACAGAGTTTTCGTCCAGTTCCATTCCGCAGCACTGGCAAACAAGCTTCACAGGATCCCCCAGCAGTCTGTTTATCGTGACTCCGAATACTTTGGAAAGCTCCTTTAAGCTGTCCACCCCCGGCATAGTCTCGCTGTTTTCCCACCGTGAGACCGCCTGCCTGGATACAAATATCTTCTCTGCCAATTCCTCTTGGGTAAATCCCTTTTCAAGCCTTAATGCTTTAATCGAATCGGCTGTTTTGGTGATAAAGGCTGTCATAAAAAATTCCTCCGTTCTTTTTTAATATTATACCGCATAAACCCGAAAAAGTAAAGCAACGGGCTGTTGCGGTGAAAATATACCCACATTGCCAAATATAGTCCGTTTACCGAGGCCTGAAATTTTTAAAGTAAACGTGCCGCAGGGCTTTATGACCTCTCAATATTATCTGCGGACAGGTTCGGCGGTGCGCTGAGCTGTGTATTTTTATAACAGCAGGATAATATATTCGGTTCACAGAAAATTTACAAATAAAATCCCCCAAAAAACCTTGACAAATTTTATTGATATGGTATAATTGTAAAGGCGTTAAGCTTTATAAAGGTTTACGGCTTTACAGGCGGGCATAGCACCGTTCGGAGTTACAGGGAGGCGGCAAAGAGTTAACGTGGAAAAGAATTTGCATATCGCTTTGCTGCTGGACTATTACGGCGGGCTGCTCACGCAGAAGCAGCGGGATTTGGTAGATCTTTACTATAACGAGGACTTATCTCTCGGTGAAATAGCCGAACAGGAAAATATTACGCGGCAGGGCGTAAGGGACAGTATCAAAAGGGGCGAGCAAGCTCTTGCCGAGTATGAGAATATCCTTAAATTTGCCGCCAGATCCGCAAAGCTGTTAAAGGTGGCAGCAGTCCTTGAAACCGCAGCCGACTTGGCAGAGGCCGCCAACACTGCCGCAGGTAAAACAATGCTCAAAGCGGCAGCTGATATAAGAAAAATACTTGAAGAATAAATGAACCGAGGCTGTAAGGGCTGCGGAGGGTCGGCAGATACCTGCCTCTTGCCTCCAAATCTCCTGCCTCCAAGAAAGGGGTTTCTGCAATGGCATTTGAAGGACTTTCCGAAAAACTGAATGCAGTGTTCAAGCGTCTCAAGGGCAGAGGTATCCTTTCCGAAGCTGACGTTAAGGAAGCTATGCGGGAGGTCAAAATGGCGCTCCTGGAAGCCGACGTAAGCTATAAGGTGGTCAAGGATTTTATAGCCAAAGTTACCGAAAGAGCTGTGGGCACAGATGTTCTGTCAAGCCTTACTCCGGGTCAGCAGGTCATTAAGATAGTTAATGAAGAGCTTGTCGCCCTCATGGGCAGCGAGAACGCACGGATAAATTACCCCTCCATGCCTCCCTGCGTAATTATGATGGTGGGCTTGCAGGGTTCGGGTAAAACTACCCATGCAGCAAAGCTTGCGAAATATTTCAAGGAACAGGGCAAGCGCCCATTGCTTGTAGCCTGCGACGTTTACCGTCCCGCAGCTATAAATCAGCTTACGGTAGTGGGAGAAAAGGCAGGAGTAAAGGTCTTTGAAATGGGGCAGATAAGCCCGATAGTAATAGCCAAGGAGGCTGTCAAGCACGCTAAAGAGCACGGCAACGAGGTCGTTATCCTGGACACGGCGGGCAGACTTCATATAGATGAAGAGCTTATGAACGAGCTTAAAAATATCAAAGAGGAAACAGCTCCTCATGAGATAATGCTCGTGGTGGACGCCATGACGGGTCAGGACGCTGTCAATGTGGCAAAAGCATTTGATGACGCTCTTGGAATTACTGGCGTGCTTATGTCAAAGCTGGATTCGGATACAAGAGGCGGCGCAGCGCTTTCGGTGCTGGCAGTTACCGGCAAGCCCATAAAGTTTGTGGGCACAGGCGAGAAGCTGGATGATTTCGAGCTTTTCCACCCGGAGCGAATGGCTTCCCGAATACTTGGAATGGGCGATATGCTCACCCTTATCGAGAGAGCGCAGAACACTATTGACGAGGATGAGGCAAAGCGCCTTGCAGATAAGCTGGCGGAGGATAAGGAGTTCGACCTTGAGGATATGCTTGAGCAAATGAAGCAGATCAAGAAAATGGGTCCTATCAAGCAGATAGCCGCCATGCTCCCGGGCGTGGGCGATAAAATAAACGATATCGACATTGACGACAGGCAGATCCTGCGGATAGAGGCGCTGATAACCTCTATGACTCCCGCAGAGCGCGCAAAGCCGTCCATAATAAACCCCAGCCGCAAAAAGCGCATAGCCGCAGGCAGCGGAAACTCTGTTGCCGATGTAAACAGGTTGCTGCGCCAGTTTGAGCAGATGCAGAAAATGCTCAAGCATTTCGGTGTTATGGGCAGGAACCAGAAGGGCAAGCGGAACAAGCTGCGAATGCCGGGTATGTGGAGATAACTGCGAATGGCTGTTGTTTTCATTGGAATGTGTATTGTGGGGCTGCTTGCTTCGATTTTTGATTGGGATTGGTATTTTCTGTACGGCAGAGGGGGATCTTTTTGGGACGACTTGCTTGGCAGAGATATAAACAGGGTCGTGAACGGTATTTTTTGCGTTATAGTTGCCCTTGTTATTGCGACTGTCGGTATTGATTGAAGCGGGGAATTTTATATGCTGTCACTGCGCTTATGGCGTATTGATATAGATGAATCGTATTTTCGGAGGTGAATATAAAATGGCAGTAAAAATCAGACTGAGAAGAATGGGTGCAAAGAAAGCTCCTTTCTATCGTATCGTTGTTGCCGATTCCAGATACCCCAGGGACGGCAGATTTATCGAGGAGATCGGTTATTATGACTCCACCACCGAGCCCAGCACCGTAAAGGTTGACGCTGAGAAGGCTAAGAAGTGGATGGCAAACGGCGCACAGCCCACCGATACAGTCAAGAAGCTTTTCGAGAAAACAGGGGTTACGAAGTAATGGGTTACGAAGTAACAGGGTTACGAAGTCACCTATTTTCTCGGGAAAGCACGGTCTGTCGGAACTTATCGGACACCTCAGCAAACGGGGTGTCTTAAAGTTGCCGGCAGCCCCGAAAAGCAAATAACGGTGCTTGCTATGATATGGCTGACATGATTATGATTTTCATGGTATGGCTGCCATATTATGACAATGCTGCCTTTATATATTTCAAGCAAATGTGAAAGGAGACGGTCAAAATGGAAGAAACACTTATAGCGATAGTTTCGGGTCTGGTTGAGGACACAGACAGCATAAAAGTGGAAAAGGAAGAGCCGAATGAAAACGGCTTGGTAGTATACCACCTGCACGTAGCTCCCGAGGATATGGGCAGAGTTATCGGCAAGCAGGGCAGAATAGCCAGGGCTATCAGAAATATCATGCGTGCTGCCGCAGGCAGGAAAAACGAGAGGATAATGGTGGAGATCGACTAATCTTCCCGGGCTGCGTTTCTTGTGTATACTAACCGCTATAGCAAAATAGCCGGTTTGAGTATTCGGCACAGCCGCTTCCCCGAAAATTTGCATATATGATTTTTGGGGCGGCGATGCTGATTATTCAGCGGTATATTTTGCAGCAGCGGTTTGTATAAAGGCAGGGGTTGCATAAAATGCACATAAAATGCAAAGGACGCATGAATGCAGGGCGCAAAACGTAAGGAAGATATTTCGGAATTATTTGGAGATGAGGCTATGATACTCACAATTCTTACTCATATTACCGCAGTTGTGGTGTTAGGTGTTGTCGGCATTGCTTTGACGGGTGTGCCGATTTTTTTGTATAACACGTCAATGAAAAAAAATGAGAAGTTCGGTAAAATAATGGGCTGGCTTATTTTTGCGGGGATACTCTGCTGCCTGCCCGCCGTTTATTACATTTACCTTAATATCCGCTATGACGTGGGCAGCTTTTCCGATACGGATATTCTCTATCTGGCAGCGGAAAATGGGAATGTAAAGGCAGCACAAAATCTGATCGAAAAGGGCGCTTCTCCCGACGGCGGCAACAGATACGGCAGGACTGCCGTTTACAGAGCGGTCATGCTCGACGACAGCGAAATGCTCAGACTCTTCCTTGAAAGCGGAGCAAACCCCAACGGTGCGGAGGATATGACCCTTTTGGATCTTGCCTGCAAAAATCAGTGCAATGAAAATGTTTCCCTGCTCCTTTCCGCAGGGGCAGACCCCGATTACCGACCCGATCTTTTCGTACCCGCCCTTCACTATGCCGCCATGTATGACGAAGACTTTAATGCGGACTTAGTGGAGCTGCTGGTGTCACATGGCGCTGACCCTGCTTCTTCGGCATACAGGGAGAATAAGGAAATGCTGCCATTCAGATATTATTTTGATGAATATGTGGCAAAAGAGGAAACGCTTGATTATGAGGAAAGGCAGCGGTATGAGCGTATCGAAGAACTGCTTTACCGCCCTTATATCGAGTGGCTCAAGGTGAAGATGGAATCGGAAAACAAAGGAGAACAGGAATATGACAGAGCAGTTTCTTGAAATAGGAAAGGTAGTGGCGGTGCAGGGACTTAAAGGTGAAGTGCGGGTCGAGCCGTGGTGCGACAGCGTCGAATTCCTTTGCAGCTTTGATGAGCTTTATTTTAACAAGGGCAAGACCCCTGTGAATGTGGAAAAAAGCCGTCCTCACAAAAATGTGGCGGTAATGAAACTGGAGGGTGTTGACACTCCCGAAAAAGCGGAGACCCTGCGGGGGAAAATTCTCTATATGAACCGTGATGATGTGGAGCTGCCTGCGGGCACTTATTTTATCCGTGATCTTATAGGGCTTTCCGTGGAGGACGCTGACAGCGGCGAGGTTTACGGCGTTCTTTCGGAGGTCACAAGCACGGGTGCGAATGATGTTTACCATATAAAAAGCGGCGATAATGTTTATCTCATTCCTGCCATTCCCGATGTTATCGAAAAAACCGACATAGAGGGCGGAAAACTGCTTATCCATAAAATGGAGGGGCTTTTTGAGTAAAATAATTTTATTAAAGTGCTAAAAATCGACAAAAAACTACCAAAAACCACTTGACAATCCAATATAGACATGTTATAATAAAAGTGCAAAGTAACAGGTGGACAAGCCTGTCTCTTACGTAGTGGGTGTATCTCAGCCCATAAATGAGAAATTTATATGAGAGCTTCTCTTGGCTCACAAATCAAGACGTTTACAAGTGAGCGTTTCGCCGCTCAAAAGTGCGATCATAACAGGAGGGCAGGCAATTTGTCTGCCCTCTCTGTTTAAAGTCGGAGGATCAATGGAAGATATCAAATTTTATGAGATAAACAGAGATTATATAAACTATAATAATTCCATATGCGCCGCATATGTTCCGCAACAGCAAGAATGGACAAAAAAATGCTCGGAAGTACATAGGGATCGTTATGCAAGTTAATGGATTGGATTATTTTGTGCCACTGTCATCTTTTAAGCCAAAGCATGAAAGAATGAAAGAAAGTATGGATTTCATTAAGGTACTTAGGTATGCTGTGTTAAATCTAAACAATATGTTTCCGGTTCCGAAAACCGAACGTGAATATGTTGATTTTGAAACTGTGCAGGACTGCAAGTATAAAGCGTTGTTGTTGGCAGAATACAGATATATTAAGTCTATAAGGGAAAAATCCGAAAGAATGCAGTTATGCTGTATAAGCATAAATTAGAAAACGGTAATGATACACCGTTGGCAAGACGTTGCAATGATTTTCTTTTGCTTGAAAAAGTTTGTTCAGAATACATAGAGAAAAATTCCAAGAAAGAATTGGCAAAAGTATAACCTTACAGCAAACTTAAACATAAAAAAGTCATTGAGCGTTGATCGTTGGGTCTGTGATTTTTGTAAACGGAGGTATAATAACGTTGGCATTATTTTATCTTATAAGACATGGTGAGCCGGTTTATGATAATATGCTTGAAAACGGATTTTGGGGATTTGGCAGAGATTTTGCGCCCTTATCCGAAAAAGGAAGGGAACAGGCTGAAATAACGGCAAAGGATATTCGTCTTAAAAGTGCGGAGGTTATTGTTTCTTCTCCCTATACAAGAGCGCTGCAGACGGCTCAGATTATTTCACGGGAGACAGGGCTGCGGGTCGAGGTCGATTTAGATCTGCATGAATGGATACCCGATCGGGATAATATGTATGAAACATCCGAGGAAAGCTTTGCGCTTGCGAGAGAATTCACGAGGTTTAACGGTGAGTATCCGCCGGGTGAGGAATTCAGGTGGGAATCTCTCAGCCATATGAGGCAAAGAATGAGACGTGTTGCGGACAGGTATGCAGATTATGACAAGGTTATTTTTGTGGGGCACGGAATGGCTTTTCGCTGTTTGATGTATATTGAAAAAATGAGTCCTGCCGAAATAATTGAATGTACATATCATAGGGGACAGGCAGATTGTGAGTATTCGTTTACATAGCACCTCAAAAAATCTCCACGGAAGTTTTTTCAGATTTTTGTGGAGATTTTAATTATGTAAAAATTTATATGACTCATTCCAATATATAAATAATTTTCCAAAACCCTTGACAAATTGAAATTTATATGTTATCATATGAACAGTTGAACATATGATAATAAATCATACGGATATGATCATAATATAAAAAGGAAAGTGGCAATATGAAAAGCTTTTGGGATAGAATGGCAGGAATATACGATCTGTATGAACTGGTGAACCGCAGGGTCAACCGTCAGATTGAGGAGATAACGGCAGAAAATATTCGCAAAGGGGATATAGTCCTTGACTGTGCCGCCGGCACGGGAATGCTGACCTTTGCGGCTGCCCGTAATGCGAAGTGCGTTCTCTGTACCGACCTTTCCCGTGAAATGCTCATTATTGCAAAGAAAAAGGCAAGGAGCAGGGGAGTGTTCAATGTGAAATTTGCCCTGCGTGACATATTCGCCCTTAAAGACAGGGACGGCTGTTTTGACAGGGTAATGGCGGGAAATGTTCTTCACCTGCTTCCGGATTCCGATAAAGCGGCAAAGGAGCTTATCCGTGTGACAAAAAAGGGCGGGAAGATACTGCTGCCCACATACGTCAGCGAGGATAACATTGTTTCTCGCATTGCCGTGGGTGTGATAAAGATTTTCGGATTTGACCCTTCCCGTGAGTATTCTTTTGAAACCTACAGGGCATTTATCGAAAGAATAGTCGGTGAAAACGGCTGCGAGGGCTATGAGATAATCTTGGCAAAAGGGCTTGTCCCTGCGGCGTATGCCATTATCACAAAATAAGGGAGGGATATGAAATGGCGGAAAATATGGAAGAATATATCTGCGCTCATGAGGACGTGGTGAAAAAGGTAATGGAGAATATGCCTCCCGATGAAATTCTCTACGACCTTGCCGAGCTTTACAAGGTTTTCGGGGACACTACGAGAATACGCATATTGTACGCCCTTTTTGAGTCGGAGCTTTGTGTGAATGACATGGCGCAGCTGCTGGGGCTGAGTCAGACGGCGGTCTCTCATCAGCTGAGGGTGCTCAAAAACAACAAGCTGGTCAAGGCGCGCCGTGAGGGCAAGATCGTTTTCTATTCCCTTTCCGACGACCACGTCAGCAGCATTATAAAAACAGGTATGGAGCACGTTGAGGAATAGCGCTTTAAGAAAAAGCCTATAAAGAAACCACAAAGGTTTCATAAAATAAATTTAAGTGTTAGGAGTTTGATTATTATGAAAAGAAACTATAATCTTGAAGATCTGGACTGCGCCAACTGCGCACAGAAAATGCAGGACGCCATATGCAAGATCGACGGAGTACATTCCGCTTCCGTAAGCTTCATAAGCCAGAAGCTCACCATTGACGCCGATGATGAAAAATTTGACGACATTATGAAAAAGGTGGTCAAGGCCTGCAAAAAGGTAGAGCCCGACTGTACGATCCTTATGTGATAGGTTGCGGAGCTGCCGCAAATTCTCGACAGCTCCGTAAATCGGACATTCAGGGGTGCTTTTTATCACATAAAATTATACTGCATTAGTATAATTTATGCACTCTTTTCAGGGAGGTTGTTTTATGACACGCAAGCAGAAGAAAACACTGGTTCGTATAATCGTCAGCTTTGTGATACTGGCGGGGGAGATGATATATTTCCGTCTTTTTTCAGGCGGCGAGGGGGAAGGCGCTTTTAATGCAGTGCAGCTTATCGCATATCTTATACCCTATTTTATAATCGGCTATGATATTCTCCGCAAGGCTTTTTTAGGGGTAATTCATTTGCAGTTTTTCGATGAATGCTTCCTTATGACCATTGCCACGATCGGCGCATTTGTCACGGGAGAATATGCCGAGGGAACGGCGGTAATGCTCTTTTATCAGGTGGGAGAGCTGTTTCAGTCCTGCGCTGTTTCCAAATCAAGGCGGTCCATTTCCGAGCTTATGGACATTCGTCCCGATTATGCAAATATCGAAAACGAGCAAGGAGAGCTTAGCAAGGTAAGTCCCGAGGAGGTTCACCCGGGGGATATTATTGCAGTAAAGCCCGGGGAGAAAATCCCCCTGGACGGCACGGTCATAGGCGGCACTTCCTCGGCGGACACTTCCGCTTTAACGGGCGAGTCATTGCCCCGTGACATAGCCCCGGGGGACGATGTTATAAGCGGCTGCATTAATCTTACGGGAATAATCAGGGTAAAGGTCACAAAGGATTTCGGCTGCTCTACGGTCTCAAAAATTCTGGAGCTGGTGGAAAATTCACGTGAAAAAAAATCCGTCAGCGAGAATTTTATATCTTCATTTTCACGGGTATACACCCCTGCAGTGGTGTTCGGTGCGATCGCACTGGCGCTTATACCGCCTTTCTTTGACAGCATGAACTTTATGAAATGGATATACAGGGCAATGACATTCCTTGTAATTTCCTGTCCCTGCGCACTGGTCATCTCCATTCCTTTAAGCTTCTTTTCGGGACTTGGGGGAGCGGCGAAAAAGGGCGTTCTCATAAAGGGCAGCAATTATCTTGAGGCACTTGCCAAGGCGGGAGTAATGGTTTTTGACAAAACGGGTACGCTTACCAAGGGCAGCTTTGAGGTAACAAAAATAATCCCTCAAAAGGGATTTTCCGAGGATGAGATTTTGAAGGCGGCTGCTTTGGCGGAAAGCTATTCCGACCACCCCATAGCCCTTTCACTAAAGGAAGCGTTTGAGAAAAGATCGGGTCAGTCCGTCAGCTTAAAGCCCGATGATGTTTCCGAACGTGCGGGCTTCGGAGTGTACGCCGAGATAGAGGGCAGGAAAATTTTAGCGGGAAATTTGAAACTGATGAATGCCGAGAACATTTCCCTGCCCGAAAATACCGAAAGCGGCTCGACTGCTGTTCACATTGCCATTGACAAGGTTTATGCGGGGTGCTTGACTTTAGCCGATACCCCGAAGGACGGGGCTGCCCAGGCTTTGAAGCGGCTGCGTGAAATGGGAGTGCGGCACACGGTAATGCTCACGGGGGACAGCAAAGCGGCAGCCGACAGCGTTGCGGGAATGCTGGGGATAGACGAGGTTCATGCCGGGCTTCTCCCGGGGGATAAGGTGGACGTTCTGGAGGAACTGCTCACGAAAAAGCAGTCGGGGGAGACCCTCGTTTTCACGGGCGACGGAATAAACGACGCCCCTGTGCTCACCCGTGCCGATATAGGCATTGCCATGGGCGCCATGGGCTCGGACGCAGCCATAGAAGCGGCGGACATAGTCCTTATGGACGATAACCCGAAAAAGATAGCAGACGCCATAGCCATATCCCGCAAGACCCTTTTTATAGCACGTCAGAATACATTCTTTGCAATTGGCGTAAAGCTTCTGGTGCTGATACTGGGCGCACTGGGCGCTGCTAATATGTGGGCTGCGGTATTTGCGGACGTGGGCGTTGCGGTGCTGGCGATACTCAATGCCATGAGGGCGAGAAACAGCGGCTGAAAGAGGCAGGAAGCAAGATTATTTTTCTTGCTTCCTGCCTCTTAGGTTATCTCTGTGAGCGTTCTGTCTGCGGTGGTTCAATTGACAATTGATTGACATCGGCAAAGGAACCTTGTATAATGTTATACAGAAAAAGCTTTTTCGGAAAACAGTAGGAGGTAAGATAAATGGAACTCGGTGCTATGATAAAAAAATACCGCTTAGCGAAAAATGTTACACAGGAGGAAATGGCTTGTGCGCTTTTTGTTACTCCGCAGGCTGTTTCACGGTGGGAAAACGGACTTTCTCTGCCGGATATTGCAATGATACCGAGGCTTGTGAAATATCTCGGGGTATCCGCAGATGTGCTGCTTGGCTGCAATGAGACCGAATGTAAAGCGCCCGCGGAAGCAAATAACGGGGATATGCTTTGTCAGGATCAGATAAACTGCATTTTCGGAGCTTGCGAAGAAAAGCGGAAATGCGCAGATACAAAGACTGTGCTTGTGGTGGACGACGCCTCTTTTCTGCGGTCAATGCTTTGCGATATTCTGGGCCGCAGCAATTACAGAGTGTTATCTGCGGCGGACGGCAGGGAGTGTCTTGACTTGCTTGAAAGGGAAAAAGCGGACGTTTGCACATTGGATATAGGTATGCCCGGAATGAACGGCCTTGAAGTGCTTGCCGAGATAAAAAGAAAATATCCCGGAATAAAGGTCATAATGCTGTCTGCTCAGAGTACAAAGGAAAATGTCATGGAAGCGCTCAGGCTCGGTGCGGAGCATTTCATTGCAAAACCCTTCAAGCCCGATACTCTTCTGAAGCTGCTTGACCGGCCGGAATGTTAATACGCAAATCTCCCGCTCTTGCGGCTGCAAGGGCGGGAGATTATTTGGCAGTGCTTATGCGGCACGGTATTTTCGTAATACAGCAAATATCGGATTTGTATGATTCTCCGGTAAATTGCATTGCAGCGTATACCTGTTATTCACTGTCCTTAGCAGGGATTTTTTTCTGACTGTATGCCCAGAATTTGTTTATCAAAAAATTCAGCGGAACATTTATCACAATATTGAGCAGGGGAGCAATATCCACCGCCAGATCATGATTGGAAATGCCTATGCCCCGGCCGTTCAGAAGCTCCGTCAAGGGCGGGGTGAAGTTCTCAATCTTAACAAGCTCTATCCACACAACAAGCAGCACATTATTAAGGAAAAGCCCCGTAAAGGCATATGCGCAGTAGGTCTTGATAAGCACCTGCCACCATATCCGCTTTTCTGCGTTCTCATCTTCCTTGAACACAAAACGGTTCTGCCAGTAAAAGGCGTGGAGTACGCTGAGTACAAAGGCGATAACGCTTGCCAAAATATAATGCAGCCCCAAAGCAGTGCATATCATGTATATTATCTGGCTTACAAGAGTGTTGGAAACACCCACAAGTCCGAATTTGATAAATTGCCAAAGTCCTTTTTTATTCGACATGATTTAGCTCCTTTATTTTTGCGTTCATGTAAACGCTGCCCGCCGGGGGCATTTGTGCTATAATGCTATCCAAATATTGCCTCTTTTAAGTATAGCGCATTATCCGGATATAAATGTTAATAGATTGCGAACAAATCAATAAAAATCTTCCGAAAATCTTTTTCTAAAAACAAAAGAAAAATATTTATTGATTTTCGATAAAAAACTATTGACAAATGCAAATTAATGTGATATTATATAATTACAGAAAAATTCCGGGAATTTTTCCACAGAAAGGATTTGAGAATTTGAAAAACAGCAGATCGGTGAAAATAACGGCAGCGCTTATAAAGGTTGCCATGATCCTTTGCTTCGGGTCGCTTTTTATTATGCCCTATGCGGCGAAAATTTACGAGACGGAGTCTTTCAGGCAGGATATTGTGACAGTGCCCTTGCTTGTCACCTTTTACAGCTGCGCTGTTGTGGGGTTTGTGATATTGTTCGCCCTTGACAGGCTTATAGGAAATATAGCAAAGCAGCAGGTATTTGTGGAGGAAAATGTCAAGCTTATAAAGCTGCTGTCCTACTGCTGCTTTGTGATCTCGGTGATAACGCTGTTTTTTGCAAGACTGCGCCTGCTTAGTTTTATCATAACCTTTGCCGCCGCCTTTTTCGGGCTTATCCTGCGTGTTATCAAGAACTGCTTTGCTGAGGCTGTAAAGCTTCGGGAAGAAAATGATTTCACGATATAGGAGGGCTTTGAAAATGGGATATATAGTCGTTAATCTTGACGTAATGATGGCAAAGCGGAAGATAGGCACGGGAGACCTTGCGGTCAAGGTGGGGATCACTCCCGCAAACCTCTCTATCCTTAAAACAGGCAGGGCAAAGGCAGTGCGGTTTTCTACCCTGTGCAAGCTTTGCGAATGCCTTAACTGTCAGCCGGGGGATATTTTAGAGTATGTGCCGGATGATAAAGATAATGAATCGGTCGGTGTATGACCTGCAAGGAGGAAGATATGAAGCGAAATAAGGCGCTGCCGCTGTTGGCGGTATTAATAAATCTAATAGGGGCAGGCTGCCTGGTCTGGTTTGCTGCTTTGTATCTTGCCCATGACACATTGGTCCCGTATCCGGAGGCAATGCTGCCCGCACAGGAATGGGACAGGGCAGGAATGGCGCTGACGTTTGGTTTTATACCGCTTCTGGCTGCAAATATTTTCATTTATCTTGTTGTAAGGCCAAAGAAAAAGAGTAAAGGATTTTTATTCTTTATTCCGAGCGTCTTGTGCCTGATACTTGTGATAAGCTATTTTATAACATCTTTGACGGTTTTTTGAAAGGATGATAAATTATGGAAAATAACAACTTTAACTATATGGAAAACAGCAATGCCGGTTATGCAGCCCCCACATATAATGCGGGCGAATATCGTCCGCAGATCGTGCGGGAATACAGCCGCAGAGAGGTCTGCTTTGCCTTTGCGGGACTGGTTCTCGGGTTTATGTTTATCAAGCTGATGGCTGCCCCGGTGCTTGCAAGGGGAAATGCGTTCGGGCTGGGTGCAGCGGTCACGCTTTTGGCTGCAACGGCTTATTGTACTTTGTTTACTGCACAGCGCAATAAAATTACTGCTGCCAAAGCTATCAGAGTTGCTTTGTGCATTGCTTTTTCGGTAAATGTCTTTGTAAATTCCAATACGCTGATACAGTTTCTGGATATAGTTTTCGTGCTGCTGACCCTTGCTTATGACAAGCTTGCGGACAGCGACGGCAAATTCAATATCGGCAGACGGCTTTTCCCTGCGGATATGATGACCGCATTGCTTCGTCCCTTTGCGGAAATGCCCGCGCAGCCCGCAGCAATAAAGCAGTCGGTAAGCAAAACCAAAGGCGGCAAGACCTTGGGGAATATCCTGCTGGGACTGGTCATTGCAATTCCCTCCACGGTTATCGTTTGCAACCTGCTTATGAGTGCCGACGAGGGCTTTTCGGAAATAATGGAAAGCTTTTTTGACAATATTGCGGAGAATGCAGTGGTGTTTCTTATCCAGGCGGCAATAAGCCTGCCCGTGGGGTGCTATATTTTCGGAATGTGCATAAAGGGTATGGAAAAAAGCAACGCAGATTCCGATGAGAACGCATTGCGGAATATCCGAGGCCTGCGCATAATTCCCGCCTTTGCCGGGGCAGCCTCCGCAGCGCCTGTGTGCGTGATGTATGTGATATTCTTCTTTTCTCAGGCAAGCTATTTTCTCTCCGCTTTCGCCTCACGCCTGCCCGCCGACGCCGTCAGCTACTCGGAATACGCCCGCAGGGGATTTTTCGAGCTCTGCACGGTGGCTGTTATCAACCTTATAATAATTATCGGCATAAACCTTTTCTGCAAATATAACGACGACGGCAGCCGCCCCGGGTGCATTAAGATCATCAGCTGCATTGTAAGTATTTTTACTCTGCTGCTCATTGCCACGGCTGTAAGCAAAATGGCGATGTACATAAACGTCTACGGGCTTACGCCCCTGCGGGTGTACACCACGTGGTTCATGCTGCTGCTGGCGGTGATCTTCCTTGGGATATTCCTGTCGCTGATAACGGTTAAGGTAAATTTGCCGAAGCTGTCGGTGATAGCTTTTACGGTAATGTTTTCCGCTCTCAGCTTTGTAAATGTGGAGGGGATGATCGTTTCGGTAAATGCCGACAGATACCTTGCCGGCACTCTTGAAAATTTCGATTTGGAGCTTATTGAGGAAATGTCCGCCGGTGCGATTCCCGCCGCCTGCAAGCTTCGTGGAAAGCTGTCAAAATATTCCGAAAATGAGAAGCTTGAAGATATTATCCGTCAAAAGGTCGCCCGTGCCGAAACGGGGGATATGCGCAGCCTTACTTTAAGCGACATATTGGCAGAAATTGCCGCAAAATTTGCCGCAAAATTTGCCGCAGAAAATGCCGCAGAAAATGTCTGAACAAAGGTTGATACTTGTTTTTTGCTCTCAAACCTGTTGTATCCGAGCCGCCCAAAACTTCATATATTGAAAGCCTTTGTGCGGTATTCCCAAAAGTTTTTTTAAAAAAATCGGTACAAAATGTATGGAAAGTGGAACTTCATTCTTTTAAGAAACAGCTTATCAAAGGCTTTTCTCTGCGGGCATATTGCCCATGGCGGCATGAAAAGCCTTTGTTTTTATTTTTAAAAGCATATTGATCGGCATTCCTTAATACAGCGGGCGGCTGCGGCTTGCTGTAAAATTTGGATTAAATTTCCTCAATTTCTCTTGACAAATTCTTCTGCTGTGGTATAATATTCATTAGGGCATTTCCGATCAAAGGCTTTTTTCGCTGTAATCGGAAAAAATGTATATTAAAATATTTTAAACAGTGTTTACTTAGACAGCTTTTTAGATTTACGGAGGTTTTATGTCAAGTAATGTTACTTATAAATATATAAAGCAAAATCCCGATATACACACATATATCAAAAACGCCGACGCCGCCGTAAAGGCAGCGGGCTACACCGAGCATTCCTTTGCCCATGTGGAAAAGGTTGCCGAGGCGGTAAAAATGATCCTGGAGGGCATAGGCTGCGAGCCCCGCAAAGTGGAACTGGGAATGATAGCGGCATATCTGCACGATATAGGCAATGTGATAAACCGTGTCGACCACGCTCAGAGCGGCGCTGTTATGGCTTTTCGCCTGCTTGACAGGCTGGATATGCCCGCAGAGGAGATCTGCGACATTATTTCCGCTATCGGCAATCACGACGAGGCCACTGCCCAACCGCTGAACGCTGTTACCGCCGCTCTTATTATTGCCGATAAGACCGACGTACGCCGCAGCAGGGTGCGCAATATTGAGGATCTGGCGGAGGATATCCACGACAGGGTGAATTTTGCCGTTGAGCGGTCGGAACTTTACTTTAACGCGGAAAAGACCGAACTTATCCTTGACCTTACCATTGACAACCGAATTTCTTCCGTTATGGAATATTTTGAAATATTTATGCAGCGAATGATATTATGCAAGAAATCCGCCGACTTTTTAGGTGTAAGATTCAGAATAAGAGCCAACGGTTCGGAAATCAATTAGACCGAACTGCCGGGAAAGGTGTTGATAAAAATATATGCAGGCGCTCCCTTATGTAAATTACAGCTTGTACGAGCTTTTTCTGATCTTCTGCTTCTGGAGCTTTATCGGCTGGTGCGTTGAAGTGGTGGATATGACCTACGAAACGGGCGAATATCAGAACAGAGGATTTTTAAATATGCCCATATGCCCCATTGAGGGATTTGGAATGGTAATGGTGATACTTTTTTTCAGAGGGATAAAGGATATGGTCATTCCGCTGTTCCTTGCCTCGACTGCGCTGTGCACAGGCTTTGAGCTTTTTATGGGCTGGGGTATGGAAAAGATCTTTCATGCCCGCTGGTGGGATTACAGTCACATGAAATTCAATTTCAAGGGCTATATATGCCTTAGAAATTCCCTTTTTTTCGGTGCAGGCTGCGTGTTCTGCGTGCAGCTGGTAGAGCCTTTGCTGGAGAATGCCATTCATTCGCTGCCATTGAAAATCGGAATGGGGATAGTTATTATAATGGCAGTGCTTATTGCGGTGGACACGGTTTCGTCCTTTTCGGCGGCGGTGAACCTGAGTCGTCGGATAAGGAGACTGGACGAAATATCAAGGCTGCTGCTGGCGGTCTCGGTGAAAACGGGCATGAAGCTTGCTTCGGGCACACTCAGGGTAAAGAGCAATGTGGAAACGGTTACGGAAAAGGCTCGTGATGTAAAGGAAAATGTCACCGAAAAGGTGCAGGACGTTAAGGAAACTGTAAGCGAAAAGGCCCGTGACGTAAAAGAAAACGTTACCGAGAAGGCTCGGGATGTTAAGGAAAACGTTGCCGAAAAAGTCCAGGATATGAACGAAAGCAACGCCGCCAGGCTGGAGCGGCTGCAAAAGGAGTTTGAAAGTCTGCTTTCCGAGCGGGACGAGGAGGCGGAACGTTTGCTCAAGGCATTCCCCCGAATGAAAGCGGGGAAATATACGGAAGCTCTGAATCTTCTGCGTTCAAGGCTGTCCAGGCGTAAAAGAAACGGGAAGATGCCCATACCGCCCGATGAAGCCGAGGAAGCAAAGGGCGAGTGAGCTTTTTCCGAGAATTGCCGGTTAAAGCTTTTCTCCCCGCCGTATGCAGGAAGAAAAGCTTGCCAAATCGCCATTTAACGAACAGCATATTTTTAGGGAATGCTTTAATCAGCGCTTCCCTAAAATAATGTTACGAGCTTATCTGTTAAATGTTAAATTTCCGAGAAGTTTTCGGAAAGTGTTGACAGCGGCGAAAAAAAGTGGTATAATTAAAAAAGTACGAAAGCCTTTAAGTTGATCCCGTGAGATCGACAAGGCAGCTTAAATTTGATTATTGGCGTTTTATGCGGCGGTATGGAGATCCGATGATCTCCCAAAGAGTGCGGAGTACGTATGCGGTTTTGCATTAATGCAAGGCGTGTTGACTTTTGCCGCTTTATTTATAGCCTTTAGTTGCTGTCTGTCGGTTGCGGCGGACAGTTTTTTTGTGTTGCGGAGGTGTTACGGTGAAAGAGAAAGCAGTTATATTGGACGAAAGCGCCATGAACAGGGCGGTGTCCCGCATTTCCTGCGAAATTATCGAGCGGAATAAGGGCGTGGGCGGCATTTGCCTTATGGGGATCATGTCCCGGGGGGCATATCTTGCCGGGCGCATTGCCGAAAAGCTTCGCGAAACAGAGGGCAGCGATATTCCTGTAGGCACGCTTGACATTACATCTTACAGAGATGATGTTAAGGCAGCCGACAGCGATATGTCCTCTGTTTCTTTTGATGTAAGGGGAAAGGACGTGGTATTGGTGGACGACGTCATATTTACCGGCAGGAGCACCAGAGCCGCTATTGACGCCGTTATGAGCAGGGGCAGACCCCGCTCCGTACAGCTGGCGGTCCTTATTGACCGAGGCCACAGAGAGCTGCCTATCCGTCCGGATTATGTGGGAAAGAACGTCCCCACTTCCCGGGAGGAAGTTGTTAAGGTAATGGTGAGAGAGACTGACGGCTGCGATAAGGTCATAATCATGAGTTGATAAATAGTTATTAATTGTCAAGAAAGGGGCGGCATTACTTACAATGAAAAAGATACTGTTTAAGCACTTGAAGATCTACGGTGAAAATTCCGTTGCCACGGGAGATATTCTGGTGGAGGACGGAAAAATCGAAAACATAGGCGCAGGCTTGCCCGACAGCGGCTGCGACGAAATTTACGAATGCGAGGGGCTTATAGCCATGCCCGGGCTGTGCGATATACACGTGCATCTGCGTGACCCGGGGCAGACCCATAAGGAGGATATACTCACGGGCTGCGCCGCCGCTGCCGCAGGGGGAGTTACTGCCCTTTGCTGTATGCCGAACACATCTCCCGTGTGCGACAATGAGGAAACCATTGACTATATAAGAAAAAAGGCAGAGCCTACGGGGGTAAAGGTATATCCCGTGTGCGCTGTTACCGAGGGAATGGAGGGGGAAAAGCTGGCGGACTTCTCCCTTTACGCCGCCAAGGGGATAAAGATGATCTCCGACGACGGCAAGCCTGTGGCAAACGGAGAGCTTATGCGGCGGGCTTTGGAAAGAGCCTCCGAAAAGGGCTTGCTTGCGGCCTCCCACTGTGAAGATTTGAAGATAATCGACGGCGGGATAATGCACAGAGGCAGCGTTTCGGAAACTATCGGCGTAAAGGGCATGGACAGGGCTTCCGAGGACAGCGTTACCGCAAGAGAACTGGCGCTGGCTGAGGCGGGAGGCGCAAGGATCCACATATGTCATGTTTCCACAAGAGGCAGCGTGGGGCTTATCAAGGACGCAAAAAGGCGGGGGATAAGAGTTACCTGCGAGACTGCGCCTCATTATTTCATGTTCACTCATTTAAAGCTTTTGTCAAGAGACGCTGATTATCGCATGAATCCCCCTTTGAGGGAGGAATCGGACAGGCTTGCGGTTCTGCGGGGCGTTCTTGACGGAACTATCGACTGCATTGTCACCGACCACGCCCCCCATACGGCGGAGGAAAAGGCGGATTTCGAGACCGCTCCAAACGGCGTTGTGGGACTGGAGACTTCCTTTGCAGCCTCTGTTACGGCTCTTCATCACGGCATGGGAATGCCCCTTGAAAAGCTTGTCACCTTAATGTCCGCAGCACCGAGGCGAATTGCGGGGATACCCGAGGCAATTCTCAAAGAGGGGGAAAAGGCGGAATTTATCATAGCAGACCCGGAGGCGGAGTGGGTTGTCGACCCGAAAAAGCTTCACTCTAAATCCGTCAACAGCGTTTTTAAAGGCGAGCGGCTCAAAGGAAAGGTGCTGCTGACCTTTAACGACGGCAGGATAATCTATAAAGACCCTATTATGAAAGGAAGCGAGAATATGAAGGGAGCAGCATTTGACAGGCTTATCGAAAAGATCGTGGAAACAGGCAATCCCACTGTGGTGGGACTTGACCCGAAGCTGGAGTATATCCCCGAATTTATAAAGGAGGCGGCTGTTGAAAAGCACGGCGAGGGCTTAAAGGCGGCTGCGGCTGCGATCTACCGCTTTAACAAGGGGATAATCGACGCTGTCTGCGATATTGTTCCTGCGGTAAAGCCCCAGGCGGCGTATTATGAAATGTACGGTTACCATGGAGTCAAGACCCTTGAAAAGACCATTAAATACGCTCATTCAAAGGGACTTTTCGTAATAGTGGACGGCAAGCGCAACGACATAGGCGCTACCATGGACGCTTATTCTGCGGCATATCTCGGCGGCACGGAGGTTTACGGCGAGCAGGTGCGTCCCTTTGAGGCGGACGCTCTTACGGTAAACGGATATCTCGGCACAGACGGTATAACTCCCGCCCTTAAAACAGGCGGCGGCATATTCGTCCTGGTGAAAACCTCCAACAAGTCCTCCGGAGAGCTTCAGGACAGGCGGCTCTGCGACGGCAAGACCGTGTATGAAACAATGGGAGATATGTGCGAAAAATGGGGCGAGGAATACATGGGACAGTACGGTTACTCCTCTGTAGGCGCTGTGATAGGCGCTACCTACCCAGAAATGCTTCGTGAAATGCGCAGGAAGCTGCCTCACACATTCTTCCTTATCCCCGGCTACGGGGCGCAGGGCGGCGGTGCGGCAGGGGCTGCCGAGGGCTTTGACGAAAACGGTCTCGGAGCGATAGTCAATTCCTCCCGTGCGGTAATGTGCGCCTACAAGAACGAGGGCTGCGACGAGCGGGAATACGCCGAGGCTGCAAGGCGTGAGGTCATTCGTATGAGAGACGATCTGACGGCTTATGTGCCTGTGATAAGACTTGGAAAGTAAGCCAAAAAGTTCGGCGCTGAAATTTAAGCGCCATGGTAATATGATACCGAAATAAATTTTAAGGAGGATAACGTAACGATGTCTTTATTCAATATGGGCGATAAGGCTTATGTTATGCTTGCAAACGGCAGGATCTTCGAGGGATATTCTTTCGGAGCAAAGGGCACTAAGATAGGCGAAATAGTTTTTACCACAGGTATGACGGGCTATACCGAGACCCTCACCGACCCCAGCTACTACGGGCAGATAGTGACCCAGACCTTTCCCCTCATAGGCAACTACGGCGTCAATGAGGACGACAACGAGTCGGGCGGCTCGGTTGTCAGCGGATATATTGTAAGAGAATGGTGCAGCACGCCCTCGAATTTCCGCTGCAAGACCGACATTGACAGCTTTCTGAAAAAATACAATATTATCGGGATACACTCCATAGATACACGCTGTCTTACACGTATCATTCGTGAAGAGGGCGTTATGAACGGAGTCATAACCACCGAAAACGTCTACGAGAAAAAGGAAGAGCTTTTAAAGGAGATAAACGCATTTTCCATAAAGGGCGCAGTGGACGCTGTTACCACCGACAAGCGTGAGCGCTTTGAGGCGGAAAACGGTAAATATGAGGTCGCTCTGCTGGACTTCGGCGAAAAGGACAACATCAGGCGTGAGCTTGTAAAGCGTGGCTGCAATGTCACTATAGTTCCCGCAAAGACCACCGCCGCCGAGCTTCGTGAAATGGGCGCAGAGGGCATAATGCTCTCCAACGGTCCGGGCAACCCTGCGGAAAATACGGAAATAATCGAAAACCTGCGGGAAATGAAGGAAATGGGCATTCCCATTTTCGGCATATGCCTGGGGCATCAGCTTATGGCGCTTGCCTGCGGCGGCAGAACGGAAAAGCTCAAATACGGTCACAGAGGCGGCAATCAGCCTGTTATCGACCTTAAACTTGGCAGGACATTTGTCACCAGCCAGAATCATGGCTATGCAGTGGTGAACGATAGCATAACCCCCGAAATGGGAGAGGTTTCCCATAAAAACGCCAACGACGGCACTTGCGAGGGCGTGCGCTATAAAAATTTCCCCTGCTTTACCGTTCAGTTCCACCCCGAGGCTTGCTGCGGACCCAAGGACACGGCATATCAGTTTGATGAATTTGTTAGTATGATAAAGTCCTATAAGGAGGAGAAGTAATATGCCACTGCGTAAGGATATTAAAAAGGTTCTTGTAATAGGCTCGGGACCTATCATAATCGGACAGGCAGCCGAGTTTGACTATGCGGGAACGCAGGCTTGCCGCGCTCTTAAAGCCGAGGGACTGGAGGTAGTGCTCATAAACTCCAACCCCGCTACCATAATGACCGACAAGGCAATGGCGGATAAGGTCTACATAGAGCCTCTGACATTGGACGTTTGCAAGAAGATAATTGCCGAGGAAAAGCCCGACAGCATTCTTTCCACCCTGGGCGGACAGACAGGTCTTACCCTTTCCATGCAGCTGGCGGAGTGCGGCTTTCTGGAAGAACAAGGGGTAAAGCTTCTGGGCGCAGACCCTCTCACCATTCACAAGGCGGAGGACAGGCAGGCATTTAAGGACACTATGGAAAAAATAGGCGAGCCCTGCATTCCCTCAAAGGTCGTGGAAAATGTGCCTGACGCACTGGAATTTGCCGAGGTCATAGGCTATCCCGTTATCGTTCGTCCCGCCTTTACTCTTGGCGGCACAGGCGGCGGCATTGCAAACAATAAAGAGGAACTGGAAGACATTGCCACAAACGGCCTGCGGCTTTCTCCCATTACCCAGATACTGGTGGAAAAGTGTATAAGCGGCTGGAAGGAGATAGAGTTCGAGGTAATCCGTGACAGCAAGGGAAATGCCATAACAGTCTGCTCCATGGAAAACTTCGACCCCGTAGGAGTTCACACGGGAGATTCCATAGTTATCGCCCCTGCCGTGACCCTTGCGGACAAGGAATATCAGATGCTGCGGACAGCGGCTATCAACATAGTTTCCGAACTTAAAGTTGAGGGCGGCTGCAACTGCCAGTTTGCCTTGAAGCCCGATTCCTTTGAATATGCGGTGATCGAGGTAAACCCCAGAGTTTCCCGCTCCTCAGCTCTTGCCTCCAAAGCCACGGGCTACCCCATTGCAAAGGTCGCAACACGAATTGCCATAGGCTATACCCTTGATGAAATTATCAATGCCGTTACAGGCAATACCTACGCTTGCTTTGAGCCTGCCATTGACTATGTGGTGGTAAAATTCCCCAAATGGCCCTTTGATAAATTCGTTTACGCCAAGAGAACTCTCGGCACTCAGATGATGGCAACGGGCGAGGTCATGTCAATAGGCACTTCCTTTGAACACGCCATGATGAAAGCAGTCCGCTCCATTGAGCTGGGACTTGACTCCTTTAATATGAAAAAGCTTAAAGGAATGACCGACGAGGAGATCCATACACGCCTGCACAATGTGGACGACGAGCGCTGCTTTGTTATCTTCGAGGCAATAAAGCGGGGCGTTTCCATTGATGAGATAAATAAAATAACCATGATAGACAAATGGTTCTTAGCTAAGATCAAAAACCTCTGCGACCTTGAAGAATGGCTGGCGGAAGGAGAGCTTACGGAGGAAAAATACGATACCGCCAAACGTTACGGCTATCTTGACAGCACCATTGAAAAGATAAGCGGCAAAAAGTGCCCCAAGCACACAAAGGCCGTGTTCAAAATGGTTGACACCTGCGCAGGAGAATTCAAGGCGGAGACCCCCTATTTCTACTCCACCTTTGACGAGGAAAACGAGGCAAAGCAGTTTATCGATCGCACCGACAAGGGCAAGAAGCGCATTATAGTTTTCGGCTCGGGGCCTATCAGAATAGGTCAGGGCATAGAATTCGACTACTGCTCCGTTCACTGCGTGTGGGCGCTAAAGGAAATGGGCTGTGACGCTGTTATCTGCAACAACAACCCCGAGACCGTTTCCACCGACTTTGACACAGGCGACAGGCTTTATTTCGACCCCCTTACCATAGAGGACGTGGAGGCGATAATCGAGACCGAGCAGCCCTACGGCGTAGTTGTTCAGTTCGGCGGACAGACTGCCATAAAGCTTACAAAGCACCTTGCAGAGCTTGGCGTGAACATTCTCGGCACTTCCGCCGACAGTATTGACGCTGCCGAGGACATGGAGAGGTTTGACGAGCTGCTGAATAAATGCGGCATTCCCCGTCCCGCAGGTCACACGGTAATGAATACCGAAGAGGCGCTTACTGCCGCAAGAGATTTAGGTTATCCCGTGCTTATGCGCCCCTCCTACGTGCTGGGCGGGCAGAATATGATAATCGCTCACTCCGACAAGGATATTGAGGAATATATGGAAATAATCACAGGCGGCGGCTCTCTGGAAAACCCTGTGCTCATTGATAAATATATGATGGGAAAGGAGGTCGAGGTTGACGCTATCTGCGACGGGGAGGATTTCCTTATCCCCGGTATCATGGAGCACATCGAGCGTGCAGGCGTGCACTCGGGAGATTCCATTTCCGTATATCCCGCCCTCACTCTTACCAAGAAAATCCGTGAGACCATTATTGACTACACAGGCAAGCTTGCTATGGAGCTTAAAGTCAAGGGACTTGTGAACATTCAGTATGTGGTCTACAACAACGAGGTCTATGTTATCGAGGTAAACCCCCGCTCCTCCCGTACCGTGCCCTATATTTCCAAGGTAACGGGCGTTCCCATGGTGGATATCGCCACTAAGATAATGATGGGTCATTCTCTTAAAGAACAGGGCTACAAGGGCGGACTTTACAAGGAAGCGGACTTTATCGCCGTTAAAGTTCCCGTTTTCAGCTTTGAAAAGCTCCATGACGTGGACACCGCTCTGGGGCCCGAGATGAAATCCACAGGCGAGACCCTTGGCATTGCAAAGACCTTTGAGGACGCGCTTTTCAAGGGACTTGTGGCAGCGGGCTATAACATGAAAAAGGACGGCGGCGTGCTGATAACCGTCCGTGACACCGACAAGCAGGAGATCATCTACGTTGCCGAAAAATTCGAGCGCCTGGGCTTTGATATTTACGCCACCTTCGGCACAGCCTCCACTCTCAACAAGAACATGGTTGCTGCAAACGCCGTAAGAAAGGCTTCCGAGGAAAAGCCCAACGTTATGACCCTGCTGGACAGCGGCAAGATAAACTATGTTATCTCCACCTCCGCAAAGGGCAGGATCCCCGCTTACGACAGCGTTAAGATCCGCCGCAAGACTGTTGAGCGCTCTATCTGCTGCCTTACCGCCATTGACACCGCCAACGCCGTAGCGGACATTCTTGCCATGGGCAAGGACATTGACGAAATGGAAATGATAGACATAACCAAAATATAGCGGCGAGCAAGAGGCAAGAAGCAAGAATATTTTAGAACATGTCTTTACAAGATATGTGTGCGGATTTCCGAGCATAATTTTGACGAAGACAAGGAAAACGACCGCAGGCGGGCTTGCGCCCGGCAAGGGAGTTTGACGCAGTATTCGGCAAAATTTGCCGGAAAGACGTGCGCATACGCTTGTGAAGACAGGTTCTTATACATCTTGCCTCTTGCCTTTGAAATTTTCCGCTGCTTTAAGGGGGCGATCATATGGATGAAATTATCGAGGACGAAGTCCGTGAGCGGGTCTGCGAGGAAAATTGGCGGCGAATGCGCACGGTGAAAAGCAACTTCACTGTAACAAGGATATACAATATTTACTTAGGGATTCCCATGGCACTGCTAAGCTGGATACTGCTGATTGGCTGGATCATGCAGACGGGCACAGGTATGAGAAAAGCCATTAACATGATGGCGGAAGAGCCTGAGCCTGTTTATTTTCCATGGTTTGCGGTCACTGCCTTTCTTGTGCCGCTCATAGTGCTGCTGACCTTTCTGACGGAGAGTAAGCCGAAATGGCTCTGCAATGCACTGGCGTTTTTGCTGCATTTCCTGATACTTTTCTTTGCGGCGGCTGATTTTCTTTTCCGATTTGAGCCGATGCGCTATCCCGATATGATATTTTTGGCAATATACGGCTTTCTTGGAATGTGGAGCCAGGATTTTGCCCTGCGTTCCTATAAGGAACTGGACTATCTTGTGACCCAGGAGGGCTATCCCGATTTTAACTTTAACTTGGAAAAGGGTCGGTATTCCCGTTATGTAAAGTATCGGAACAGTTGGCTTAAAAAGCAGAAGCAGATGGATTATTTCACCCCCTCCGAGCGCCCTGCCCAAAAACCTATAACGGTTCGGACGGAGAGCGAAACCCAAATGGAGGGCATAGCCGTAAGCGAATCCGATAAATCCGAATGGTTCACACAAAAGGAAACTACAGCTGCCGAAGTTCCTCCCGTCCCTGACGTAATTTTTGACTCTGTGCCGAAACCCGAGATAACGGGCGGCGAGACTGTGGGAGAAATGGGCGCACTGCAAACCGACGGCGAGGGGATCATTCCCGATGAGCTTATAGACGACCCCAGACGCAGACCTTTATAGAAAGGAAATATATGAACTGTAAAATACAAGACAATATTCTGAACACCGATGATTTTTTGCGGCTTTTCGCTGCCGTGGGCTGGGGAGAGCTGCCCCGTGATATGGCGGAAACTGCCATAAAAAACAGCTATGCCGTATTTTCCGTTGTATCGGGAGATGAAACAATAGCTATGGCAAGGCTTCTTGGGGACGGGGCAATGGCATTTTTCCTCAAAGACCTTGCCGTTTCCCCAAGGTTTCAGGGGCAGGGCATAGGCAGGGCGCTTATGACCCATATCGAGGAATATATAGCAGCGCACTTACAGCCCGGCTGGGACGGTTATTTCCAGCTGGTAAGCGCCAAGGGCAAGGAGGGCTTTTATTCGTCCCTCGGCTATTCTTCCCACCCCAACGATCACAGCGGAGCGGCTATGTCCAAATGGGTGGCGAGCCGCCACAGCCAATAGCTGATAAATCATCCGCTATGTTAGATTGAGGCGTTATGTATTAAGCTGCCCGGTAACTTTGGCAGCGAAAAATTAAATTTATCGGCATATCAAAAAAATTCCCAAAAGGAGCAGATTTATGAAATACTGTCAGGGGCTTTACCCCATTATCCGCAAGGAAAATCCCGCAGCAGGGGTTTATGACCTCAGCATTCTCTGCCCGGAAATTGCCGCAATTGCAAAATGCGGGCAGTTCGTTAATATAAGGATAGACGGCTTTACCCTCCGCCGTCCCATATCTATTTGCGAAATTGACCGTCAAAAGGGCACTCTTCGGATAGTTTTCCAGATAAGAGGCAAGGGCACAAAGGCAATGGCAGAGCTGAGTCCCGGCGGCTTTATTGATATGGTAGCCCCTTTGGGCGGCAGGGGATTTACCTTGCAGGAGGGCGCACAAGCAATTATAATAGGCGGCGGCATAGGCAATCCCCCCATGCTGGAGCTTGCGAAATTTTACGGAGAAAATGCCATTGTTATCAGCGGTTTCAGAAATGCGGCGGCTGTAATATTGCAGGAGGACTTCAAGGGGACAGGCGCAAAAACCTTCCTTTGCACCGATGACGGCACAGCAGGGGAAAAGGGCTTTGTTACCGACATTCTCAAAAGGGAGCTGCAAACTCATACCCCCGATATTATCTGCGCCTGCGGCCCTATGCCAATGCTCAGGGGCATTGCAGCCATTGCCAAGGAAAAGGGCATAAGAAGCGAAGTTTCACTGGAGGAACGTATGGGCTGCGGCGTTGGCGGCTGCCTTGTCTGCGCCTGCCGCACCGTAAAGGACGGGGAGGGAATTTTCGCCCACGTCTGCAAGGACGGACCCGTATTCGACAGCAAGGAGGTATTTTCCAATGAATGAAAATAAAAATAGACTTGAAACAGACTTCTGCGGCATAAAATTCAAAAACCCCATTATCCCCGCCTCGGGCACATTCGGCTACGGGCGTGAATATGAAGAATTTTACCCCTTGTCGACGCTGGGCGGCATTTCTGTCAAGGGCACTACGGGCAAACGCCGTAACGGCAATCTTCCTCCGAGAATTGCCGAAACTCCATCGGGAATGCTCAACAGCGTGGGACTGCAAAATCCAGGTATCGACAGCTTTATTGAAAAGGAGCTGCCATACCTTAAAACCAAAAACACCGTTATTATCGCCAATATAGCAGGCTCTACCGCCGAGGAATACGAGGAGATAGCGGGGAAACTTGACAACACCGACGTCGATATGCTCGAGGTGAACATTTCCTGCCCCAACGTAAAGGCAGGGGGAGCGGCATTCGGGGTCAGCTGCGAGGGCGCAGGAACTATTACAAAGATAGTCCGCAGGGCGACTAAAAAGCCTGTTATGATGAAGCTTTCTCCCAATGTCACCGATATTGCCTCTATTGCCAAAGCCTGCGAGGCAGAGGGGGCGGACGCTGTTTCCCTTATAAATACCCTTTTGGGAATGCGTATCGATATAAACACCCGCCGTCCCATTCTGCACAATAACGTGGGCGGACTGTCCGGACCTGCGGTGTTCCCGGTAGCAGTGCGAATGGTCTGGCAGACCGCAAACGCCGTGAATATCCCCGTCTGCGGCATGGGCGGCGTTTCCTCATGGGAGGACGCTGTTGAGATGATGATGGCAGGAGCTTCTCTTATTCAGGTAGGCGCAGCCTTGTTCACCGACCCCATGACTCCGCTCAAAATAATTGACGGTCTGGAGGATTATTGCCGTCGCCAAAATACCGACCTGAAAAATATTGTGGGCACTGTAATGCCTTGGTGATCTGCCCTGCGGCGGCGGTCAGCCGCTATGAAAGGAGACCTTGGAGTGGAAAATGAAAAAATCGTTGTATGGCAGAAAAAGTCGGCTACAGTGCTGTATATTGCCGCCTGCATTTTTGCCTGCCTCATAATGATAGTTTTTGCTCTTAACGTAACCGTCGGAGACGGCAGGGGACTTATGGGACGGCTGCTTTCCACCGAAACGGGCGTTGTTATTGCAAAGATTTTCTATGCAATTGCCGCAGGGCTTTGCATTTACGGGGCAGTGTTCTTTATAAAAAGGCTCACAAACCCGAAGCCCCTTATAATTGCCGATGAAAAGGGCTTTACCGACAGCAGCAGCGCAAGCCCCGCAGGGTTTATCCCCTGGAGCGATGTTAAAAATATCTACATGGTCACTTTGCAGCGCAACAAGCTTATTGAGGTGGAGCTTGTAAATTCCGAGGAATATTTAAGCCGGCATAGCGGGCTTAGCAGAAAGCTTGCGGAAGTAAATATGAAAATGGGCTATCAGGCAATAAGCCTTTCGCTGGGCGGCACTGACACCGACCCCGACAAATTCCTCTGCGATATTACCGCACTTTGGGAAAGGAACAGATAAAATGAGAACCGAACAGGAAATGTACGAGCTTATCATAGGCGTTGCTCAAAGAGACGAACGTATCAGAGCTGTTTACATGAACGGCTCCCGCACCAACCCAAACGTCCCCCGTGACATTTTTCAGGATTATGACATCGGCTATGCGGTCACCGAAACGAAGCCATTTTACGAGGATAAAAACTGGATAGATATTTTCGGGGAGCGGCTTTATATGCAGTGCCCCGATGAATTGGACAAGTCCGTTGGCATGGACGTGAACTTTGATAAAAGCTACGGCTGGCTTATCCAGTTTGCCGACGGAAACCGTCTTGACCTTCATGTCGAGCCGATAGAATCTTGCAATGTTACTGAGGATAAGCTCTGCAAAATTCTTCTTGACAAGGACGGAATTTTTCCTCCTATCCCCGAATCCACCGACACCTGCTATCACATAAAAAAGCCCGATGCAGCCCATTTCCACGCTTCCTGCAATGAGTTCTGGTGGTGCATGAACAATGTGGCAAAGGGTCTTTGGCGGGAGGAAATTCCCTATGTCCTCGATATGCTGAATGAGTGGGTGCGGCCGCAGCTTATTAAAATTTTATCCTGGAAAATAGGCTTTGACACGGATTTTTCCGTCAGCGTTGGCAAATCCGCAAAATATATGTACAAGTGGCTTGAACCGTCTGTGTGGCAGCGTTTTCTTGAAACCTATGGCGGCATAACGGCAGAGGATATCTGGCGCTCGGTATTTATAATGTGCGATCTGTTTGATGAGTTCGCTCCCGTTGTTGCCGAGAAAATAGGCTGCGAATACAACACCGAAGAAGCCGCCAACAGCCGCCTATGGCTTGAGACCGTAAAACGCCAACCGAAAAATGCCAATGAAATAATCTTTCAAACTTAATAAAATCAACCGAAAAAACGAGGAAAAAATCATGCTCAGAATGTATCTTATCCGCCACGCCGAGGCAATGGGAAACGTGCTGGAATTTTTCCAGGGACGCACCGATGAAAAGCTTAGCGAAAAGGGCGAAAAACAGCTTGCCTGTCTTGCCGAGCGTTTTCGTGACATAAAGATCGAGCGGCTCTATTCCAGCCCCCTGAAGCGCACCCTTGCCACCGCCCGTGCAGTGAATAAATATCACGATCTCCCTATCATAACGGACGAGGGACTTATCGAAATAAACGGCGGCGTGTGGGAGGGCAGACCATGGGCAGAGCTTCCCGAGCGTTACCCTGTCGAATACGACCTCTGGAAAAATCACATGGAGGATTTTTATATTGAGGGCGGCGAGAAAATGACCGAGGTTTTCGCCCGCATGAAGCAAACCATGGATAAAATAGCCCGTGAAAATGCGGGGCGTACCATTGCCGTAGTTTCCCACGGCTGCGCATTGCGGAACTACCTCTGCCATTGTATGGGCAGGTCCATTTCAGCCCTTAAAGACGTGGGCTGGTCGGATAACACAGCCGTTTCACTTATCGAGTACGACAATAATTTCACCCCGAGAATTATCTTCAAAAACAGCAACGAACATCTCCCTCCTGAGCTTTCCACCCTCTCGGGTTCAAAATGGAGCAAAATAGACGACGTTGTCTACGGGAATTTCGGGAAAATAACAGTGAGAAATCTGCGAATGACCGACCCGGAAATTTTCGCCCGTGAGGAGGTAAAGCAGGGCTGGAAAGACGCCACCCCCGAAAAGCTTCAAACCCGCCTTGCGGATAACGTTTCCGGAAAAGCAATCGCCCTCGCAGCGGACTATGAGGGCGAGCCCGCAGGCTATGTGAGCCTTTACCCCTATTGTATGTGGGGGGCTTTCGGAGGCAAAGGGTACTCCGAAATAGTCGACCTTGCGGTGTTATCAAAATTCCGCAGCAGGGGAGTGGCAAGCGCGCTTATGGAGACTGCCGAAAAGATCGCCGCCGAATATTCCGATACCGTCTATCTTGGAGTTGGACTTCACAGCGGCTACGGCTCAGCCCAAAGGCTTTATATTAAGCGGGGATATATCTTTGACGGCACAGGAGTGTGGTACAACGACAAGCCCTGCATTCCCTATGAGACCTATCCAAATGACGACGAGCTTAATCTGTACCTGTCAAAAAAACTGAAATAAGGGAGGGATTTTATGCGGATAATGTCCGTGGATTTCGGCGACAGCCGAACAGGGATAGCCTTTTGCGACAAGGATGAAATGCTTGCTTCCCCCTTTACGGTGATACACGAAAAGAATTTTCAACAATGCGTCCGTAAAGCCGCCGAGCTTGCCAAATCGGAAAAAGCGGAGCTTATAGTTGTAGGCTACCCCAAAAATATGAACAATACCATAGGCGAGCGTGCCGAAAAATGCGAACGCTTCGGCGAGCTGCTGAAGGAACTTACAAGCCTCCCCGTGGCCATGTGGGACGAGCGCCGAACTACCGTTTCCGCCGCCTATTACCTTAACGAAACCAACGTAAGAGGCAAGAAACGAAAAAATGTAGTGGACGCCGTGGCAGCGGTTATAATCCTTGAAAGCTATATGGGATTCAGAAAAAACCAACAGAACGGCAGTGAATAAAAACAAGCGGAAACCGTAAAGATCAGCGGTTTCCGCAGTTTTGTTTATGCGGCTTTGAGCGGCCAGACTGCAAAAAGCTTGAGGGCATGAAAATATTTTAACTCATACAATTTTCCGTAATTTAAAGCTCATTTCTCCTGTACCTTGTCAAAATTACCCCTGCACAAATAACGAAAACAACGCAGGAAACCCCTGCACCAACCGCCGCAGCTTCTCGCATACCGCGGGTGAGCAGCATAAGGCAGACCGCCGACCCTCCGTTTGCGGATAAAGGCAGCAGCACACCGCAAGCCTTAGTTCCCGTCCGCATAAATTTAACCGTACTCATATCCGTCAGCAGAATGCCGCAGGCAGCCAGCAGGCAGAAAAAAGCGATAGCCCCGTAGCCGCACTTGGCGGCAAAAATATCCGTAAATTCCGCCGCCTTTGGGTATACCGCAGCCCCGCCCGCCATAAATACCGTCATAAATGCTTTAAAAAGCCCTCCGCCGCTGTTCTTGCCGCTGCCGTATTCGCTCAGTTCGCTGTAACTGTTCATACATAACGCTTCACGGGTGATTTTTCCGTTAATACTCCCGAAATATCCGCCCTTTTTCCGAAGCTCTCCTTTCGTCAATTTTAGCAAATTATCATAAATATTATGTGTGTCGCACCGAATAATATTGTTTTCACCGGTCAAAGGATATTGCCCGCACCAAATATCCTCAACAGTTCTTGTGTTATACCTTATTCAAGAATGACCTCACGTCCGTTGACCGTTACCGTAAAGCTTCCCCTGCCATCTGTTCTCCCTTGCAAGCTTTTTGTCGATCTCGTTCATTACCGTGAATTTTTTCAGGCTCCACAAAGGCGCCTCCAGTACATCTCTGCCGCCGTCTCCTGTGATCCTGCCGATTATTACCTCGGGCGGCAATATTTCCAATTGAGCGCAGACCGTTTCAACATATTCTTCCAAAGTAGGCAGGATAAATTCACCGTGAAAATAATCTTCCGCCAGTTTTGTGCCCCGCAGTATGTGCAGCAGGTGAATTTTCACCTGGTGAATTGGCAGCCCCGCCAGTGCACGGACAGTTTGAAGCATCATGGAGTGATCCTCTCCCGGCAAGCCGTTTATTATATGAGCGCAGACATTTATCCCCCTCCCGTGCAGCCGCTCGGTGCACTTAAAAAAATCATCGCTGCTATGACAGCGGTTAAGCCGCTCCGCCGTTTTGTCGTGAATGGTTTGCAGTCCCAGTTCCACCGTCAGATAGGTTTGCCCCGAAAGCTCCTCCAACAAGTCAAGAGTCTCGTCGTCAACACAGTCGGGACGGGTAGAGATCGCCAAGCCCACCACATTCGGCAGCCCCAACGCTTCCTCATAAAGCTCCCGCAGCCGCCATGCAGGAGCATATGTGTTTGTATTGGCTTGAAAATAGGGAATGTACCGTCCCTCACTCCATTTCCTGTTCATTCGCTCCTTTACTTCGTAAAACTGCTCGGTCACGGGTCTGCCCCGCTCACCTCCGAATCCGCCGCTGCCCGACAGGCAGAAGGTACAGCCGCCGTACCCCTTGCTGCCGTCAATATTTGGGCAGGTAAAGCCGCAGTTAAGGGAAATTTTCATAACCTTTTGCCCGAAGCGTTTTTTCAGATAATAGCTTTGAGTAAGATACCGCTTGTTGGTATCCGAATAGGGGAATGGATTTTCGGGCATTCTTTAATACACCACACTTAACAGTTAAGGAAGCGCCGATTAAATCGCTTTTAAAAGCGGCTATGGGCGGCGGTATTTCCCCCCCCCGTTGCAAGCGGGGGAAATACCTTTAATCAGCAGTTCCTTAATAATGACCGGCATGCTTTCTTTGCGGCTATTTATGCAAAAGACTTGAGGGCAAAAATAAGTATCAGACCTTTTGCGGCGGTTTCATGACCGTGCTTCAATGAGAGATCGGTCTCAGCCTTCCGTATGCCCCCGCTTTTTATAGTATGCCTCCGAGATTTTTCTCTGATAAGCTTTCTCGGCCTTGCTTTTTATGGACTTAGCCCCCGCGCCCAAAGCTTTTACCAGACAGAAAAGCCCGTAAACCGTGGAGATAAGCGGGATCACCAGCAGGTAAACTCCGAATCCCGCCAAAATTTTTCCCTTGATCTCCGCCGTCCTTATCTTATTTTCATACCAGGGGTAAGCAAGCGACGTGTCAATTATGGCGCTTTGGGAAATTTCCCCGAAGCCCTTGAAAAGCGTTGCTATCCCGAACCGTCCCGTCTGGTCAACCACCGCAGACTTCCTTTCGGGAGCGCTGTTCACCTCTGTCATCACCGTTTTCGGGAAATCCTTTACCACATTGGGGATACAGATCTCATAAGCCGTCATCAGCGTTCCGGGAACTATATTGCATAAGCTTTCGTACGGCATATATATTCTGGGCTTGCTGCCGTATGCGGCAAGCTCGTCTCCCTCAAAAGGGCAGTCCACCACAGCCGCCACACGGTATTCTCTGCCGCTTATAGTTACCGTCATACCCGCCGTGTCAATGCCGCCGAAAAGCTGCCAGGAGCACTGCTTGTCAATGACTATTGTGTCCGCATTAATGCTCTCGGGTGTGTAATAACTGCCCGACAGCACCGTTTCCGGGTGAAAAATAAAGAAATCATTGTAAGTTCCCCCCGCAGTTACATCACAGGAGCCTTTCACTCCGTTTACCGTTACCTCCGCCTCACCGTACCCGCAGTCTATCCACAGTCTGCCCTCTATCTTTTGATCGGGTGCACCGTTTGTGCCCTTTACGGTTTTTGAAACGGAGGCGTCCTTTAATTTTTCCTCAATACCCTGCTTCAGATTGTATGCCCCCATAAGGTCAAGACCGTTTTCCGGAGCTAAAAACAGGGAAACCTGTCCGTATTTATACACACCGCCGTCCCAGGCATTTTTTGCGTTCTCCGCAGTATTCTCCCTGCCCAGAATGTAAATATTCAGATAAATTATCCCGAAAACGATCAGCAATACCGCATTTACCGCCCCTACAGCTATCCCGATCTTTCTGCCCTTTTTCCGCATTGGCACTCTGCTGCCCCTTTCCGATCAATTAAGTAATGATAAGGAAGCTCCGATTAAAGCTTTTCCTTAAAAATATGCCGTTCGTTAAACGGCGGTTTGGCGAGGCTTTTTCCCCGCCGCAGGAGGGGAAAAAGCCTATAATCAGCAGCTTTTGCAATATTCCGCCTCAGTCCGCAGGCCTTACCTGTTCACCCGCGCTGATAGGCCTTGTGGAAGTGGTTATAACATATTCACTGCCCATAAGCCCGTTTACAGCCGTGTTGTTGTCATCGGAAGCTATTACCTCAATGTCATACCGAACAGCGCTGTATCTGTTGCCCAAGGGACTTGGCTTTGATTCCATGACCAGTACGAATTTGCCGTTGGAATCCTCCCGTACCGCCGAATTGGGTATAACAGCGCTGTAGCTCTGTCCCTTGCTGCCCATGGCAAGGGAAATGGTCTGCCCTGTGGTAATGTCCTCTCCGCTTACGGTAAATTTCAGCTTTTTCATGGTCTGAGGGTTTTGCGTGTCGGGCTGAATGTCCGTCAGGACCGCCGAAAAATCATTTCCCCAGTACCAACTGGTTATCTCTGCCTTGTCTCCCGCCTTTACCTTTTTGGCTTGCTCTGTCTTAACGGAAAATTCCACCGTATAGCCCTTGTCGGAAATATCTATCATAAGCGCCGTACTGCCTGCCTCGGGTGTGTCTCCGGCTGTTACCGAAACGCTGGCTATCCTGCCCGCCATCTGAGCATTGACCTCTGTTTCCGCAGGCTCTTTTATAAGCTTGTCATATTTTTCCTGAGCCTTTGCCACCTTTTCCTTTTGCATCTCAATGTCATACAGCTGCTTTTCCAGGTCGATCACCGTTACCTCATTTTTGGATTCCTCATCTGAAATTGCCGCCTCGTAAGCGTCCCGAAGCCCGCTTATCTCCGTTTCCTTGTCTTTGATCTTCGCCGTCAGTTCGGCTTCTGTCATATATCCCGCAGCCGCAGCGTCCGCCTTTGCGGCAGCAGCATCGTCAGCTGCTCTCTGAGCTGCCCTTATGTCCTCGTCGATTCCGTTGATGATTTTTTTCAGCTCCAGCTTTACAGCCCTTGTCTCATCTCCCAAGGTGTCCTTTGCGGCAGTCAGCGCCTTTTCCTTTTTGTTCATGGTCATTTCGGTTTTGTTTACTTCATTTTGCAAAGCATAATTTTTTGTGGACTTCGCCGCAAGATCCGTAAGATCGCTCTTTATGTTCTCGATCTCCACCTGCTTTGCCGCAATGGCAGCATAAGATGAAGATGTGTCCGCGTCCGGGGCAAGGCTGTAATACTGAGAATACAAAATATCCAGCTCAGCCTGGGCGCTTTTAAGCTCCTTCTGCTTTGCTTTTACATTTTCTTCATAATCCGAGCTGGCAGCAGCGTCTGTGACTGCCTTGTCATACTTTGTCTTGGCGTCGTCATATGCCTTCTGTGCGTCGGTAACTCCGTCCTTGGCAGTGCGCATACGGCTGTAGTAAGGTTCTTTAAGATCTATCATATCCTCCGTATCAACAGCCGCCAGTTCGGCATTCAGATCGGTCTTGTCTGCGTTCAGATCGTCTGTTTTTTCCTTTGCCTTTTTTTCATTTTCCGTTGCTATCGTGAGCGGATCCTTTCCCTGCCTTACCTCTTCCCGCTGAGCAATAAGCTCCTCCAGTGCATTCTCGGCATTCTCGATTTTTTTCAGCTCGCTGCTGTGGGAGCTGTCCGAGGCTCCCGAAGCAACTGCCTTTCTGTAATCGAACTCCATGGTCGCCAGCGTGTTCTTTGCTTCTGTAAGCGCAGTCTCCGCAGCGGTTATCTCAGAATCCTCCGCCTCCTCATCCTTGTAGGTAAACAGCAGATCGCCCTTTTCCACTATATCGTTCACCTTAACGTTAACGCTCTCCACCTCACGCTTGCGGCTTACCTTTACCTCATAGCTCTGAGCGGGCTCCACCGTGCCGCTGCCTCTTATCTGCTCGGATATCGTCCCCTGATTGGTGTATATGGCCGAAACCTGAGGCAGAGAATAATTCATCAGCGTGTTGGAAAAAAACGTAAGTACCAGCATTACCGCCAGAAATACAATGGCGATATTCTTTATTATATCCTTTCTTGGAGTTTTTACTTCATTGTTCATTTTTTATTTCTCCTTATCGTTATATAAATTCATATATTGACAGTGCTTGTTTATATGTGATCGGGAGCTTATTCCCTTGCAGGGGTGAACAGGTATTGCACCGAAGCTGCTATCCCTTGATACCTCCCGAATACGCTATTCCTTCCACCAGATATTCCTCTCCGTAAAGGAACATCAGGAGACTTGGCGCCATGTAGACCGTAGCCACCGCAAAAGCAAGCCCCGTGTCCCCCGAATTTATCTTTGACAGGAATATGGAAAGCGGGTGCATACTCTCGTCCGAAAGCATTATCAGCGGCTGTTCGACCATGTTCCAGTAATCTATAAATACCAGTATCAGCACCGAGAAAACAGCGCTGCGCACCATGGGAAAGCATATTTCCGTGAAAATCCTGAACTCTCCCGCACCGTCCAGCATGGCTGCCTCAAAATAAGTGGAGGGAATGCGTTTCATAGCCTTTGTAAGCAGAAAGACCGCATAGGGGGAGAATATTCCCGGCAGAATGATCGACCATCTTGTGTTCAGTATTCCGAGCTTGTCGGCAACAAGGTAGTTGGGTACAAGCGTTACCTGATAGGGCATAAGCATAAGAACTATGTACAGGAAAAAAACTATTTCTTTAAGTCGCCCTTTCAGCCTTGCAAACCCATATGAGGCAAACACAGCCACCGCCGTCTGGAATATTACAATGGGAACCGTAAGTATCACCGAATTCCAGAATTTCAGCAGATAATCCGGGGCTTTTATAAACGCCGTGATATACTGCTGTGCAGTGACAATGTCGGGGATAAATTTCAGATTTATCCTTTCCGAAATAAATGTCCTGCTGTCTGAGCCGGTCCCGAAAACCATGCCGTAATTGGCATTTATCTCCGTTTGAGACATAAAGGAGTTGGTTATGGTGAGGAGCGTCGGTGTTACGAATATAAGCGCAGCCGCAGCCGCAAATATTGTCATGATCACAGTAGTGATCTTCAGAAACAGCCTCCTGCCGCCGCCTGTCCTGCGGGGGGATTTTTTTACCGTCGTCATTCTTCCACGTCCTCTCCGAATTTATTTTCAAAGATGAACAGCCCGCCGATAATTATCACCATAATTATCGCCATAAGCATGGCAGCCGCCGAAAGCTTTTGGTAATCGAGGGATTTAAAGGTGTTGTTCATAAAATGCTGTAAAAGATACAGATCCTCGTAGGGATAATCTCCCGTCAGCAGGTAAACCTCCCTGAACAGCTTGAATGAATTTATCAGGGAAAGGATCGTCACAAACAAAATGGTAGGGGAGAGGTAGCGAAGCTTGATATGTACCAGCCTGTAAAAAGCCCCCGCCCCCTCCAGCTCGGCGACCTCCAGCAGATCCTTCGGAATATTGCTCAGCGCCGATAAAAACAGAATCATATTATATCCTAAATTCTTCCATAAAAACAGCAGCATTACCACAATAAGGCACTTGCTCGACTTCATCCAGTCCACAGGCTGCGCCTCAAACCATGCACCCAGCCAGTCGTTGATAGTTCCGTGATAATGGAACATTACCTGCCATATAAGTACAATGGACGCCACAGGCACCATCATAGGGCAGAGAAAAAGCGTCCTGAATAAGCTCTTGCAGGGAATTTTTGAATCCAGCAGTCCCGCCAGTCCCAGTGAAAGTATCACCGCCAGCGGAACAGCTACCGCAGAAAGTATCAGTGTGTTCCTTGCAGCCATTTTAAAGGAATAATTTTCCAAAAGTGTGCCGTAATTTTTCAGGAAAACAAAATCACGGCTTATAGGGTTGTCCAGAAACGAGTACCATATAATTATAATAAAGGGGATTATAAAAAAAATCATAACGCCGATAAGGCTCGGCAGCATTGTAGCAAACGCAAAAGGAGTGTTGGTGTCGGTAAGCCGGGACGGCTTTTTGACGTCTTTCTTTTTTCCCCCTGCAAACGTCTTTCCTGCACCTGGCGCAGCAGGTTTACCGTTGTCCGCTATTCCGGGGGCCATTTTTTCGGAAGCCGATTCTCCCGCCGCCGATTCTTCGGCAAATGCGTTCTTGACATTTTTACCGTTTTGAAAAAGCTTATCACTTTGCGCAATTGATTCGTCATTCGGTTTTATTTTTTCTGATCTTCCCTTTGCCGAGCCGATCTTCTGTTTCTTTTCGTTCATTCTTTGACTCTGCTCCTTCCGTGAATTTTTGTTCTATTATAATCATACAACATACTGCAAAAAAAATCAATCCCTAAAAGCAAACTGTAATCGAATAGTAACCGTTTTGTAATTTTATATAGTTAAAATTCTCCCGAAACAGTGGGTTTACGTACAGAATGCAAGGCGGGAAATGTTGTTAACTGTAAAAATTATCAACAATAATATTATATTGAGATTATATTTTGCGCTGTGTTATTATTTTAGCACATTATTGTTTATTTGTCAACAGCTTTACGCAATTAAATTTATCTAAATGTTAAATTCTCTTTATTGCACAAATATCTCTGTAAAATCTGTATGTTTTCTCTATGCAATAAAATTTAACGATTAAACACCCCGGAGCTTTTCCCCCTCAAACGTTGGGGAAACCGGCTTTACTCCAATTATCAGGCAACTCACAGCTTCCGAAAAGTGAACGCATTTCAAAAACACATTCACGGAAAGACAATAAGACCATTTTCCGACGTGTGAGGAGGAAGAAAAATCTATCTCCCCGGCGTTTGAGCGGAGACAAAGCCAAATCATATCCGACACCGCACAGCAATAAATTTATTAATTTTTCAATAACCCCTTGACAAAAAAGAAGATTTATAGGATAATATAATTAAGTATATTTGGAAAAAGCCGACAGTCGGTCAATAAAATTTGGCGGACAGCAGATAAAACGCCAAAAAGGAGATAACAGATCATGAACAGTGAAAACGCTGCGGCAGCGCAGAGAATAAATATTGCCTATATAGGCGGCGGTTCGAGAGGCTGGGGGTGGCGGCTCATGCCTGCCTTGGCGGACGAGGCGCTGTGCGCTATGGTAAAGCTCTACGATACGGATAAGGACTGCGCCCTTGCCAATGAGGTCATAGGCAACAATATCCACGATAACGGCAAAAACAGAGGGGACATAGTATACCTTGCCTGTGACACTCCCGAGGAAGCGCTGCGGGATGCGGATTTTGTTATCCTCAGCTTTGAGACGGGAGACCTTGAGGACAGCGTAAGCGAGCTGCACTTGCCCGAAAGCTATGGAATTATGCAGACAAGCGGCGAAAATTCGGGCGTTGCAGGGATAATCAGAGCCTTGAAGATGATGCCCGTCTGCTCGGAGTATGCAAGACTTATCCGCAGCCTTTGCCCCGGTGCTTGGGTCATAAATCTGTGTACGCCTATGGCGGAGTGTATGAGCGTTATGCTGAGGGTTTTTCCCGAAATGAAGCTTATAGGAGCGGATAACAGCACATTCGCCTGCCGTGAGCTTATAGCTACAATGCTTTGCGAAACGAAAGGCGTTTCGGGAATCCGCAGGAGGGATATAAAGACAAATCTGCTGGGAATCAGCGGTTTTTCCTGGTTCGACAGCATATATGCAGGCGGGGAGAGCCTTATGGGAATGTTCCGTGAATATGCGGAAAAATACGGTGATTCGGGCTATGAGTTTCGCATTAACGAGTTCAAGACCAATCCCGACGCCGACGCACACAAGGTCAAGTTTGACCTGTTTTTGCGGTACGGGCTTATCCCTGCGGTGAACGACCGCACCGCCGCCGAGTTCTGCCCCCCTTGGTATACGGGTTCGCCGAAAATCATGTCCTTCTGGAAATTTTCCCCAATGACGGCAGGATACAAAAAGAAGATAATGTCGGATAAGGCGGCAAGAGCAAAGAAATATATGCTGGGCGAGCCGCTGCAGCGGTCGGTAACGCCTACGGAGGTGCCGCAGATAATCCGTGCCCTGTGCGGCGGCGGCAACTTCATAGCCTCTGTAAATCTGCCGAATATGGGGCAGGTCAGGGGCATTCCCGAGGGGGCGATAGTGTGCACCAACGCTCTTGTCAGCGTCGAGGGAGTCCGCCCCGTAACGGCGGGAGAGCTGCCCCGTGACATTTTGGGTCTTTCCCTGCGGCACGTTTATAACCGTGAGGCTGTGGTAAGGGCATATCTTGAGCGTGATCTGGACATTGCTTTTAACGCATTCCTCAACGACCCCGTAAATATCTGTTCCTTAGCGGATTCGGGCGAGCTTTACAAGCAGATGATCGCAGCGGTAAGGAAAAATCTGCTGTACTATGCCGAGGAATAACTTTTAATTAATAATGAAACGGGACTGCGTTTTAATGCGGAGATTTGGTTAAAATAGTTTGTGGGAAATTTCTCAATATCAAAAATGAATGTACAATAT
>CAMWIR010000004.1 GCA_947174365.1 uncultured Ruminococcus sp. | reverse complement strand
GAGCGGCAACCGAACTGTTTTCTCCCAGCGAATATGATACGGTAACAGTTCCAGTCGCTGTTCTTGTGGTGCTGCTTTTGCTGTCAGCCTAAATGCGAACATTATTGCATTGCTGTATTTTTTATATTCATCAAACAGCTTAGAAAAAAAATGTCGGTCAGGTTCTGCAAAAAGGATTTGCCGCTGTAAATTGAAATGCTTCAATTTACAGCGGCATTTTTCAGCGAAATTATATTTGTGCCTTAGGTAAACCAATCTCCCGTACCGTATGATCAAAACAAAACTGTCAGCTGCATTTTAAATTTCTCTTCACCGTTCAGCGTGACTTTGCCTGCCATAAAATCCGCATGGATATTTGTTGTAAGCATATTTGGGGTTGTTGTTACAAGCTCGGACCAACCCGATCAAGACGCTGATTATTCTATCTTCTGTCAAAACAAATCCTCTTTTATTTTATTATATCATCTATATAAACAAGTTCTCAGCGACATCTTTATCTAAAGCAAGACTTGTTTTGTGCATTATGTATATTATTCCCTGAATTTAATTGTGCATTGTGCAGAAAATGAATTTAGTCATTGACTATATTCAACAACTGTGGTATAATAATTTTAGTAAATAGAAAGGAGAAGGCTCATGGGAAAACGGCAGGAGGCAGCACTGGAAACAAAACAAAAGCTGATAGACGCAGTGAAAAAGCTGTCGGAAACAAAAAAATATCACGAAATGTCTATAGATGACATTACCAGGACGGCGGGTGTAGCAAAGGGAACATTTTACACCTATTTTAAGCGCAGAGAGGATATTATCTCCGTTATTGCCTACGAAAATCTGGACAAGGCACTGAGGAGAGCTTCCGATGAAGAAATGGATGCTGCTGAAAAAATCGAGCAGTTTCTCAATGATTCTGCTTCAATTATTAAGGAAAATTCTCTGCAGATCGCACAGCAGTGGTATCGCAGCGTTACCTCTCCGCTTGAGGGCGATACGCTTGGAATGGATAAATTAAACTATGACAGGAGCTTTATTGAAGGCTGTCTGCAAAATGCGGTTGATAACGGAATCCTGCAATCAGATATGCCTGTTTCTTCAATTTCAATGCAGATAATTTCAGCATACTACGGCGCTGTTGCATTATGGTGTATGTCGGACGGAAAAATAGATCAGACTGAGATAATAAAAGACTTCTGCAAGGATAGTCTTACAAAAATCATAAATTCATACAGGAGGTAATTTTATGGAGTTCAAAACGCTGGCAAATGGAATTAAAATGCCTATGATAGGATTAGGGGTATATCAGGTAGATGACCTCAAACAGTGCGAGCAGAGCGTACTTGACGCGCTTGGCGCAGGTTACCGTCTCATTGACACCGCAGAGACCTATATGAATGAGGAAGCTGTTGGCTCGGCAATTCAGAAAAGCGGTCTTAAACGCGACGAGGTATTTATTACGTCAAAGATATGGTTATCCAATTTCGGATATGAAAAAACAAAAAAGGCATATGAGGCAGGATTGAAAAGACTTGGCATGGAATACATGGATCTGATACTTCTTCATCAGTCATTGTCGGATTATTACGGCGCATGGAAAGCGTTGGAAGAACTTTACAAAGAGGGAAAGGTTCGTGCAATCGGAGTATCAAATTTCTATCCCGAAAGGCTTACAGACCTTTGCATGAACTCCGAAATAAAACCTATGGTAAATCAGATAGAATGTCACCCATTTTTCCAGAGAAACACCGATCTTGAATGTGCAGAGCATTTCGGCACTGCGGTTGAGGCGTGGGGACCTTTTGCAGAGGGCGGCAGAGGTATCTTTACAAATGAAATACTGGCTGGAATTGCAAAGTCACATAATAAAACCGTTGCACAGGTGATTCTTCGCTGGAATGTCAAACGTGGTGTTGTTGTAATTCCGAAGTCTGTTCACAAGGAACGCATAGAGGAAAATATCAATATATTTGATTTTACTTTAACAGACGAGGAAATGAAAAAGATAGGCACACTTGATACAGGTCATACGGAAATTATTGACCACTATGACTGGCACATTGCTGAATTTTTAAACACTGTAAAGGGCAGAGAATAAAGGAGGATATTATTATGGAAATGATAACTTTAAATGACGGTGTAAAAATCCCCGCTGTTGGCTTCGGAGTATTTATGATACAGGCAGACGGCAGCACGTACAAGGCGGTTCGCGAGGCACTGGACGCCGGTTATCGCCACATTGACACAGCAACAGCTTACTTCAATGAGGAGGAAGTGGGAAAGGCTGTCCGTGACAGCGGTATTCCGAGAGAGGAAATATTCGTTACAAGCAAGCTGTGGCTTTCGCATTACGGATATGACCGTGCAAAGATCGGTATCGAGCGTTCACTTCGCAAGCTGGGTCTTGACTATATCGACCTCTATCTGATACATCAGCCCTATGGTGATGTTCCCGGCGCATGGAAAGCAATGGAGGAGGCAAAAGCTGACGGCAAGCTGCGTTCCATAGGAGTTTCCAACATGACACCGAAAATATGGAATGAATTTGTGCCCCGTTTTTCCACCATGCCCTCTGTGAATCAGGTAGAATTCAATCCGTTTTCACAGCAGAAAGAGCTTCGTGCGATAATGGATAAAAACAATGTTAAATTAGAATGCTGGTATCCCCTCGGACACGGAAATTCCGAACTGCTGAATAACTCTGTAATTACAGCGCTTGCTGAAAAGTACGGAAAAAATCCGGGACAGATCATTCTCCGCTTTGAGGTTCAGGAAGGTTTTGTTACCCTCCCGAAATCTATAAATCCCGATCGGATCAAAGGTAATATTGACATTTTTGATTTTTCGCTGACAGACCGGGAAATGGATTCGATCCGCGCACTCGATACAGGAAAGACATCACATGATCCTGAGACTCCCGGAATGGGTGAATCACTTCTTAATGCATTTGTTGTTGAGGATTGAAGAAAACATTTATTATAGAAAGCAGTCTGCATAAAAACGGCGCATAAAATCTGCCAGCAGATAACTTTATGAATGGCGCAAAGGAAGCAGGACACGATGTCTTGGCTGTGACAAATGCACCGGATTTTAGTAAAAGCAAGGAGCCGAAAGTTTGCTGACCTTCGGCTCTTAAATTATTGTCAGATAAAATCAAATTTTTTTTATTTTCCTATTGATTTTTTTACAACAATGGTGTATAATAGTATCAAATCAAGATTTACTAAATCCAGATTAGATATTTGAGGTGATGCTATGTTTATTGGAAGGAAACAGGAATTGCAGTTTTTGGAGGATAAATATAACAGCAAGGACGGTCAGCTTGTGGTGCTGTACGGACGGAGACGTGTGGGCAAAACGGAAACGCTGCGAGAATTTTGTAAAGGCAAACAGCACGTTTTTTACTCCTGCCGTGAAGTTTCAGACAAATTGCAGCTGCATAGCTTTTCCGAAAAGCTGCTGAAAGAAAATATCCCTGCGGCAAGTTATATAAACGAATTTTCAGATTGGGAAACAGCTTTGAAAAGTATTCCCGACCTGCCTTACGGTGAGAAAAAAAGGCTGCTGGTAATCGATGAGTTTCCGTATATGTGCAAGGGAAATGAAAGTATTCCGTCCATTCTGCAAAACGTTTGGGACGAGCTTTTAAAGGACAGAAACGTAATGCTTGTACTTTGCGGCAGCGCTATGAGTTTTATTGAAAAGGAACTGCTTGCCGAAAAAAATCCGCTGTACGGTCGTGCCAACGGTATTTATAAAATGAAGTCTATGGGGTTTTATGACGCAATGCAGTTTTTTCCGAATTATAATTATCGTGACAAAATAATCACATATGCTATTCTTGGAGGAATTCCGCATTATCTTAGACAGTTTGACCCTGAGATTTCCTTGAAAAACAATATCAAAAAAAACATTTTGACAAAGGGCTGTACACTGTATAGCGAGGTGGAATTTTTGCTTAAGCAGGAGCTTCGCGAAACGCCGTTGTATAATTCTATTATTGAAGCGGTGGCTCTGGGCAATACAAGGTTAAATGATATTAGCATGAAGTCGCTGGTGGAAGATACATCCAAAACTAGTGTTTATCTGAAAAATTTGATTGAACTTGAAATTGTTGAGCGTGAATTTTCCGTTGATGACGGTACAAAGGAGCGTGCAAATACCAACCGCGGACTTTATCGGTTGACGGATAATTTTTTTCGCTTTTGGTATGCTTTTGTATTCACAAATTATTCCGACCTTGAAAGCGGTGATGTGGACGGTGTGTTTGAATATGCGATCAAGCCAAATCTGCATGAGTTTGCATCCTTAGCTTTTGAAGATGTTTGCCGCGAATATGTAAGAGAATTGCAGAAAGCAAATCAATTGCCTTTTCGTTACAAGCGAATGGGACGTTGGTGGGGAAAAACAACAGTACGCCGCAAAAACAGTACGGAAGTGCAGGAGACAGAGATCGACCTGCTTGCGGTTTCTCAGAGGTCTGATAAATATCTTGTTGGCGAGTGCAAGTTTAAGGGAAAGCCGTTCAGTTTATCCGAATATCTTGATACTGCTGCCAAATTATCTCCGCAGAAAGAAAAGGCGGAGTTTTACTATTATTTATTTTCAGAAAGCGGTTTTGACGATAAACTTAACGCAGTTGCTGCTGATAATGATATGGTCAGGCTGATCGGTATTGAGAAAATTGTAGAATATCAAGCGCAGTACAGTCAATCGGAGAGCAACAATAAATAAGCAGTAAAAAGTAACTGCTGCAGTGTGCAACAGTTACTTGAAATATATAAGGGTGTATAAAACTTGTCCGAAAAGTTAGGCTATAACAGCAAAACTTGTTTTTCGTAGCTTTGTCGACAAATGACGGTATTACGTAGTTTGCGGCAATTTGCAATAAATTTCCAAATCGTCTTTTGGAAATTTCAGAATCTTGAGAACATGGGATTACTGCTGTTCCCCTCTGGCAGGGATTCAAAGATATGTCTCCACCCACCAAGGAACTAATGAAGCTAACGCTGGAACAGCGTATTGTTCATGGAGGACACCCTGTTCTTCGCTGGAATATGGACAATATTTTTATCCACACCGATCCGGCAGGCGATATTAAGGCAGACAAGGAAAAATCTACAGAGAAGGTTTATGGTGCAGTTACAACTATCATGGCTCTTGACCGAGCCATCCGGTGCGGAAATCAGAACACTGCTTCGGTTTACGAGTATAGGGGGATTTTGTTTATATAATTTTTAAAGGAGCATTCATTTACATTTCCTTCAATCATTTTTATGAGCTGGACAGCAATGATCTGGATTTCAGGAGGCGCATCTTGGATAATGTTAGTTGCTGCCTGAGCATTATCAGTGTCACCGAACACCTCATTCAGAATCATCAGATCATCCTCACCAAACTCGATGTACATCATTGCCTTTCTCTCGTGGGGCGGAATCGGTCTTCCGACTCTGGGATGTTCGTGCGACATACGCAGCCTTCCATGTGCTGTCCGTTCGGTTCTCTGTGAATACTTTCATATTGAAAATCTCCTTTTATTTTTGAAGTTCGCCGTATGTTAAGGTGTGATGTCCTCACAACAAATATGTGATACCACATTCTCAGTCTCTCTCATGAAAGGGAATAGAAATCATGCGACCTCCGGTTTGTTTGATGTATTTTCACGAAGCTTGTTTCTGAGTATAATGGCCTTTTCACATCTGTCAACAACACATGGATCATGAGATATATAGAATGCCGGCACCAATGCTCTTGGCATAGTTCTTGATATTATCAAGAACAAAATCTCTTTGATCACTTATCGAGATTGGCCGTAATCTCATCGAATATGAACAATCTCGGACGGCAAAGAAATGCTATGGTAAGAGAAAGCCTCTGATTCATCTCTCCAGAGAGCTCCTCCGATTTTTCATTGATATATGTATCAAGTGCCGCATTTGCATAAATATTGATAACGATATTACCATGATGTGTACCTGTCAAATGGGCATGATATAAGGCTTTGGTATATTAAACAAACCATCTGATAGGTATCCGTAAAGAACAATAAAGAAACCCAATAACTAAGCCATTGACAACAAAATAATGTACAGCACAAACAGCTCGCTATGAAAAAAGTAGTGGGCTGTTCGTGTTTATGCAGGACTTTCAAATATTTGGAAGTCCTTTTTTGTTGTCTGAAAAAAGGAGGAAAAAGAATGAATTTCATATCAAGAAAGGTTTTAAGCGATACAAGAGAAAACGAGGTGTTTGGATTTGTAATGAAGGCTTATGTCATGGCGCATTACATCACGGTCAAGAGATTCCCCATAAATTTACGAACCGCAGGCTCAGTAAAACTGGTGTTTTCTTGGCTTGGCAACGATACGAGCAATATAACCGAACATAAATGCATTATAGAAATCGGCAATCAGATTGTCGCAGACCCTATGACCTGCACGGTTGTATGCAGTACTTAACTTTATTTACGGGAGGTATTAAGATATGGATAGACTTACGGAATTGTCGAAGATCATTTTAGGCATGATAATTACTGCCCTGTCAGGGTTTTTAGGCGGCATGGACGGCGCTGCTGGCATTTATATCAATTGATTACATCACGGGTGTTGCCGCCGCTGCCAGAAAGAAGGTTCTTTCTTCGGAAATCGGTTTTTGGGGGATTGTACGAAAGGTTTGTATTATTGCCTTGGTTGGCGTTGCTCATTTTATTGATTTCTATGTGATGCGGTCGGGGGATATTTTCAGAACGGCCGTCGCACTTTATTACATAGGAAACGAGGGGCTTTCGCTTCTTGAAAATATCGAAAACTTAGGAGTCGAACTGCCGAAGAAACTTGTAGAGGTGCTTAAGCAGATTCGGGATAAGAATGATATGGAGGACAAAGATGAAAAGACCAAGAAGCAGTAACAAATATGTAAATGGTGCAAAACATAAAAATAATACTGTTTGCACTTCCCAAAATTCAAAATCAATGCCCCGTATCCTGGCGGGTATATGCACTGCAAGTATGATGTCAAGCGTGAACCAATACGTTAATATTAAGGAGGATAAATAAATGAAAATTACGGAGAATTTTTTAACGCCCAATAAGTTCAGCAGACCGCAGATCAAACTCGAAAAGGTGATTAAAATTGCTGTGCATTATGTGGGAAACCCCGGCAGCTCGGCTATCGCCAATAGAAACTATTTCGAGAATCAGAAAACAGGCGGTACATATGTTTCTTCTCACTTTATCGTCGGACTGGATGGCGAAATAATTCAGTGCATTCCTCTGGATGAATGGTCTTACTGCACCAATCAGGCAAATGGCTACAGCATTTCCATCGAATGCTGCCACCCCGACAGTACGGGAAAATTTAATGAAAAGACAGAAGCAAGCCTTGCAGAGCTGTGCGCATATTTACTGAAAAAGTTCGGGCTGTCATCGGAGGATATTATCAGACATTATGACGTGACAAAGAAGCAGTGTCCTCTGTACTGGTCGCCTACGAAATATCAGAGTGCCGAAGTAGCTAACGGAAGATTTTCGGCGTTTAAGGAACGTGTTAAGAAGTTGATGAATGCTGAGGAAACACCGTCAGAAAAAAACGCCGCTAAGTATTATGTGCAGGTCGGAGCATTTTTGTCGAAGACTAATGCAGAGGCGTATTTAGCAACCGTTAAAAAAGACTATCCTGGAGCATTTATCAAAGTGCTGTAGAGTTAAAAGCGCATGTAGGAATAGCCGACTATTCGTTGACTATTCCTACACATTTGTGTTTAAAAGGCTATATGTTGGGGTTTTGGCTTTAAACTGTGTAAATGCATTTTCTAAGGAAAAAATGTCAACACTAAAAATGCAGTAAAAAATGAGGCAACGCTGAGGAGCGACCCAACGCAGACTGCGAGATATTACGATGAAGAGCAGCGGAAAAAACCGCTGTTTTTTTCTTCATCGGGTATCTCCAAAGCGGATAAACCTCAGGGTTTGGGACGGAGTCCCAACATCCGTCAGGCTGCAAATCTGTCCTCAAAGAAAATTGCAAGCTGTGCATATGCAAGTCCCCAGTCACGGACAGGCATACTCCACTTTTTTGAAATCTCGCATACGCTCATATAAACGACTTTGCGTATAGAATCATCCGTTGGGAAGATTGCCTTAGATTTTGTAAATTTTCTCACCATTCGGTGATACGATTCAACGGTGTTCGTCGTATATATTATTCTCCGGATTTCCTGCGGAAATTCAAAAAATGCAGTCAGTTCCACCCAGTTTTTATCCCAGGATTTGAGAATGTTCGGGTATTTATTATCCCACTTTTCACGGAATTCTTCCTTCGCATATTCAGCGTCGTCAAGGTTTACCGCGCCATAAATTTTTTTAAGATCAGCACACACCGATTTCCTGTCCTTGTAAGGCACAAATTTACAGGAATTTCTTATCTGATGAACAATACAAAGCTGATTTTTAGTCTTTGGGAAAATTGAATTTATTGCTTCACAAAGTCCTGTCAAATTATCATGGCAAGCTATGAAAATGTCCGATACACCGCGGCTTTTCAGGTCTGCGCATATGCTTGCATAAAAGCTTGCTGACTCGTTTTCCGATATCCATGTCCCCAATATTTCTTTATGTCCCTCCATGTTGATTCCCAGAACCGAGTACACACATTTGCTGACAATTTTGTTGTCTTTTCTCGAGTTAAACACTATTCCGTCAAAGAATATTACAGGGTAAATTTTGTCCAACGGGCGATTTTGCCATTCATTAACCTCGGGTAGAATCCTGTCCGTTATCTTTGAGATCATTCCCTGTGAAATGTCAGAACCGTATATATCTCGCAATGTATCTTCAATGTCTCGCTGGGACATCCCTTTTGAGTACATCGCCATGATTTTTTGCTCAATTTCGTCCGTGCGAGTCTGTCTTTTTTCAATCACTCTCGGCTCAAATTTTCCGTTTCTGTCACGAGGTACTGCTATTTCGCAGTCGCCATAATCGCTGCTGATAGTTTTTTTGCCATAGCCGTTCCTGCTGTTTCCTGAATTGTTTCCATCTACTGAATTTTTCTCATAACCGAGGTGCTCGTCCATTTCAACTTCCAGCATTTGTTCTATAGTCCCAGCAAATAATTTTTTTAGTTTCGCTTGAATATCTCCCGTGCTTTTGCAATCCGCCATCAGAAGCTTTACAAGCTCCATGTCTCTTTCGTCTAAACCGTGGTTTCTTGTTTTCATACCAATTCCTCCATTATTTTATTTATGGTTATTATTGGCATTTACACGGTTCTTTATTCAGACACATCTTACCCCTTATTTAACCATATCATCAAACATTTTCTTAAAATTAATCAATATATCACTTTCAAAATTAAACGCACCACGTTTAGCGGCTTCTCCAATTTTGCTGCCGATGAATGGCTCGTTTGATGAGAAATATGTATGCAGTTTGGCCTTATGCATATGATTTATTTTATATTTAAAATCATTTTGTGCTTGGTCTAAGTACTTGGATATCGAAATTATTTTTTCTGATGACTGGGGATCTTTTAATATTTTTAAGCACAAATCTTCCAAGGTTCCATTGTCCCATTTACTGCCAGTTTTTGTGCCAGGGAGAATGCCAAACACTGTCCTTATGCCGCCATCTTCACCCTCGGTTAATTCAAAGCAATCTTGCGGTTGCGGCAAATCATTACATGAAAAACAGTGTTGAATTGATTGCAGTGCCCCGGATGAATCTGTTTCAGCATCGCGAATAATGCCGACGGTTTTTAAATTTTCAAAGTCTGAAACCAATTTCCAAACGCTTAACTGCTTAACAAAATCTGCATTGCCGCCAATATCTTCAATTTGGATTTCATTATATTTATCATAATCCGAACTCGATTTATTTTTAAAATAGTCTAAAAACCATATAAAGAATAGTTTTTCATCCCTGCCTTCGCATAAAATAAGGTGTTTTGTTTTAGAATTTATTTTTTTATTTTCCGACATAATATTTTCCCTCTATCTAACTTCTAAATTTGATTCGATTGCAATTTTTAATTGTTTGCTGCTCATAGATTTGGCAACAATATTATCAGAAACATTATCCAATCTGATATAGCCAAAATCTTCATTTTCATCCATAGCTTCTGAAGCGCCTTTAATGCACTCATAACTATGAGTTGTCGCAATTACCTGAACGTTAGATATTTTAGCAGCTTCATAAACTGCTTCCCATATTTTCTTATGTGCAGAGTAATGAAAACCATTTTCCATTTCATCTACTAATATTAAACTGTTAGGATTTGAGAGAATTAATACGCAAATTGCAATCAATTTGCAAATTCCATCGCCCATATGGTCAATGGGCATACTGCGTCCATTATTCATAGAAGCATAAAGCCTTATAACACTATTCTGCACAAATATTTTTATTCCTATTATTTCGGGATCAAGTATTTGAAGTGCTTTTACAACATCATTGATTTTGCCTTCCATATCAAGTCTGCCTAACATTTCAGCTAATAAAGGCCAGTTCATCGATTTAGAAGAAATGAAACTGGTATAAGTGCAGTTACGCAATGGGTTATCCGGCGAGGAATTGCTAACGGTTTGAATTTGCCCATCAAATTTCACAAAATACTGTAATGTGTCTTTGTTTTTTTCGTCTGAGGCCGAAATCGACAACTGATGTGTAATGATTCTATTGTCGTTTGTTTTTTCGGAAACTTGTGCTTCAACAAAATTCGTACTATCAAGAGGAGAATGTGCAGTTATATTCCTGTTATTTGAGAGTTCGACAGAAATATTTTTTTTAATACCATTCTCAACTTTTTCTATCTCAAACGAGCTTATTTCCGAATATACATTGATAAACGACTTCCAAATATCTGTTCTTAAAGTATTTGCTGCTACTCTAATATTATTTATTTTAATGAATGACTCAGAGTTGAAATAGTCGTTGGAAAAGAAAATGGCTTCCAATAAAGTTGACTTGCCAACATTATTTTTTCCCGATATAAGTGTAATTTGATGTAAATCATCTAGAGTTAAAGATTTAAAAATTTTAAAGTTGCTTATTTTTATTTTTTCAATCAATCAAAAAACCTCTTTTCGCATAAATCTTTAATATTATTATACCATATATTTATGTGAAAATCAATAGGAAATTCAAATTGGTCCACGATATTCTAATAAATTGATATTTTGCAAATTTATTGTTGCCAAACTATTGCTTTGTAATTATATTAAGTTAAAGAAGTTCAACAGTAAATTTTATAAAATAATCAGCTATTAAACGACCAATGAATATCACAAAATTATTGTTTGTTAGTAATTGTTTACTCGTTGAAATAGTGTGCATATTGTTCTCAAATGAAGAATTAGACTTTTGGAGATACTAAGGTGACGCACACGGTGTTCAAGGTTCTATCTGCCGAGGCGTATTCAAAGCATGGTTACAAGCCCACCTGCGTTATTTTTGATGAGCTTCATGCTCAACCGAACCGTGATCTTTGGGACGTTATGACCTTCGGCTCGGGTTCGGCCAGAAAACAGCCTGTGTATATCGTGCTGACTACCGCAGGAGATGATCCCGACCGTGTTTCTATCGGTTGGGAGATCCATGAAAAGGCTCGTAAAATTTACGAGGCAAGCGTGGGTTGGGGAGAGGTTTTAAAACCTCCCTTACCCCCACACTTCTTATTTTCAGCCGCTTTAAAAATCGGCATAACTATTTCCTCCCGTTTATTTTAAAAACAAGATTTTTCACTGCTTCATAGGACAATTCACAATTCTTCAATGCGTGACTAAGCTGATATGGACAACTTTTCGTCTGATTAAAAAACCGTGCGATCTGATTGAGATTATTGCCCTGTCGTTTTAGTTCTGCGGCAATCTCGGGCAGACCGTCGGGAACGATTATGGGTTTGTTTCTCACCAGTGACATAATAAAGTCGGAACGGCTTTTGGATTTCGCTTGCTTCATTTTATCGGAAAATTCCGATAGTTCACGCTTGGTAAAACGGACAATCATTTGCTTGTCCCGTATACGTTTTTCTTTCATGATAATGCTCCTTTCGTGTTGTAGCGGTATGTTTAAAGACTCTGCCTTTTGTGCGCATATGCGCAAGCAAAGGGGGTCTCGGGGGAAGTTCTCCTGAGCGAGGTGGCGGCTATGCCGACAGTCTAATGGCTGCCGTTAGGATAGCCATTAGACGTACCTCGCTATGCACTCCTGTGGAGTGCTGCTTTGCCCCGATAGGGGCTTGTTCTGCCGCAGGCAGATTTGCTTTGCACCTGTGCAAAGCTGTAATTACAGCGACATTTAGCCGAGGCAATTACACAAATTCCGCAGGAATTTGCTGTGCCGTATTTGCGTCAGCACGCCTTCTTTGATATAGTTTTTTGCCATTTCTGATATTGAAACAACGTGCAATAGATATAGCTATATTATTTTAATAGTGCCGATAATCCTCATGTAAAATTGTCGTTTACATTTCAATACCAAATTGCATAAATAATATTACTGCTATTTTTTAAAACAGTATTGGAAATCCCTTAATTTCCAACAAAATCGAAATCAATATTATCAGCGGCAGTATCGGAATTTTCCCCTTTCAATACCACATTTTCAGAAATGGTACTACCTCTTGAAACATTTTGTATATCCGACAGTTTAGCGGTTATATATGCTGCCATAAAGCTCGGCATAGCCTTTTCAACAGCATTTCCGACAGTCTGAACAATTCGTTTTACGAAATTATCCTCACGCTCTCTCGTTTCAAAATACGGGTCGTTTTCCGATTTTTCAAGCCGCTTGAAATGTTCACAAACAGCGACAGCAACTACCCTGTTAATGGACTTGTGAGCTTTCCTGTCCATATTTTTTAAATAATTGTAAGCCTCACGATAGGGAGATTTATCAAGATTAAAATGTAAATTCGTACTCCAAATCATTACTTATCCCTCCTTAACGACTGCAAACAAATTGTTTCATAACCCTTCGCCGCAGCGCAAATATCTTCAATAAGAACGACGTTCTCAAAATCAAGCTCGGCAAAATTTTTCATAATGGAAACGCCGCCGCCCGTAATGTACAGCTTCATAAGTTCTGAATTGTACTCGTACTTTTCAAGAACGTCAAGAACTTTCTCGGCGTAAATCCTGATCTGCGCAGTAATGCAGTCAAGATATTTCTTGCCGATATTTGCCTTGCCGAAGCGGACAATATTCTCAATAATCGTTTCATCAATTCTCGCACCAAATGTATCAAGAACAGCGTTTTGTACAGCGATCATACATTGATTAACGCCCAGTTTTTCTGTCCAGCACTTACTTTCAACAGGCTTGCGGTTGTTTATGTACATAATATTTACCGTCCCGTTGCCAATGTCTGCAAGCATATTTACGCCGTTCATCTCGCCAAGCTTGCCGATTACCGCCGCATATCCCTGCGGATAAATGCTGCACCCTGTGATGTGAACTTTGTAAGTATTTTTGTTGTACTTGAAGGTCACGCCGGGATTTTTCATAAGATACTCCCGAAAGCTCTCTCGTTGATTTTTAACCCAAGTAAGGGGCAGCCCTGCGGTGATATATACGTCTGCTTCGTAAATCTTTTCTCTTGAAAGTTCTTTAGCGATCCCCAAAAGCGTTGCAGCGTAAAAATCCCCGTCTTCAGTTTTGTCGGAAATGAACGATTTGTGTCCCTCACCGAAATGGTAATACCGTCCGTCATAAAAGAGAACGTTACCTTCAAAGGTTGGTTCGGTATCATATACAGATACTCCTGTAGGTGTTACGGTGTTGGCAGTTTTGATGTTGCCGTAACCGTGGTCGATCCCGATAATCCTACAATTTTTAAAAACTTGCATTTTCTTCCTCCATATGTTATACTTATACTTGGCAAGTAATACCAATTCTTTAATCGTTGGTATCTCCCGCCTGTAATTTAAGTATATTATTTTTTGACGGAACAAAACAGGTTTAAAAAAGGCTCAAAACAGGACTAAAAAATTGAAAGGTTGTGCAAATTATGGTTATATGCGACTTTGCGGAGGTGTTTGGAATACTTTTAAGGTATGCTGTCAGCTTAAAAAAGGATGAATTGTATTCAAAAATCCTATATTCTTACTATGAATTTAACGGGAAGCTGGATATTGCCGCTGAATACACAGCTAACAAGGTCAGAAACCGTAAAAAGGTTCTTGAACGTGAGGGACGGCAGTTTTACTCTGAAACTGAGAACTACACAGTGCTGTATGATGATTTGAACGACCGTGTTATACCGCATATTTCGGACAAGTTTGGTATGTGCGACGAAATTCGACAACTGATTATTTCGGACGGTATGAATGAATCGGACAGAGATACTTTGCTTAGTAATTATCCCAAAGCCGAGGACGAAATCACGGATTTTCTAACAAAGGTAATAATATTTTCTCTTAACCGTCCAACAAAAGCTGGAGCAGAGTCACCGTCAATGTCGGAGCGAATAAATATTCCTACCATATCAAGCTGTAAATACTTCTGCGGAAGAGAAAAAAAGCTTAAAGCATTTTCGGAAATGCTTGAAGCTGAGGATAAAATATTTATTTACGGCGTGGGCGGTATTGGCAAAAGTGAATTTGTGAAAAAATTTATAAAGGATAATAAGTCGGATTTTACGAATATTTTGTTTATTACATATGCTGATAGCTTGAAAAATACTATTGCGGGAATTAACTTTAAGGGCGATAAGTCCGATGAAATTTTGGAAAATCTCTACACGCAGCATATGAATTATTTGCGGGTTATGCAGAACGACACTTTGATTGTTATTGATAATTTTGATATTGTTCCCGAAGATGACGAAAATTTTGACGATATTATGGAACTGAACTGCAAAATTATTTTTACAACGAGAAGTCATATCGGTGAGGATTATGCTGTATTTGAAATGCCGAATATAGAGCGGCAGTATCTTTTTGAAATTGCGGAAAAGCTGAAAGTTACAGACGTTGACAGGGAAACACTTGACAGAATCTTTGCAGCGTTATATGACCATACTCTTGCCTGTGAATTGATTTTGCGGCTTTTAAAGAAAAGTGCATTTACCGCCGATGAGCTCCTTGACAAAATCCTTAACGAACACGTTGGATTGGATGTTTCCGACAAAATACGCAAGGATATTTCAGCTACATATTATGAACATATTCATCAGCTTTTCAGACTTTTCGCTCTTACGGATGAGCAGAAAAATATAATGAGATTACTATCTCTCATACCTGTAAACGGAATAAGGGATGAATATTTCATGCAACTATCGAACATCAAAAATATGAACGTTATTAACGAGTTAGACGAGATCGGGCTTGTGCAGTACAGCGAGCATATTATATGCGTACACCCACTTATTGGAGAGGCTGCCGCTGCGGATTTTGCTCCCGATATGGATAATTGTTGCAGCTTTATGGAAAAGCTGATTGATGAATTTCAGCACCATTTATATACCAAAATGAATGTTATGCGGCAAGCTACTATACTTGAAATTGCCGATAGGATTGTGGAGTTTACAGCTAAAAATGATATTGAACGGTACTTTTATTTTCTGATAAATGCTTGTCCCTATGCGGAAACTTTTGAGGACGAGCATAGGATGAAATCGTACATTTCAGAAATGGAGAGGTATGTTGACATTGTTTCCGATAATCTTTCCAAAGCGGTTTATTTTATGTGTAAGGCTGCATTCGCCAAACTTTTCAATGAAAACACTGTGGCGGCAATCAAATTTACCCGAACTGCACAAAAGCTTGTTCCCGATATTCTGTTGGGTGACAAGGAATACTCTCAACGTGAAATTTCGCTGTACTATAACATATGCAATAATCTTGGGGCGTTTTACCTTGATAACCACGAAAATTTCAATGCTAAAAAGTTTCTTGAAAAGTCGCAGATGATTTGTGAGAAATACAAAACCCCTATTTATGAGTTGCCTGCTTTGGTCAATAGTTTGGGGAAACTGGAAACGGCTGAAAGAGGAAATAGTATGGAAATGATTGGTCTCAATGGAAAATAAAATCATAAATATGGACAGGGGTTGACAGTATGTTGTTTTTTTGTTTGGCACTGATTGATGATAAGGATGATAAAAAGTCATTTGAGGAACTATATGAAAAATATAACCGTTTGGCTTATTCAATTGCTTTTAATATATTGAAAAACAATGAGCTAGCCGAAGATGCTTGTTCGGAGGCATTTTTAAGCATTGCAAAATGCTTTGAAAAAATTAAGGATTTAGAACCTCACAAGTTGGAGAAATATATTGTCATTACGGTTAGGAACACTTCAATCAATATGTATAACAAAGAGAGAAGACGTGTGGAAACAGTGCCTTTGAGTGATAACTTCCTGGACTTGACTGATGAGTCACTTTCCGACAAAAACTATGATAATATAATCGGATGTATCAAGCAGCTATCCGATACAGATCAAGAAATATTGTATCTTCGTATAAACTTTGGTTTGAAGTATAACGAAATCGCCGATACATTACATATATCAAATGCAGCAGCAAGAAAGCGACTGCAAAATGCAAAAGATAACCTTTTAAAAAAGCTTAACAAGGAGGAAATATACCTATCTTATTTTTGGGATGATGTAAATTATATGTCGGACAATTGTTATGATTCCAATCAGATTATTGATATAGCTACCTATTCGGAAACAGACTACATTAATTACTCGGCTGATTTTGAAATAAGTAATACAGCTATAATGGCAGTAAATAACATAGATGTTTCCTCAAATTCATTTAACGGCAATAATATGGTTTTATACTCGTGCTTTGGAAACATTGACCTGACAAGCAGTAATGTGTTGGGAAGTGGACTTATATACGCACCATTCGGCATAGTAACAATTAAATGCGATAGAATAAACTTTAACGGTATTATTATAGCACAAAATATTAAAATCGTAGGTGGAACAGACATAACATTAAATAAAAACGAAGAATTTATCAATTCTTTGGGATCAGGGAAGTCCACAATAACTGAACCTGACGAAAATGACAATGACATAATAGATATTGGTGAGGCTTACTTTAAGGAAATCACATCACCTGATGATATTATTGACGCCGGTAATGGACTTTACTGCGTTAAGCATCAGTTGCTTTTAACGGCGGATGATAATGTAGGTTTCGAGCAGATTCGCGAATTGGCAGAAAGCTATAATGCATCTATAGTAGGTTATATCGAACTTACAAATGATTATCAAATTGAATTCAATTATGACATTGACATTGATGAGCTTAAAGGTATGATTTCAATAATATCAGATATTCCTTATATTCAAAATGTGTCATTGAATTTAATTTCATATGAATCCCCTGAATTTTATAGCAATGACAGTGAGTGGAGTGATGAGTGGGTTGAATCCGTTCCAAGTGGGAATAACTGGAATATAGAGGAAATTCAATTAGAGTCTGCATTAATTGAAATGGGAGTTATAGAGAATGAAAGCAGCAGCTATGACAGCGCAACAACGGATGCCTTACATTCAGTAAAAATAGGATTGATTGACAATGCGTTTGATGAAACACACGAGGATTTGTATTTTACAAAAGTTTGGAATAATTCATATGCACCTAAAGGCGACCATGGGACACATGTGGCGGGTACAATGGCTGCCAAATTTAACAATGGAAAGGGTATAACAGGTGTATCAATTAAGAACAGGCTTTATGCATTTTCGTATGATGGTGAAACTAAGGAAGATACCACTGAAGAACTTAAAAATGCAACGCAATTATTCAAAAAAAGTATGGGCTTGCATTACTAATTGGCAATAATGTAAAAGTAATTAATTACAGTTATGCTAGTAGTGGCTTGTCTTATAGTGCGTCTCAAGGTCATACAGGAAGTATAAATAGTATATCTGCAGAAGCCGACCAAATAGAGATGTTACTGGATAAATTAATAAAAAAAGGATACAATTTCTTAATTATCGCGGCTGCAGGAAACAGCAATAATATGCAATTTTATAAACTCATCGGAGATTTGGAAGAAAATACGGTTTTCATAGCGCTATCTCCATCAGGTACAGGTTCGCCAGGACGAAGTTTTTGAAAAAGTTTCTTTACACGGTCATTAACTTCAATGAATGCATCACATGACGCATTAGAGTAATGACCGTCTAAATAAAGCTGCTTTGAAACAGAAACAATTTGCGGATGAATATAATCCCATATGTTTCTGAGATTTGAATAATAATCATCTAACAATGCTTCAAGAATTTCATGAATTCTGCCAAAAATTGCAGGATTAAAGTGACCATATTCAATAAACAAACCATCTTTTAAATGAAAAATTCTTGCACTGAAATTAGGGTATTCTTTTTCTATATTTTGAGCAATTAATGTTAATCCGCTTTTAATCATTCGAATATCATTGCCGCATATTTGAGCAACCGCCCAATCAGGACGATCACCCAAAATATAAAGCCGATTGTAAATATTTTCTATTTGCTTAATATCCATTTCTCATCCTCCCAACAATTCCTTTTCAAATTGTTCCATTGCAGCTTGCCAGTCGTTTTCAGCCTGATCACGCAATTTTTTTACTTGCAGCCTTACTTCAGTTGCTTGTATTGCTAAATCTTTTTGTTTATCTTTGATTTCAGGGAATGGAAGTTTCATTATATCTTCACGGTTTAAACGATAACGACTTGGTGTCGAACCACGAGCATGTGAGTACATCAAATTTTTATAATACTCTGTTTTTAATATGGCCATATGTTCATAGTGTTCTTTTTCAGCTATCATTTTCTGCCTCCTATTCCATAAAATAAAAAGAGGCTAACAGATGTACAAAACACCTGTTAGCCCTCATCGACTGTTCCGAATTACTATTTTGATTCGGCACGATATGAAATTTTTACTTTTTGCTCTATAATGACAAATCCGTTTTTGCGGTTTTGTATAAGAACATCATTGCCTTTGGATAGAATATTAACTATTGTCTGCCATATTTTCTCCTTTTTCTTTTCATCAAGAATATCCATACAGATCATCTCTTTATCTTTCTTTATTATACCATAATTTTATAAATTTTGCAATACTTTTTGGTAAAAAACAACAAAAATTTTTGAACAAAAAAGGGCAGATGTAATAATCTTCCCTTAAACTTTGATACCATATCACGAATGACATGGGCATTCGGCGTTACGCCTGCCGTGTGATTATAAATTATGGGAGCGTAACCGCTCCCATTTTATACCGCGTAAGCGTTAAATTTTTTTCGAGACCATTTAAGGTCTGCATAAGCTATACAGCTTATAATATATGATACCACAAATTTTTCAGAATGTCAAGACTTTTTCGTAAAAAGTTCTAAAATTTTTCTGTCAATATTGTCCATTTGTTCTGATGTCAGCCTATAAATCATGTCATTTTCGGCTTTTGGTTTAATTATCCGCAGCTTAGAGATACAGCGTATCTGAAGCAGTTGGGCATAGCTCTCCGTTTCTGAATTTGGTATGACCTTGCCTAAATAAACCTCCGATCCGTGAATGTTTTCCTTTCCTTTGTCCTTATCAAGTGAAGAAATAGGAACAACTACTACGCACCCTGATCCACGATTATTGTTAATATCCACAACAACTGCATAATGTGAACCGCCTTGCTCATTTCCAACATTGAAACCAAGGTGTATATGTACAATATCGCCACGTCTGAAATGGCGTAACCTTTCGGGCTTGAAATTTTGCTCAAAGCTGAGATATTTTGACCAGGTAAATAGCCAGTCGGCAATAATATTCTGCTTTTTATACGGCAGTTGAATTATAGCCGCTTTTAACGCTTGCAAAGCATTGTCAAGTTTACTGCCGTCATTTTCTTGGGCTGTATTTATGTGGCCTTTTGTTGCATTCATTCGTCTCTTTCCTCCTACGCCTTTTCTCCGGGAGCGGTATTGTCTGCGGTTGGTTTAGAGGGCAATCCCGAAAGTCCTTCCGATTTCATACGCATATCAATAGCGCCGACAACATAGGCGTTAGTGCTTTCGCCTACATTGGCTGCTGCTGCTTGAATTATCTCCCGTGTGCCTTTGTACACTTGAACCGCTAAACGATCATAGGCTTTCGCATTATATTTGTTGCTTGCTTTAGTTTGAGATTTAGCCATTTTAATCACCTCAAGATTATTATAACACAGTTTTAATAATTGTGCAAGTATACATAATAAACAAATACGTGTGTAATTATTTGTTATATATGCCCATTGAAATACGTGTGCAATTATGATATAATATAATCACAGGCAAAGGAAAGCGGTACAACCGCTCCCTAACCGAATAATAAAACAGGAGGAAATGAAAATGAACACACGCTCGATAGTATGCACAAACGCAAACAAGCTTGTAAAGCAGGGTTACAGCCGTTCGGAGGCTTTCAAAAAGGCGTGGACATTGGCAAAGGCAAATGACATTACCGTCAAGGTCAAGGGAACATCATTCGGTATACGTCAGACCGCCCTTGAACATCTCACACGCTATAATGCCGCTGACGTGTCCTATATTATCGCAGCTGATGTTCATAACAACCATGACAGCAACGCTGTTGCAGTTGTGGCAAAGGTCAGAAACAAGGGTGCATTCGTAATAGGGTATCTCCCCGCCCAGCTTGCCGCCAATATATCCCCTCTGCTGCGTGCGGGTCTGATATGCCGCTCGGAGGGCTGGGTAACAGGGAAATATCACCCTTACATGAATTACGGTGCGGCGGTTACGTTAAAGTTTGCGTGACCGCCATAAAGAAAACTGCATACCCGACCAACCAAAACGGATATGCAGCAGCTCCGCATTACACAGCCATGACATGGGAGCGGATTTAGAAAGGTTTATTTTATGTCATATTCATTATATCACGTTCCGCTCCCGATGTCAAGCAATTATGAAAGGATTTGAAAAAATGAACAAAATACTTGAAGCGATCTATGATAATTGGACAGATACTTATCGCGAATCTTACGAAATAAATGAAATCTTTGAAATACTTACCAAACTTGTTGAGGGTGATGTGCAAAAAGCGAACAGACTGCACGATACATACGCCGAAGCGGTAAGCAAGGAACAGCATAACGCCTTTTACGCAGGTTTTTATTCCGCAGTGGAGCTGCTTGTAACGAGAGGAGGCAAGGTATGACAAGCTACAAAATGGGAATATCACAATCGACCGCAAGGGAAATTTCACAGGTAAAAGGTGCATTGACTTATGAAGAGTGGAAAACCGCTATTTTCATTCTCGAACATACAAAGGAAATGCGTCAACTTATAGGACATCAACCGTTTGTTGGTAATGTAGACTTTGCAAATCTTAAAAATCTCAAAACGGCGTATAAGCTGCTTGATTCTGATGATAATGTGCAGGCTATTTACTTTTACCTGTATGGATATATTCAAGGCAAGCGTGCCGAACGTTCCCGCCGAAAGGGAAAAACCAAACACACAGACAAGTAAGCCAACGGGAGCGGTGAAATATCCGCTCCCTGTTCTTGTTTTTGGCAAATGCTCATAAACGAATTTTAAGGCGGTTTTTAAGCATTTAAAATTTCAATAGTAAAAATCCTATACAATATACTAATCGCTCAAATTTTGCCCTTTGCGTTCGATTTTGAGGGCGTGTGGCAAAATTTTACACACCCTGCATTTTATTTTGGCTTTTTCTCTTTTTTCGGCGTTTTTGTAGGCACTCTTCACAGGTTCTTCCCTCATTATCGTTAAGAGGGTGACCGCATACCAGGCAAAGGCGGCGGTTTATTCGCATTTTACGGCGGTATTGGTAATATTCGGGATTGTATTTATTCGGCATAATATTCACTTCCTGTCAATGATTATTCGGGAGCGGTGACTTGTCGGGGGCATATTTCAAAATTATCTCCGCCGCCTTTATTCTATCAGCGGTGCTGTAGACATAGCACTCACCATTACCACCAAAATCACCATCAAAGAGATCGGTTTTTGTTTCGGTCAGCACCTCCAGCAGTGAATTGATTGCCTGTTCGGTCGGGTTTAATACCGATTTTGGCAAGCTCTTTTTTGATTTGGCTGAGGGTGTAGTTTGTGTCGTTTTCCTTGGCATTGTTCATGGCCTCCTTGATTAAAACTTCGATCCATTGTTTTCGGATTTTCTTATTTCGGCGGGACACGCCCGAAGCAATGCCGCCCCGCCTGCTGATCTCACGTAATTCTTCGGGTGTATACTCGCTAAATTTCTTCATTGTCGTATCGTTGTTCACTCTCGCTTCGTTCATTGTAAATCGCTCACAGCATAACGGCATTGACATAACCACTATTAGCAAATGGCTGGGTCACAAAAGCGTTACCACCACCATGAACATCTATGAGCATATACTTGAAAGCGGCAAGGAACAGGTGGTAAGCTGCGTTTCCGATGTTTTGCTTGGGAGTAAACAGGCGTAAAAAAACCGCCTTGCGGCAGTTTATCGTATATTATGGTATCTTTTTATGAGAATGGCGCACAAACAGCGCACAAAATCGACTTTTCCAAAAGAAATAGCCGTCTGTGAAACCTCACAAACGGCTATGTTACGTGGTTGCGGAGGCAGGATTTGAACCTACGACCTTCGGGTTATGAGCCCGACGAGCTACCGAGCTGCTCCACTCCGCGGAATATTGCACTCTGAATTTCAGAATACTTTATTATTATATCACAAAAAAACGAACTTGTCAATAGTTTTTATGAAAAAAAATATTTTTTTTGAAAAAGTAAAAAAATACGAATTACAGGCCCTTAAAAACGTATACTGGATTGTGTGCAAGATGTTTTGCGGATATTTAACATTATATTTTGTAAAAATTTTGTGCGCAGGTTTTTGTATCTGGTAAAATGGTACTGTGTTTTCTGTAGAACTGCTGATCAATATAGTAAGAGAAAAACCGCTGTCCATGGACATTTGTATATCCATGAATTTTTCTGAAGCGATTTGATCAATGTTTTATGCTTTAAAAGCTTAAGGACTTGATCAAGGACCTTTCTTGAGAGCAAAATTGCCCATGGCAGTGAAGAAAACCCTGTCAATGTGCCATTTATCGAACGGCATATTCTTGGGGGAAATGTTTTGATCCGGCTTCTTTATTATAGTACTGTGAGAAATATACATTTTGAAGGATACCCGGAATATGCAGAATTATGGTGATATTATAAAAATGATCTCAAGAGAAGGTTTGGGGCTTGTTGATCCGTTCAAGGGCTTTTCCCATGTCTGTAGGTTGAAAAAAGCCGTCATCCTCGGTCATTTGCAATACCCTTAAAAAATGCTTTATTCGGTGATTCTTTAAAATTATTACAGTTTTGAAAATTTGCTTAAGTATTTCCCCAAAGGTTCTTTTTTATTTTTTTGTTGAAATTTCCTATAAAAGAAAAAGTTACAAATTGTAACAATCAAAGATTTTTATAGTTTCGATGTAAAATTCCTGCAATTCTCATTAACAAATTATGAAATAATTTTTCGGAAATGTTCATAAAGTGAATCTCTGTCAGGAAACATGGAAAAATATGTAACCTAAAATTGCAAAAATTAGAGATTGAGCCTAAAATCGTTTGGTGAAAATGACGTATCTTACCATTTTCTAAAACGTTTTAGTGACCATTCCGACAAATTCACAAAATTAGAGAAAAAAATATCAGAAAACTATTGACATTTAGAAATTTACAGAGTATAATATAATTACAGTAAGAAATACAACAGTTGCTTTGAGGCAGATTGAAAGATCGGCGGGCTGTTGATACCTTACGGAAACTTTTGTGATAGAGGAGGGTGTCCCATGGACAAATCAAAATCCAATAGCTTGCACGGACGTTTCCTAAAGGCTTTTACTTTACTGGAGCTTATAGTTGTAATAGCTATAATTTCGGTGCTTCTTGCTGTTATAATTCCCAATACGGCTGCATATCTTAGAGATTCCAAGCTGACCGCTGCCAATACTCAGGCACAGGAGGTTTATAATGCCGTTCAGGATTACCTTATCGCTCAACAGATCAGAGGCGAAAAGGCATTCGGCTATAAGGTCGATACGCCGGATTCGGAAATTTATGTAGCGGCAATTACGTCCGGCGGGCAAACGACCTCAATAGTGCATGGCGGCAACGGCTTTACCGATGATATGGCTCAAAAGGCTGTTAACGGAATTGCAGGTACGGACAGCATTAAAAAGGCAGCCGGAAACGGTGCGGTGTATGACGGCTACAACACAGGATATCTTTCGGACGGCTTTGAGGGTGCATGGCTTGTGTGCATTTACCCGAAAACCTACACTGTTAAGTATGTTCTTTTCTGTGATGAATACGGTAACGACACTGCTTCCAAGGTTGCTAAGCGCGATGTACTGGAGGATATGGTCACAAGCGGGCTTTATGCCAATCTCAACGCGCAGGAAGTTGATGCAAACAATGCTTCAAGCGACAAGCGATATGTGGGTCAGTACCCTTATATCACCTGATTTATGTATAACTGCGAACCGATGATGTTCGTTGCTTATAAAAATTTTATTAAAGGAGGAATTTCCTATGAGAAATTCAAAGATGAAAGGCTTTACCCTTATTGAGCTCATCGTTGTTATCGCAATCATCGGTGTGCTCGCAGCAATCCTCGTTCCCTCTATGATCGGTTACGTTGGTGACTCCAAGCTCTCCACCGCTAACTCGAACGCTAAGCTCGCTTACACTAACACAGCTACATATGCTACTAAGTGTGAGACTGCTGGCTATCCTATGCCCTCGAGCGTTTGCCTGTCTCAGGCTTCCCTCCAGAGATCTTCCGGTGATTCCGAGACTGTCAGCGCACCTACTTCTCAGCCCACCAACAGCGATCTCCATAATGCTTTGAAGGCTCTTATGGGTTCTGAGTCTGCAAGCGCAGGTGTTGCATCCGTACAGCTTACCGCTGCAGGTTCTCCTCAGAAGACCTCTTGGGCTAAGACTTCTCTCGATGCTTATGTTGGTAACTATCCCAAGGAGTCCACTGCTAAGAATGCTGGCTGGCTCGCATAAGTTAGTGTGCAGCTTATAATGCATAGAGTATAACATTAAAAGGCTGTCGGTTTCGGCAGCCTTTTTTTGAGGGGAGGTTTTACTGATGAAAGGCTTTACGCTGATTGAGCTTATAGTAACAATTGCAATAATCGGAGTTCTGGCTGCCATACTTGTGCCGTCAATGATGGGGTATGTGGGTGATTCCAAGCTTTCCACAGCAAACTCCAATGCTAAGCTTGCCTATACCAATACAGCCACTTACAGCACCAAATGCAGTGTTGCAGGGCATAATCTTGATGATAACTGCTCTATAACAGCACCGTCATCCTTACAGAGAAGCAGCAGCGACCCTACAACAGTCGAGGCGCCAACCGAGACACCTACATCCGGTTCCCTGCTTAACGCCTTAAAAGCACTTATGGGCACAGAATCACCCAATGCAGGGTATGTGGAAGTGGTGCTTGCTCCCGCAGGTGTTCCTCAAGCGGCTTCATGGGCAAAAACTCAATCGGAAAGTTATGTGGGTAATTATCCCAAGGAATCCACAGCTGCAAGAGAAAATTGGGCGGCAGATAATTAAAGGGCCTGCCGATCATCGGCAGGTTCTTATACTTATTTCTCACCTTATTATGAATATTCTCTCGCTGCAAAGCCACTGAAGCTTTTGCGGCGATTTTTTGTTCGTAATTCCAATGAAGATAAATGTGAAAAATCATATTGGCTTTTTGCATTTTACAAAAAAATCGACAAATAAGAAGCAGTAATTGCGCAAAAAAACAATTTATTTATTTGACAATTATTTTATTGCATAAAGCTATTGGCAGCCGCTGAATAAAATGATATAATAATTACAATCGAAATGCAGTTTTTTCATTTGTAAAAAAGAAGCAAGATGAGTGTTTACATCATCCTGCTTCCGATACAGTGAATCTGCGCTTTGTATTTTCGGTCAGGAGGCAAGAGGGCAGACGGGCAGCCTTACCCTTATAACCTCTTGCCCACTGGCCGTAGGATCCCTAAAAGGGAAGTTCATCCGAATCCTTGATCCTTACATATCCTCTGTAATACTTCCTGCCGATAGCATGACCCACTATCATAAGCACCATTTCGGCAACTGCCATGCAGCAGGTGACTATAAGCAAAATGTCCCTGGCAATTGTTATGCCCTTGTGTACTCTTTCCATGATTATTCCTCCTTAAAATCAGTAAATATTTAATGAATTTATTGTTAAATTATTGTAATATTGTGAATTATTGCAAATATACCTTTACTTATCTTCCAGTTGCTTTAGAGCCTTGAATTCCTCCTTATCCAGCTTTTCCTGTCTGCCCTTGCCGTCACGGATCACCTTTATGTCATCACGCTCAAATATGACAGCGGGATCATCGGATTTTTCGGGCTTTACCCGCATTTTTCCGCTGAGGACATTGACCTCCTCCACATATCCCTTGAACTGAGGCGTTTTGACATATGCCCCTACCTTGGGCAAACCCGCAAGCTGTTCCTCGTAATAGTCCTGCTCATATTTAAGGCAGCACATAAGCCGCCCGCAGGTGCCGGAAATTTTTGTGGTGTTAAGGCTCAGTCCCTGCTCCTTTGCCATTTTAATGGACACAGGCTGGAAATCGGGAAGAAATGTTTTGCAGCAGAACGCTCTGCCGCATACTCCCAAGCCGCCAAGCATTTTCGCCTCGTCCCGCACACCTATCTGACGCAGCTCGATCCTGGTGCGGAAAACCGCCGCCAGATCTTTAACCAGCTCACGGAAATCTATCCTCGATTCCGCCGTAAAATAAAACAGCAGCTTGTTGTTGTCAAAGGTGCACTCTACATCCACCAGCTTCATGTTAAGACCGTGGGCGGCGATCTTCTCCTGGCATATTTTCATAGCGGAGATCTCCTTTTGGCGGTTTTGCTCCAGAACGCGCATATCCCGCTCGCCCGCAATGCGGATGATCGGCTTCAAGGGACTTACCACCCGCTCTTCCTCGACCATACGGTTATCCAGCACCACATCGCCGCATTCCACACCCTTGGATGTTTCCACGATAACCTTTTCCCCCGTCTTTACCTGCCGCCCTCCCGGGGAAAAATAATAGGTTCTCCCTGCCTGTTTAAATCTTACGCCGATAATTTCTACCATTTTTTAACCTAACCTTTCGGAACATCTAACAATTCTTTATGTAAATTTTTGTGAATATCCTACAATAATTTTCCCGTCAGCATACTTGCCACAGCTGCACCATTGCAATTACGTGTGCAAAGGTATGACGCCTCACGGATAGCCTCATACATTTCATTCAGTCTGGCACTCCCGGCAAATTCGGCTATCTGCAAGCTTTCCTCACGTGCACAGCCGATAAACCCATTATCCGCACCACGGCCGCTCTTTCCCGAAAAAGCCCTTGCTACCGCACTGTCACGGATAACACGGGAGAGCATTTCCAGTACCGTCCGCATTTCGTCACGATTTCCCGAAGCAGATGAAAGCGCTGCCGCCAGGGCATACTCGTTTCGCTGCGCAATTGCCCTTGCCGCCTCTATAGCCGTGTCCGCCGTCTTGGCAAGCTTTCCGCTGCCCTCGATACATTCAATGGCACAGCCAATGTTGCCCCCGAAAATTTTTGCGGCACGGGAAATATTTTCTTCGGTAAATTCCTTTTTCTTAGAGGAATTAAGGGATAATGCATTGCCATGCTCCCTTAAAGCCGCCTCGCACTCCCGAGTGTCCGCCTCGTGCACCTCCATGGTCATGGAGCGGGAAATAAGAGTGGGCAGAAAAACCTCGCGAATCCTCGCTGTAAATATGAAATAGCCGTAATCGGGAGGATCTTCGGTGACTTTCAGAAGTGCGTCCTGGGCAGCGTCCGTCCAACCGTCGCAGTCCGCCAGAAGGTAGACCTTTCGGTCGCAGTCGTTTGGAGGCGTATAGCAATCCGCAACGACCTTTTCTCTTATGTCGTTTACCGAAAAGGAAACGCCGCTTTTTTTTACCTCAATAAAGTCGGGGTGCTGTCCGCGCAGTATCCTGCTGCATTCCCTGCAAACGCCGCAAGGCTCATTATCGGAGGACTTTGCACTGCACAACAGCGACATTGCAAGATACCTTGCAGCTACCTTTTTCCCTGTCCCCTGCGCCCCTGTGATAAGAAACGAATGGACAAACCTGCCTGTACGGCTCATCGCTTTGCATGGGGCAACAATAGATTCCTTTGAATAAAGGGTCACAGCTTCTCAAACCTTTCTATATCTGTCACGAACACTGTAGCGCCGCCCACGGAAACCTCAATGGGGAAATCACCTGCGGTCTCCGTTCTGCCCGCGGCAGGGGAGGGGACATATTGCTTGCGCTTTCGGGAGCATTCCCGGATAATGTCAATTGCTCCGTCTACTCTGGGCTCGTCGACGCAAATGAGGAAGGTGGTGTTGCCCGCCATTAAAAATCCTCCCGTGGAGGCAAGTTTTGTGACCTGATAACCCTTTCGTGTAAGCTCGGAGGACACCGAGAAGCTGTCGTCATTGTTGACAATTGCATAAATGAGTTTCATAATATCATGACCTTTCACGGGCTGGGATTTGAACGAAGCAGTAAGCACGTTCTGCAAACCGTACCCATATCCCTATAACTCTATTATACCACAATTACATTCCGAATGCTATAGTTTTTCAAAATTTTAATAATTTCTTCCGTAAAAATTTCACCGCTTGCAATGGCGGATACCCCCGGGGGGCAATGCGCAATGCACGCCGCCGCAATTCTGCCCTCAGCCTCGCCGACGGATATCTGTTCCCACCGTGACATCATTGCCTCTCTTATTCCCATAGCAGCGGGAGGAAGTGTAAAATTGCTGTAGTCGGGCGGTTGTACGAGGCTTCTCGGTTGGGGTATGCTTTCGAAAATATCCTTGAGACTCTCTATCTCCTCAGCTGTAAGTCCCGTCAGCATAAGCACAGCAAAGCAATCGTCCGCATATTCGCATTCCACGCCTCTTAATCGCAAAGCTTCCCCAAGTCCCGTGCCCGAATAGCCCGAGGGCGGGGCGAAAATGCTTAGCTTGCCCGATTCATCGCCGTAAATATGCCATGCATTTTTAAGCCTTTCTTTAAGCTCATTTGCCGCGTTTTCCATTTCGCAAAAATATCCGCCGACATTAACGCTGTTTACACTATTTCCCGTTTCATTCCGCAAATATTCTCCGCACCTGTCCAGCGACTGCAAAATAAGATATGAGGGACTTGTAGATGCAAACAAACTCATTATTCCCTTAGCGAATCCGTCAAAAGGCTCAAGAGCGGGATTTTTTATGTGCAGATAAGCCGCCCCCGTAAGAGCGGGGAGGGTCTTATGAGCGGAATCGCAGCAAATGTCAGCCCCCAGCGTCAGCGGGTGAATATCTTCCGTGCAGAATTTAAGGTACGCCCCATGAGCGTTGTCCACAGCAAGAAATATTTCCTTGTCCTGACAAATTCGGGCGATCTCTTCAACAGGAGCGATCTTCCCCATATAATCGGGGGACGTTATGTACACACAACAGGGCTTTTCCCAGGGAGGCAGGCTGTCCAGAAGTGCTTTTACCGAATCCGCCTGAATTTCTCCCGTCACCAGACTGTGTTCATACTTTGGCAGTACCCATTTTACCGTAAGCCCCAGCATTCCGCAGGCATTCACAAAAGCCCTGTGGCAGTTCCTTGCGGCAACCACCGTTTTCGAGCCTGTGATCTTTGAAAGCATGGCAAGCATGGTCTGAATGCAAAGGGTCGACCCGCCCGTGGAATAAAGGGTCTTGTACGCCCCGAACAGGGCAGCGGTCATTTCCTCGCTTTGCCGTATAATGCCCGAAGCTTCAAAAAGGCTGTCCGCCCCCGATATTTCGGTAATGTCAAGGGCATAGAAGTCCTCACCCCTGCCCTTGTGTCCTGGCATATGAGCTCTTAGAATCTCATTGGCATTGTACTTTTCACAAAAATCGATTATTGGGGTCGGCAATGTTTTTCACCTGCTTTATAAAGAGGTTAAAAGTTATTGTACTATGAATTGCGTGGGCGGTCAATAATTCAGCTTCTTTAAATTCTCATCACTCATAAAAGTGGACGCATTGTACAGGAAAAGAGCGCAGTCATAATCGCTTACATCAATAATATCCTTGTATGACATATTGATATACCGCAGATCTACCATGGTTATTTTGCTGTAATGAGCGGTCAGAAACGGCACAAAGCAATGGGCATAGCTGTCCTTGAAAATAAGCAGCCTGTCACCCTCACGGCCTGTATCAACGGTTATCATGGGCTGGTTCGTGCCGAAGAAAACGCTGTATTTATCCTTTACATCAAGAAATTCCCTGAAATACATACCCTCATGGCTGACAGGCTCCTGTCCTATGGCGGAATATATCTTTACGCTTCTCACGCCCTTGCCGTCGGTGGGCAGCCACAGATCAAGGGTGTCGGGCTTTACGCCGTCCCAAAGGGACTTTGAATAAAACGTGCCCAGAAACCCGTCTCCTGCGTGCTCAATGTCATAGGAATCTTCCCCCAGGGGAGTGTAGCCCATTTTCTTGCCCGCAGCAGTGTACGCCGTAAACGCTCCCGCCGTAGTCCAGTGGTGGTCGGTGCGGTAGTAGATATAATCCTCGCGGTTTGCATAAAGCGTGCCGTAAACGTCAATGGTAACGGCAACGTCCGAAAGCTGTTCATAAACGTCCTCTATAAACTGCTGCTGATCGGGACTTTGTGCAAAGGCAGGCAGCTCATCTCTGTAAATTTCCGCCTGTGTGGGGGCAATAAGCAGATACACGGGCAGCTCATTTTCCTCTGCAAATTTTCTTATTCCCGAAATACTTTTTTCTGTGCGCTCGGCATTGGGAGGAGTGATCTTCTCTGCCATCCGCTCGCCCGTAATGTAAATGCCGTTCAGCTCACGTTTTCCCGAAAGCATATCAAGAGCGGTATTCACTTTTATCCAGCTGTCATGAAAGGCAAAATGGTCAGAAACATAGTCCGCCGTGTCTGTCATAAAGCTGCCGTTAAAGTAATTTTTCACCGTAATCTTGGGGAATTTCGCCAGATAGCGGTTCTGGGTCTCGGAAAAATCCGACTTTTCGGAAAACAGCGTAATGCACCCCAATGCGATCAGCGTTCCGAAAAACAGAAGCACTGTTACAATGGAAGTTACAGCCGAAAAATACCGTCCGTAACTCTGTGACGTTGCACGCTGCACTTTTTTATCTGTTCGTTTCATCAAAATAATATCCGTCCGTTTCCATGGGAACGCTGTTCTGCCCATCGTAATATTCATCGGGAAGAACAAGGCTGCCCTCTGCTTCGGTATAGTAGCGGTCAAAGCAGATGAATTTCATTGCGGTGCGCTCCTCGCCGTTGATAAGTACGGTTTCAAAAGCAGGGAAGCAAACAAGCTCTATCCCTACAGCCGCAAGATAGCTCCTTGCAACGGCAATGCCCTTAACGGCTTGGTTTGACGCCCCTGCGCCCACTGCCCTCAGCTCTGTTTCGCCGTTTTTGCGGACAACATTTGCAATAGCTCCCGCAACCGACTTGGGTGATGAACCTGCGGATACCTTTAAAATTTCCATGATAAATTCCTCCTGAAAGTTATTTTTTCGGAATATTGCGTGTGAACGTGTAAATTAGAATATGAACCGTGATTTTTTGACTGAATATGTATTGCAGCGGCAGGCAGTCTATATCCTATTGATATAAATTGTCTCCGTACATAATTGCGTAGTCTTTTTTATAACTACAGCGCATTCGCACTCCGCCGCTGCCTAGCGCATTGCGGCCGTTGCCGAGCGTGTTGCAGCCGTTGCCGGGCACAGTGCAGCGAATTGCCTAAGTAAGCGAGCGTATCATCAGCCGCCGTATTTCAAGAGCCCTGCCGCTTTTTTCATCAACAGAGATAAGCACGCCGCAAAAGAAGGGCGGATCGTCCGACTCGGTGAAACGCACGGGCATTTTATAACGCTGTTTTTGGGTGGCAAGCTCTTTTTTTACCCCCAGTACCGACAGCTCAGCCCCGCACATTCCTGCGTCCGTGATATACGCCGTGCCCATGGGGAGAATGGCCTCATCGGCAGTCTGAACATGAGTGTGGGTTCCCACCACTGCCGAGACCTTGCCGTCCAGAAAAAAGCCCATTGCCTTTTTCTCTCCCGTTGCCTCGGCGTGAAAGTCCACAAAAATGTTGGGTGTGGAAAACTCGGACAGCAGCTTTTCCGCATACTCGAAAGGGTTGTTCAAAGGCTCCATAAACGCCGTACCCATAATGTTCACCACGACGGCGCTGTAGCTGCCCTTGTCCAGTATGCAATACCCGTGCCCCGGCACGCCTTCGGGATAATTCCCGGGGCGCAGAAGGGTCTCGGGGGATTTTTCCCAAACAGGCATAAACTCCCGCCGCCTGAAGCAGTGGTTTCCCGTGGTTATCACATCCGCAAAGGTGAAAAGCTCATCCATTGCCTCCTTGGTAATGCCGTTGCCGTCGGCGGAATTTTCACCGTTGACGATCACAATGTCGATCTTCTCCTCTCCGCGAAGATTGTAGATCGTCTTGGCGGCATATTTGCGCCCCGGACTGCCAACAATGTCCCCTGCAAAAAGTATCTTTATCAATTTGATCACCTGCTTGAGGCAAGAGGCTTTTACCTTATTGACTTGCCGCTTTTATCTGAACCGAGCAATGAAATTTAACTTCTTGCCTCTGATCCTATTGCCTTTCTCTATAATAGGTACGGGCAAGCCTGCGCAGCGCACGGGCAAGCTTATCATTCAAAGCTCCTGCGGGGAAGCGCCATTGCCAGTTGCCGCCGCCTATAGTCGAGGGAATGTTCATACGTGCGGAATTGTCCAGCATAAGCAGATCCTGAAGCTGGATAATGCACAGGTCGGACACGCTGGCGTATGCCGTGCGGATAAGGTGGGCAACTATCTTGCCGTCCTCCGCTTTTTTGGAAAGCCCCAGATAGCGGCGAATACGCTTCCTGGTCTCTTTGTCGCAGCCCCTGTACCAGCCCAGAGCGGTCTCGTTATCGTGAGTGCCGATATAGGTCACGCTGTTTTTATCGTAATTGTGAGGCAGATAGCCGCTGTCGTCCCCGCCGAAGCCGAATTCCAGCACCTTCATGCCCGGGTAGCCCGCTTCCTTAAGCATTGTTACCACATCTTCCGTTAAAAAGCCCAGATCCTCCGCCACAAGCTTAACGCCGGGAAGCTCGGACTTTATAGCCTTGAACAGCTTCATACCGGGACCCTTGAGCCATTTGCCGTGCTCGGCAGTGTCGTCCTCGGCGGGGATCGCATAAAAGCTTTCAAAGCCTCTGAAATGGTCTATCCTTGTAAGATCAAAAAGCTCGGCGCTGTATTTTACGCGTGTTATCCACCATTTGTAGCAGTCGTCCTCCATATAGTCCCAATCATAAAGCGGATTTCCCCAAAGCTGACCTGTGGGGGCGAAATCGTCGGGGGGACAGCCTGCCACGGAAACGGGGCGGCAGTCATCGTCCAGCATAAACATTTCGGGGCTTGCCCAGATGTCGCTGCTGTCCATGGAAACGTAAATGGGCATATCGCCGTATATCTTTATCCCGCACTTGTTGGCATATTTTTTCAGCGCCCTGTACTGGAGGAAAAACTCATACTGCATAAATTTCCACTGGTCAATATCCGCAGCATGAGCAGCGGAATATTCCTGCAAAGCCTGCTTTTCACGCAAACGGTACTTGTCCTCCCAAAGAGTCCACATTACCTGCTTGAAATGGTATTTGAGGGACATAAACAGGGCATAGTCATCAAGCCACCATGCGTTTTTTCTGCAAAATGCCGAAAAATCCGCCAAATCGCCGCAGCAGCTTTTTTTGGAATTGTTTACCGAATTTGCGGGAGCGGATGTTCCCTTTGCCGTAAATGCTCCGTGGGCTTTGGCAAGTATAAGCCGTTTGAAAGAAAACAGCTGTCCGAAATCCGCAAATTTTTCCTTGCTGCGGAGAAGCTTTACATCATTGTCGTTTTCATCCACCAAGCCTCCCGCAATAAGCATATCAATATCAATAAGCAGCGGATTTCCTGCAAAGGCGGAGTAGCTCTGATAGGGAGAATCTCCGAATCCCGTAGGACCTACGGGAAGTATCTGCCAATAGCTCTGCCCGGCTCTGCGAAGAAAATCCACGAATTTATAAGCCTCTTTCCCCAGCGTTCCGATGCCGCAGGGGGAGGGCAGGCTTGAAATATGGCACAGTATGCCGCACGCTCTCATAACATCAACCTTTCTTTGACGTGATCGGTGTGACCGTAAGCTCGGATTATCACAAAATCACCGAATCACAAGATCAGCAACCTGCTGTTTTACGCATACATATATATTATACCTTTTTTTTCTGAATTTTGCAATAGGAATTAAAGAAAAATTTTGCAATATTTTTGGAATATTAAAAAACAAAACTGCCGCTTGAAGTATTTTTGCCCCGGTATTAAATGCATTCTTTACCTGCGGCAGAATTAAATGATTTCTTTATGTCGGAAGAATGGGTATCAATGTGAAAAAATAACTTTACAATCCGCCGTCAATATGCTATAATTAAGGAAATAATGATCGAATCGCTTTCAAACAAATGATTTTGGCAAACGGCTATGGGTCTTACGGCGGGAGGAAGCGGCTACTTGCGTCCGCTCTTGCGGTCCTTGCATACGGAATTATGAAATCTGATGTATTCAAGGAATTTCATCATATCCGTCCTGTGACGCATATCAAGGCAAAGCAGCTGCTCAATAAAATCATCTAAATTATTCCCCCCGGCGAAGGCGCCTTTTAATGAAGAGAATTTGAACTCCAAAGCGGTTCTGCCCAAAAGATAATCTACCGAAACATCAAATATATCGGCGATCTTTTCCGCTGTGTCAAGGCTTGGCAAATTGACTCCGTTTTCATAATGGGAAACGGCATTTTTGGTCAAATTAAGCATCTCCGCAAGCTGCTGCTGAGTGATCCCGTGTTTCTCCCGCAGTTCTCTTAAAATTTCGGGAAATGGCATAAACATCCTCCTTTTACGTTGATTATGGGCGGTTCGGTCATTTTCGGAAAATTTCCGCCTCTTAGTTCCTATTTTACAATATAATACACCTTTTGTATATAATAATATACAATTAATATATATATTTGCATAAATTGGTATAAAAGTTAATTTATACGATACTTTTGCAAAGGAGTTTTTGTATGATAAATATTGCTGTCTGTGATGACAATAAGGATTTTTCCGAAATGCTGTGCCGTTTGATAGATGATATTATGACCGAATCGAAAATCCCGCACAAAATTGCAAATTATTTTTCAGGTTCAAAGCTGATCGAACAGCATAAGATATCCGCTTTTGACGCGGTTTTTCTGAATGTTGCAATGCCCGAAACGGAAGGCTTTATAACAGCAAAGGAGGTTTTCGGGATATCCGATAAAACCTATATTATTATTGTGACCGCAGAAAACGGCTTGGTATATGATGGCAGTGATTTTACGCCTTTCCGCTTTTTGTCCAAATCAAACTGCGAAATATTTAAAATGAAACTTTTTTATGTTATCCAAAGCCTTTCCGCACACCTTGAGGCGGATGAACCGATTTTTCTGGAAACATCCGGCGGAGTGAAAAGAAGCGCTGCGCCGTCACAAATAGTCCTTATAACGAGCGGACTGACTCATGTATATTATACCCTCTCTTCGGGAGAAGTGCTTCGTGTACGCGGAAAGCTCAATGAGCTTCAAATGCGGCTTCCGTCCAATTTATTTGCCCGAGTGAACCGCAGCAGCTTGGTAAATATGGCATATATCAGTCAAATCAGCATTCCGAAATACCGTGTGATCTTGCAGGGAGAGCGGTATATAGAATTAAGCGAGCGCTATAAGGACAGCATTGAGGATAAATATATACAATACTTAAAATACTATAATTAGCACACAGCGCAACAGCGCCGCTTCGCTTATTGACAGCGCATCGGACAATGCTGTATTTTCATGATGCGACCGCTGCGGTTTTGGCACCGTTTCTATAATATTTGTGTCAAACTTCCCTATACTCTGCCAAACTTCCCATAATGATTGACAAATAATGAATTATTTTGTATTATTTTAAGCAGAGGCGATCAAACTTTACAATTTTTACAGTGTACAGTGTTGATAATTGCCTTTAAGTAAATATTTCGGAGGTGAAATAAATGAAAAAGACAATAGCTGCAATTATTGCCCGTGCCGCTGAAAGCATGGCAAAGAAGGCTTGCGGGGCTGCTTCTCACTACGGTACATACCAGTTCAGAGAACCTGCAAAGATGACTAAGAATTCCAAGTAATTAAAGGGGCGGGTAACAAGTGATTGTTACCCGCTCAACTGTTCAAACTTCCCAAAATACTGCCAAATTTACCAACGCTTTTTTAACGGGAATTAAAAAGCCTAAAAATGCTGTTAAGTGTGATCGGAGATAATCATGGAAAAAATAGCTGCAAAAATAGTTGAATTTATCGGGCAAAATCTTGAAATATCCGACGAGGAAATGCTTGACGTTTACAGATACGGTGTGGAGATAACACTGTCGTCACTGATAAATTTTTTCATGATAATTTTATGCAGTCTGTTGCTGGGGGATCCGACGGCAGGAATCGTTTTTATGGTTTGCTTTATTTTTCTGCGTTCCTATACAGGCGGATACCATGCGGAAAAATATTGGCGGTGTAATGTGGTTTTTGTCTGTACTTTTTTTGTAACTTTTATGGCTGCCGAATTATTCGGATATTTCCGAATGAATATTTTTTTATCCGCAGTTATTCTGGCGGCAGGGCTTATTCCCGTGATCAAATTTGCCCCCGTAAAAAACAGGCATAAAATTCTTTCGGAAAATAAGATCAGGAAAAGCAAGATAATTTCCGTAATATTATACACAGTGCTTTCCGTTTTGTCGCTGCTTATGGTGAGCCTTGATATTCGGTACGGATATTTGATATTGACCGTACTTTTGGATATATCCGCAATGATCCTGACAGAAGTTTTTATGCAGAAAAAGGGCTATCATAAAACGGAGGAATAAATTAGGAAAGATTCCGAATCAGCGTGTCGCTGAACCACTCGCACCGCTAAAAGGAGTGGTTCATAAAGCTCTTTGGCACGGTAACTCTAAAATGCGAAAATGTCCGGAACAGGACTTTTTCAACAGACTGAGGCATTCTCCCCATCGCAGACGGAGAGAATGCCTTTAATCAGCAGCCCCACATGGAGATCAGTATTAAAAGTACATTTGAAAGCCGGCGTCTTATCCGATACAAACCGCCCTTGCCGCCGCAGCCCCCGTAGAAAAAGCGATCTGCAAATTAAATCCGCCCGTGTAAGCGTCCACATCAATTATTTCCCCCGCAAAATAAAGACCCGTTATCAGCTTTGACTCCATTGTTTTCGGATTTATTTCATTTACGTCTACTCCTCCGCCGGTAACAATTGCTTCGCTGATAGGTCGGAAATCCTTAATAGTAAGGGGTAGATTTTTCAGCAGATTTACAAGCTCTTTCCTCTCCTCACGGCTTATCTGATTTACCTTTTTCCCGCCGTCTATCCCCGACAGCCGAACAATCACGGGAATAAGCTTTCTCGGCAGCAGCTTACCCAGGGAATTGGCAAAATCACGATTGGCAAATTCCGCAAAATCCCTGCGTATGCGCTCGTCCAGCACCTTTTCATCAAGAGCGGGCTTCAGGTCTATGCTCGCCGAAAAACGTCCCCTTGTCATCTTGCGGATATGCCCCGAGGCGGACAATACCAAAGGCCCCGATATTCCGAAATGCGTAAAGAGCATTTCCCCCATTTCCTCAAAAATTTTCTTATCTCCCTCAGATAAAGTGAGGGTGACATTTTTCAGGGAAAGTCCCATAGCCTCGCTGCACCATTTTTCTTCGCACACCAGCGGCACAAGAGAGGGGCGCAAGGGAACAACAGTGTGTCCCACTGATTTTGCCAGCTTATAACCGCCCCCGTCCGAACCCGTGCCCGGATAGGAAGCGCCTCCCGCCGCCAAAAGCACATTCGCCGCACCGTATTCCCTGCCGTCCGCCGTAACGCCGATCATATTCTTTTCTTCATCAACAAGAATTTCCGTGACCATGCCCTGTACGCCCTGTACAAGCTTTATTCGTTCCCTTCGCTCGGACAGCGCCTTTTCAAATGCAGCCACAATATCCCCCGCCCTGTCGCTGACGGGAAAGACTCTGTTCCCTCGCTCGATTTTAAGAGGCACGCCCAGTCCCTCGAAAAAGTCCATGACATCATAATTGGAAAAGCCCGCAAATGCGGAGTAAAGAAACCTCGGGTTCGTAGGTATATTCTCGAAAAAATCCTCTCTGCCGCAGGCGTTTGTAACATTGCACCGCCCTTTGCCCGTAATAAGCAGCTTTTTTCCCACCCTGCCGTTTTTCTCCAGAAGCAGGACATTTCCTCCCAGGTCCGCCGCCGTCACTGCCGCCATAAGTCCCGCAGCGCCGCCGCCGATTATTATCAGATCGTACATCATACCATACCGCCTTGCTGTAATGCCGTCAGGGAACAAAGCCCGGAATTATCGCACTTGTAAAAAAGCTTACACCCTAACTTCTTGTAAACACATTATACTTATCCCAGATATTTTCCAGCTGCTCCAGATTCCCCGAAACATATTCCCTGCGCTGCTTGCCCACTGCGGCGATCAGCGCATTTATAAGGCTCATGGGCGCTACCAGCGAATCCGCAAAGGACGCCATATCACTGTGAGCAAGCAGCATACAGTCCGCCTGCCTTGCCAGCGGAGACGTTTCGCTGTCGGTAATGGCTATCGCCTTTGCCCCCTTTTCACGGGCAAACTCAAATGCCTGCACCGTGTGCCTGGAATAACGGGGGAAGCTTATTCCTATCATCACATCTCCCTTGCCGATATTGAGTATCTGCTCAAACATTTCACTGGTGCTTGTGGTGTGGATTATCTTAACATTGTCAAACATTATGTTGAAGTAAAATACTAAAAATCTTGCCAGCACCGCCGCCGACCTTGCTCCGATAACATATATCCGCTTTGCCCCCACAAGAGCGTTTACCGCTTGATTGAACTGCTCACGGTCGGTCTCCTCAAGGGTCTTTCTTATCTGGTCAATGTCAAAATTCAGTATTCCCTCCAGTACGTCCTCGTCCCCCAGTCGGTCGTTCATAACGTTCATTCGCTGAACGCTTGTGAGCTTGTGGCTTGTAAATTCCTTTAAAGCTTTCTGCATTTCGGGATACCCTTCAAAGCCCAGCTCCGAGGCAAACCGCACCACCGTGGATTCGCTTACTCCCACTATCCCACCGAGCTTCGAGGCAGTCATAAACGCCGCCTTGTCGTAATGCTCCAGGATATATTCCGCAATTTTTTTCTGTCCCTTTGACAGCTTGGGCAGCCGCCCGTCCAGCAGATCCTGTAAATTTCCCTGCATATATTTTCACTCCGGTTTCATATTTTTTATTTTAAGAGAAACACTGATTAAATCGCTTTTTAGATTTTCTTGATTTTAAAAGTGGCTATGGGTGGCGGTATTTTCCCGCCGTAGGCGGGAAAATACCTTTAATCGGCAGTTCCTAAGAAAACAGCAATAAGCCGCCCTCAGATTTTTGGGGCATGATTATTCCCAAAGGGAATCCTGCAAGCTCAGAATATCCCGCCGCCGTTTCTCGGTAGCCTGTTCATCTTTTATATAAACGCCCTCCCGAAAAAGCAGCACGCTCCCCGGTTCGCGGCATTTTACATTTTCAAGGGGCACGGTGATCTTTTCATCGTCCCTGTAAATTACCGCCTCTTCCCCATGAATTTCTTCAAGTATAAGCATAAAAATTACTTCCTTAATTTAATTCTTGTTGCGGCTCACATAAATTTTTTCCCCGTCCGAATAAAAGGTGATACCGCCGTCCTTATCGGTGCGGTAAACTCTGTCGGTCTGCGCCTCCATGCGCCCCAGCGCCTCTTTGGCCGGGTGACCGTAGGAGTTTCCCTCGCCGCAGGAAATAACGCAAAGGCGGGGAGTTACCTCATTTAAGAAATCCTCCGAGGAGGACGTCCTGCTGCCGTGATGTCCCGCCTTGTAAGCCGTAACATCAAGATCGGCTCCCGAATTTATCAACCGCTGCTCGCCGTCCTCGGAAAGATCCCCCGTGAAAAGCCATGAAATATTCTTGTAATCTACCCTTGCGCACACCGACCAGTCGTTAAGGTCGGAGGAATTTGTGTCCTCAAAGGGATAAAGAATTGTCACCGCTGCCTCCCCAAGCTCATATGAATTTCCCGCCTTTGCAGAGGTCAGTTTGCCGCCGCTGTCCCGCACAGCCGTCAGGAAATTTTCATAAGTCTTTGTGGTTGGGGTCATGCTGTCGGGCAGCTTTGGGATAATTATCCTTTTCGCTCCTATCTCGGAGACCACCTTTGCCATGCCGCCGATATGGTCTGCGTGAGGGTGAGTGACTATTATCATATCAAGCTTTTTTATCCCGGAACTTTTTACGGCCTCGGTCACAAGTTCACCGTTTTCCGCAGTTCCTGCGTCTATCAGCATACCTTTGCCGCCGCAGATCACCAGAATGCTGTCCCCCTGCCCCACATCAATCACATTTACGGAGAAATTTTTTGCCTCATTGGGGATATTCGCAGAATCATCTTCTCCGATTCCTATGTCATAGGTGCTGTAAGCAGGCTCGTCCAGCTTCTCGGCAACCTTATCAAGATCGAGAATCCCAAGCTCGATAAGCGTGCCGAAAACAATTCCTGCCGCTATCAGAGCCGCGGGAACGGCCTTGTAAACAATATCAAGAAATTTACTCATCTTTTCCGTCCTTTGCCGCCTTGTGACTTGTCCCTGTTATTTCCGGGTCTGCCCGGGCTTCCCGAATGTACGGGGGAACTTCCCTTGCCATGCGAGCTCTCTTTATGAACGCTTGCAGCCTGTTTTCTGCCGTTATTTTTACTGCGGCTGTTATTGGACTTTTCACGCCGCTCACGAAGTTCACGCAAATGTATCTCATCGGGCTTAACAAGGCATTCGCTGCCGTTTCCGATAAGGTCGGTTCGATGTGCCTTAACAAGCGCCTCAATGCATTTCCTGCGGTTGTCGGGGCGGAAATACTGGAGCAAAGCCCGCTGCATAGCCTTTTCCTCGGCGCTCCTCGGCACATATACGGGCTTCATCGTGTAAGGGTCAAGCCCCGTGTAGAACATACAGGTGGAAACAGTCCCCGGAGTGGGGTAAAAATCCTGCACCTGCTCGGGGCGCATTTTAAGGCTCTTGAGAAATAACGCCAGCTCCACAGCCTCATTCAGCGTGCTTCCCGGGTGAGAGGACATAAGGTAGGGCACAAGATATTGTTCCTTGCCTATCTGTCCCGTTATCCTGTAAAATTTTTCCTGGAATTTTTTATATGCTTCAATGTGGGGTTTGCCCATAAGATCAAGCACCGCCGCAGAACAATGCTCTGGAGCGACTTTCAGCTGTCCGCTTACGTGTTCGGCAATAAGCTCCCGCATAAATTCATCATTCTTATCCTCCATAAGATAATCATAGCGAATACCGCTGCGGATAAAGACCTTTTTAACGCCCTTAATTTTTCGTATCTCCCGAAGAATTTCCAGATATTCCGAATGGTCGGCTTTCAGATTCTTGCAGGGAACGGGCGCAAGGCACTTTTTCCCCTTGCAGAGCCCCTTTGAAAGCTGTGTCTCACAGCTCGGCTGCCTGAAATTTGCCGTAGGTCCTCCCACATCATGGATATATCCCTTGAAATTCGGCAAGGTAGTCAGCAGCCTTGCCTCCCGCAGTATGCTTTCCTTGCTCCGCACAGAAATTCTCCGCCCTTGATGCAGTGCAATGGAGCAGAAATTGCAGCCCCCGAAGCAGCCTCTGTTGTGGGTAATGGAAAATTCCACTTCTTCTATCCCCGGCACGCCGCCGTCCTTTTCGTAAATAGGGTGATACGTGCGCATATAGGGCAGCTCGTAAACCTTGTCAAGTTCTTCCGTTTTAAGGGACAGGGCAGGGGGCAGCTGCACCAGCATTTTTGCCGTCTGCCGCTGAATGACCGTCTTTCCGTAAACCTCGTCCTGCCAGTCGTATTGTATCCTGCACGCCTTGGCGTATTCATCCTTGCTCTCCCTGCAAAGCTTCAGCGACGGGCATTCCGCCGCACCGTAGGGGGTTTCCTTTGGGTCGCATAAATACGCTGTGCCTCTTATATCCCGCAGCTCGGAGATTTTTTCTCCCCCTGCAAGCCTTGTGCAGATTTCCACGATCTGGTGCTCGCTCATTCCGTACATTAAAAGGTCAGCCCCGCTATCCTCCAATATCGAGGGGCGAACACAGTCGTCCCAGTAATCATAATGAGCAAACCGCCTCAGCGAAGCTTCCAGCCCCCCTATAGCAACCGCCATATCATTTCCGTAAATTCGCTTTACCGCCTTTGAATAAACAATAGTCGCCCTGTCCGGACGTTTTCCCGCAATGCCCCCCGCAGTGTACATATCCTTTGAACGCTTACGTTTAGCAGCCGTGTAATGTGCGACCATTGAGTCAATATTTCCACCCGTTATCATAAAAGCATACTTTGGCCGTCCAAGCTTTGTAAAATCCCTGTCGCTGTGAAAATCGGGCTGGGCAATAATCCCCACAGTGAACCCCTGCGCCTCTATCATACGGGAAATTATGGAAATGCCGAAAGAGGGGTGATCCACATAGCTGTCCCCCGTAATGCAGATAAAATCAAGCTGTTCTATTCCCCGCTCTTTCATATCCTCTCTTGAAATAGGAAGAAACGGCATTTGTATCATCTCCCGAAAATTTTTAAATAATTATGTAAATCAGCAGCTTACCGCAATAAGCGGAATAATCATTTCCTCATCTGTCAGCCCTGCGTGATTGCCCTTGGATTTACCGGGGGTCGTATTGGAAATGTCGGTACTTCCCACCGCCGCCCCTATGTAATCCCCCAGCATACTCTCCAGCCTCGGGTGATTTTCACCCGTCCCGAAAAGCCCCTCCGACAAAAATTTCTCTCTGGGTATCAGAATAAAATCCTCCCCGAAATGCCTCAAAAAAGCCTGTTCAAATTTGCCTTTCATTCCCTCTTTGACAAAGAAATTCAGCGCCCTTGTCTCCATGGACGGCATACGCAAAAGACATTTGCAAATGTCCTGATGATCGGCAAGACTTCTGCGCTTCACATTAACGTGACCGTGATCGGCAGTAACTATCAGCAGCGTGTCCGAAAGCCTTTCTGTCAGTTCCTCTGTGCGCTTTTCAATATCTTGAAGCTTCTCGGTTATATTTTCACTATCAACCCCGTCCTTGTGCATAGCCGTATCGGGATCGTCCCAGTAAGCGTAAATAAACTGCCGTCCCTCGTCCCTGCAAATCTCTTCTATCCTGCCGCAAAAGCTGCCGTAATCCTTGGGGAACGGTTCAACAAAAGGCGCAAGATAGTGAGCATTAATTCCCGTCCTGCTTATTTTATTCCGAATACTATCATAGGGAACATATGTCCACGCAGCATTTTCCGTGAGCTTTTCCCCCGTGTCATTGTCGATATTCCAAAAATAGACAACGTTCCTGTCGATCTCATCAAAATATCCCGACCACCCCAGCCACCCCGACTGATTGGGATAAAGCCCGCTGTCAATTGCCGTAGTAGCCGCCACGGTAGTGGGAGGAAAAACCGAGGAATAACTGCAAACCGTATTTTTCCGGAAAAAGCCGCTCTCCCCCAAATGCCTCTTCACAATGGAAACTCCCATGCCGTCCAACAGAATGACAGCCACATTTTTATACTCCATATTAAGCAGCCTGTCCGCAGCAGCAAGAGTGCCGTTCGGCGGAGTAATGCCGTAATATTTAAGAACAGAGCACGCAAGATTCGCTATGCAGTTTTCATAATCGGGGTACATTGTTTTCATATCCTCACCACTTCCTTTCGTTTTTACTTGAACTCTTTGCCTATAATTATATCCCTTTTTTGCAGGATTGTCAAGTGAATTATTCATTTTTGACAGTCAAATTCCCGATAATATGCAGCGGATAACTAAAAAAAGGCAAGCCCTCGGAAACGCTTGTAAAGCAAATCCAAGGGCTTATCGGTTATTCGGTTCTGATATGATAAATCGGAATCAGAATCAGAATGAAAACTGATTATTTATCTTTAGCGAAGCATTTATATACAACGGGACAATCGTAACTGTCATCGTTTGCAATTATTACCCTGTCACCAATATCTATGATCGGAAAATCTTTGCTTAGGCAGCATACATTTTCATATATCTGTCCGTTTATTTCAACCGTACAGTAGAAAAATTCGCATACTGTTTCCGATAATGTAAATTTGTGTCTGAATGTTCCTGTTTCTTCGGTTTTTTCATAGGGAAGATAAACCGAGCCTCTTCCCGATATTTTGGCGCAGCGGACAGTTTTATCGGTAATCGTTCCGTAACAAGCACACTTTTCTTTGTGCTTCAGTGACTCAATAGACATAGGTAAACCTAAAAATGCAAACACTAAAATGTAAAAAAGCGGGAATTCTTTTTCGTAAACTAACGAATAGACTATAGCTATTAACAAGATCACCGAAAAAACAGGAAAAAATATTTTCAGCGCCTTTTCTCCGCTTTTCTTTTGGATCATTTTAATTTCATCATCTGTTACTTTCTCGTCCTGCAGTGATGAAAGCGTTTTTAAATCCCAATATTTAAATCCCAATAAGAGAGTACCATATCTTATAGCTCCCGACCTGCGAATAACTTTCCGATTTACACGGGCAAGCCGAGCGCCTGCCTACTGTTATCTATTATACCAAACCCAAATGAAAAAGTCAACGGCGGCATTATAGATCTCATCAATCGTTGTAAGCTGTCCTTTTGCTGTATCGGTCTTACAATGTTTCCGTGAAAACTTCTTTACTGCTTCTGTACTAAAGCATTTGCATTAAAATTTACCGTAAATTCACAAAAAATATACAATTTTAACGTATTAAACCGACCTTGCCCCCTTGCAATAAAAGGATATTTGTGGTAAAATATATGTG
>CAMWIR010000003.1 GCA_947174365.1 uncultured Ruminococcus sp. | reverse complement strand
CATTTTTTACAGAAAAATATATTTTAATCTTACGAGAAGCGGTAAAAAAATGAGTGAATATCCTATACTTAAAAGCTGCTCCCTGTGCCCCAGGGAATGCGGTGCGAACAGGACAGAAGGCTGTGGCTTCTGCGGGGCGGGGGAAAATATCCGTGCGGCAAAGGCGTATCTTCATATGTGGGAAGAGCCTTGCATTTCGGGCACAAGAGGCTCGGGGACGGTGTTTTTTTCGGGGTGCGGTCTTAAATGCGTTTACTGCCAGAATTACAGAATTTCCGCCGAAAATTTCGGTAAGGAAATTTCAACGGAACAGCTTGCGGAAATTTTTCTGAATCTTCAAAAGCAGGGAGCGCACAATATCAATTTAGTGACCGCCTGCCAGTTTGTGCCCCATATTTTAAGGGCTTTGGATATCTGCGGAGACAGGCTGAAAATTCCCGTGGCGTACAACAGCAGCGGATATGAAAAGGTCTCGACCCTTGAAATGCTGAGGGGTCGGGTAAAAATATTTATGCCCGATATGAAATATAAAAGCAGCGAGCTTTCGGCGAAATATTCGGGGGCTGCGGATTATTTTGAGGCTGCAAAAGCGGCTGTGGGGCGAATGATTGAAATTGCGGGCAAGCCTGTTTTTGACGATGAGGGGATATTGCAGAGCGGGGTAATTATACGCCACATGGTGCTGCCGGGAGGGTACAGGGATTCTATCTCACTTATGAACCGGATAGCTGAAAATTTCCCTAAAGACAGCTTTCTGTTGTCCCTGATGAGCCAGTACACGCCTTATAAAAATCTGCCGTCGGAGTTTAAGGAACTGAGCAGGCGTGTTTCCACCTTTGAATATAAAAAAGTGGCAAATGCGGTTCGGGAACTGGGCTTTGAGGGATATATGCAGGAGCGTTCCTCGGCTAAGGAGGAATATACTCCCGAGTTTGATCTGGGTGGGATAGATTAATTAATAATGATTGACAGAGGATTTGTTAAAACTCTAGAATAAATGAAAAAATATAAATAATTTAAAAAGGACTGAAAATAATGGATATCAACGCTGTGATAAGCAAGGAATTTAATGTAAAAGATGAGTATGTAAAAAATATTATCGGCTTTTTGGACGAGGGCTGCACTGTGCCCTTTATAGCACGATACAGAAAGGAAAGCCACGGCGCTCTGGACGATCAGACCATTCGCCTTATTGCAGAGAGGCTGCAATATCTGCGTAATCTGGACAAGCGGCGTGAGGAGATTACGGCGGCGATAACCGAGCAGGAAAAAATGACCCCCGAGCTGGAGGCTGCCATTAACAAGGCGGTGACGCTGGTGGAGCTGGAGGACCTGTACAGACCCTTTAAGCAAAAACGGCGCACCCGCGCTTCGGTGGCTAAGGAAAAGGGGCTTGCGCCCTTGGCGGATATAATTTTGGAGCAGGATAAAAAGACTGCGCCCGATGCCGAGGCGGCGAAATTCATTGACCCCGATAAGGGCGTGAACACTGCCGACGAAGCTATTGCAGGAGCTTTGGACATTATTGCGGAGGCGGTTTCCGACGATGCGGGGCTGCGGAAAAATCTTCGTAATCTTATAAACGCAAAGGGCTTCATTACCGCTTCGGGTGACGAGAAAACCGACCCAGAAGGGACATACAGCAATTACCATGAATTCAGTGAAGCAGCGGGGCGGATAGCGGGGCACAGAATTCTTGCCATTGACCGCGGAGAGCGGGAGGAACGGCTTAAAGTGAGCGTTATACTGCCCGAGGGTGAGGGCGAACGTTTGACGGTCAATGCCTTTATGAAAAATAACAGCGAATGCGGAAAACTGGTGGAGAGTGCTTGCCTTGACAGCTACAAGCGGCTGATTTTCCCCTCGGTGGAGAGGGAAATAAGGTCTATGCTGACGGATAAAGCCTGCGAGGCTGCTATTGGTGTATTCTCCTCAAATCTCAGGCAGCTTCTTATGCAGCCGCCCGTTAAGGGGACGGTGACCTTGGGAGTCGACCCGGGCTTCAGGACGGGCTGCAAGCTTGCTGTTGTGGACGGCACAGGCAAGGTGCTGGACACGGGAGTTGCCTACATTACCACAGATAAGGCTGCAAAGGAAAAGGGCAAAAAGACAATTGCGGAGCTTATAAAAAAGTACAATGTTACCGCCATTGCCATTGGAAACGGCACTGCCTCAAGAGAATCGGAGCAGGTGGTGTCGGATATAATCAAGGATTTTCCCGGAGTTTCCTACATGATAGTTTCCGAGGCGGGGGCTTCCGTTTACTCCGCTTCAAAGCTGGCGGCTGAGGAATTTCCCGATTATGATGTTACACAGCGGAGTGCTGTTTCAATTGCAAGGCGGCTGCAAGACCCGCTGGCGGAGCTTGTTAAGATAGACCCTCGTTCGATCGGCGTCGGGCAGTATCAGCACGATATGCCAAAAGCCCGTTTGGGCGAGGCTTTGGGAGGTGTTGTGGAGGACTGCGTGAACTCGGTGGGGGTCGACCTTAACACTGCCTCGGGTTCGCTGCTGACGTACATTTCGGGGATAAATTCAACTGTTGCGAAAAATGTGGTGACATACAGAGAGGAAAACGGCGCATTCACCGACCGGAAGCAGCTTATGAAGGTGCCGAAGCTGGGGGCAAAGGCGTTTGAGCAGTGCGCGGGATTTCTGCGGATAAGGGACGGGAAAAATCCTCTGGACAACACCTCGGTACACCCGGAAAGCTACAAGGCTGCCGAGGGTATACTGAAGCTTTGCGGCTTTACCCCTGCGGACATAGGCAGCGAGAAGCTTTCCGATTTGAGCGGTAAGGCGGAAGAGATCGGGATAAAAGCCATTTCCGAGCAGACAGGGGTGGGCGTTCCCACGGTTCGGGATATATTAAAGGAGCTTGCAAAGCCCGGGCGCGACCCTCGTGACGAGCTGCCCCCTCCGCTTATGCGCAGCGGCGATGTAATGGAGCTGAAGGACTTGCAGCCCGGCATGGAGCTTATGGGGACGGTGAGGAACATTACTGATTTCGGCTGCTTTGTGGACTGCGGCGTTCATGAAGACGGTTTGGTGCATATTTCACGTATCTGCAACAGATTCATCAAGCACCCTCTGGAGGCTGTTAAAGTGGGAGATGTGGTCAAGGTATGGATCGTTGATGTAGATCTCAAACGAGGACGTCTGGCGCTGACTATGGTCAAGGAAAAAATGGATAAAAATATCGGCAAGCCTGTTGGCAAGCAGCAGGCAAGAAAATAAAATATATATCCGAAAGTCCGGGTATACCCTGATATAACCGCCGCTTATATAGCCCATAAGAATAAAGTATTTGAAACCTCCGCAGCACTGTGATATACTTAAAATATACCAAGCGCAAAATTATTTTATGGAGGTTTTCAAAATGGTAACTGCAATCATAGGTGGCAGCTTCGGGGACGAGGGCAAGGGGAAAATGACGGATTTGCTTGCAGCAAAGGCGGACATTGTAGTGCGTTTTCAAGGAGGTGCGAATGCGGGGCATACTGTAATCAACGATTACGGAAAATTTGTGCTGCATATACTGCCCTCGGGTGTATTTTACAGGCATACGGAAAATATAATTGCAAGCAGTGCTGCATTTGACTCGGACGAATTTTTCAGGGAGCTTCAAATTCTTAAAGATAACGGAGTCCCTGCGCCCGCAATAAAAATATCCTCACGGGCGCAGCTTCTTCTCCCCATTCACAAAATGCAGGATACGCTGGAGGAACAGCGGCTCGGCAAAAACAGCTTCGGCTCAACCGAGTCGGGGATAGCTCCATTTTATTCCGATAAATATGCAAAGCGTAATTTTCAGATATCGGAGCTTTTTTCGGATGATCTGAGCGATAAGCTCAAACGTTTTTGCAATGATAAAAATAAATTTTTCGGGGCATTTTACGGAATCCAAAATCCTTTGTCCGAAAGGGATTTAAAAGAGTATCTCACAGAAGTTAAAGACAAACTCGCACCTTATATTTTCGACTGTCCCCATTACCTGAACAGCGCTGTAAAATCGGGTAAAAACATTCTTTTGGAGGGTCAGCTCGGGGCGCTTCGTGATGTTGATAACGGAATATATCCCTTTGTTACATCATCATCGCCCCTTGCGGGATTCGGCAGTGTAAGCACAGGAATCCCGCCTTATGAGATAAGATCGGTAATTGCGATCATCAAGGCATACTCCACCTGCGTCGGCGCAGGCGCATTTGTCGGGGAATTATCGGGCAGCGTTGCCGAAGAACTTCGCAAAAGAGGCGGTGATTCGGGTGAATACGGCGCAAAGACAGGCAGACCCCGAAGAATGGCTTGGTTTGACTGCGTTTCCGCACGGTATGGGTGTATGCTGCAAGGTGCAACGGAGGCAGTTTTGACCATGCTTGATGTTCTCGGATATCTTGATAAAATTCCCGTTTGCGTTGGATATAAGATAAACGGTGAGGTCACAGAAGAATTTCCCGAAACATATCTGCTGGACAACGCCGAGCCGGTTTATGAATATCTTAACGGCTGGAAATGCGATATTTCCGGGATAAAAGACTTTTCGGAGCTGCCCGAAGAAGCCAGGGCATATGTAGAGTTCATCGAAAATAAAATTGCAGTGCCCATAACCATGATCTCAAACGGACCGAAACGCAGTCAAATTATTTACAGGAAAAGTGCTTGCATATAAGCTGTAAATATCGGCATTTTACGAATTATACTTACGGAGCGATATTATGAATATAAGCTATGATTGGTATAAGATTTTTTGCTGCGCCGCCGAATGCGGAAATATAACGGCAGCAGCGGAAAAGCTGTTTATCTCTCAGCCTGCCGTAAGTCAGACCATACGGCAGCTTGAAGAAGCATTGGGGTGCGCTTTGTTTTTGCGCACTCCCAAGGGGGTCAGACTTACTGTCGAGGGTCAGATACTGCAAAAATATGTGTCGGAGGGGGCAGCGTTATTTTCCGAAGGCGAACGGAGACTTACAGCAATGCTGCGGCTTGATGCGGGAGAGATAAAAATCGGTGCAAGCGATATGACATTGGAATTTTGTCTTTTGCCCTATCTTGAAAAATTTCACTCAAAATATCCCAATATAAAAATTGCCATAACCAATAACCCCACGCCTCGGAGCTTGGAACTGCTGAAGCAGGGCAAGCTCGATTTTGCAGCAGTAAGCGAACCTTTTGAAATTACCGGTTTCGAAGTGATAAAGATACGGGAAATAAAAGATATTTTTATTTCCGGCGTAAAAAGTGATATTCCCGATAATGTTGATATTGACAGCATAAAAAATGAACTGATAATGCTTGAAAAAAATACAAGCACCAGAGCATTCATAGATAACGAATTCAAAAAGCAGGGAATATATGCAATTCCTCAGTTTGAGCTTGCCACAAGCCCTCAGATCGTTCGTTTCACGGCGAGAAATATGGGTATTGGCTGCGTTGTTTCCGACTTCGCGGAGCAAGCAATCAAGGCCGGTGAAGTAAGAGAAATAAATCCGAACATCTCTCTGCCATGTAGAAATATTTGCATTATCCGCAATAATGATATGCGTTCATTGGCGGCGGATGAATTATTTGAATCAATACTGAGTGAACAAAGTTAAGAGGCAGGAAATTTTACTTCCTGCCTCTCGGTTTCTATTTATTCTGTCCCCATTGGGGAAGCTCGTCAAGGGTTATAACATACTCGTCATTGTAAATTTTTTTCAGATCGTCCTTGTCGTTGTGGTCGGTTATGTGCTCGGTGTGCCAGGTCATGAACCATACCCAGTCCGCTTTGTCTTTGCGGAGCTGCTCTGCCGTGGGGATACGTCCGCATTCATGGAAGCAAACAGGCACGCTCTCTCCAGCAACACTTGTCACCTTATTATACAGCTTTCCGTTTGCGCCGTCATTGTAGGAATCTGCGCCGACTATATCCACGTATTCGTCTCCCGGATACCACTTGTCATATCCTCTGCCGTTGCCCGAGTAACCAAGCACCCAGATAAGATTGTCAAGCTCCCAGTAGTTGGTGTAGCGATCGTACATTATCCGCCAAAGCTTTGCGAAATTATTCGCTCCCCCTTTGCCCCACCAGAACCATGCGCCGTCAAATTCGTGAAAGGGTCTCCACAGCACGGGAATACCCTTGTCACGCAGCTCCGACAAAGCCTTTGCGCCCTTGTCCATGCCCGCAATGAGTTTCTTATATTCCTCCGTTCCCTCGGTAAGCGCCTTGTCCCAGTCGGAGATCTCGGTTTTCATGCATTCGTTCCAGCTGCCCGAAAAGTCGCTGCCGCAGTGCCAGCAAATAGTGACAATACCACCCTTATTATACCATTCCTCCGCTCTGCGGTTCACACCGTCAAAGTCGTCGTTCATATAGTCAAGTCCTCTGATAGCGGGATATTTCCCTGTTGCCTTGTAAATGTAGTCAAACTCATACTGCTCGCTGCCCATCCATGTAGACTCCTGCTGCCCGGAAATTATGCCTGTGCGATAGGTGTCGCAGATGTAATCGTAAAGCTCCTTTGCCTCTTCCGCTGCATCCTTGTTTGACAGCTCAAGAACAGCCGTGCTTTGCGATGTCACACTTGTTTCGGGTTTTGGAACATCCCCGCATCCTGCGGAAGAAACAGCAGTGAAAACAGAAATAATAAACGCAAGAATTTTCTTATCCATAATTTTTCTCCTTTCCGAAAAAACAATTTTACGGCATGGTTTAAATGGGTAAGCCATTAATCAACAGCGTGCCCCTTATCCCTTACGATCTTTTCGATCTTCTCAATACACTCACGGCATATCTCATCACTTTGCGCCTCTGCCATTATCCGCAGAAGAGGCTCTGTGCCGCTGGGGCGGACAAGTATGCGCCCGTTGCCGCCCAGCTCACGCTCGACTGCCTCTGCCGCCGCTGTAACGTCAGGATCGGAAAGTACAGCGTTTTTATCCTTTACTCTAACATTCACAAGCACCTGAGGATAAATATAAACAGGAGCGGCAAGCTCTGATAATGTCATTTTCTTGCTGCACATTACCTGCATTATTTTAAGTGCTGTAATAATGCCGTCGCCTGTGTTGGCGTATTTGCTGAATATAATATGACCCGAATTTTCGCCGCCCAGCTTGTAGCCCTTTTCGTTCATGCATTCGTAAACATATTTATCTCCCACGGCGGTTTTCTCATAGGAAATTCCGATAGCGTCAAACGCCTTGTACAGCCCTATGTTGGACATTATCGTGGTAACTACCGTGTTATTTTCAAGCGTACCCTTTTCTTTCATATAACGGCCGTAAATGTAAAGTATCTTGTCGCCGTCAACAAGCTCGCCGTTTTCATCCACTGCAAGACATCTGTCGGCGTCCCCGTCAAAGGCAAAGGCAGCGTCCAGATGCTCCTCGCGAACCAGCTTTTGAAGTCCCTCAATATGAGTAGAGCCGCAATTATCGTTAATATTAAGACCGTCGGGATGATTGTTTATAACGGTGGTCTTTGCCCCAAGTGCGTCAAACACGCTCTTGGCAATGGAAAAGGCAGCGCCGTTTGCGCAGTCAAGCCCTATCCGCTTGCCCTTAAAGGAATGAACGGCAAGAGAAATAAGATAGCCTATGTAGCGGTTTCGCCCTGCCGAATAATCGGAGGCGCAGCCTATTTTATCCCGCAAGGCAAGGGGCGGCTCGGGGGTCTCACCGTCAAGGTATTTTTCAATTTCCAGAATTACCGATTCCTCCAGCTTTTCACCCTTGCTGTTGAAGATCTTAATGCCGTTGTCATAGTAGGGATTGTGGCTGGCGGATATCATGATACCGCAGTCAAAATCGTCCGCGCGCACCACGTAGGAAACGCAGGGGGTGGTGGTAACGTGCATAAGGCTAACGTCCGCTCCCGAGGCGGTAAGACCCGCCACAAGGGCATATTCAAACATATAGGAGCTTCTGCGGGTGTCCTTGCCTATTACCACCGAGCAGCGCTCGCCGCCGTAGTAAGCCCCTAAAAAGCGGCCTGTTTTAAAGGCGTGCTCCACGGTAAGGTTTACGTTTGCCTCGCCTCTGAAGCCGTCTGTGCCGAAATATTTTGCCATTATATAATTCACTCTTTTCCGAAATTTTTAAGCGGATATGTTTCACGGATAACTCTTTTTTCGGAAATATCCATGATCTGCCATTCCTTAAATAATTATACCACGGAGGTGATTTTTATGTGTTAATTTTATATGAACATATCGGAAAAGCGCAAATAATTAGCGGTTACTGAGGTTTATTAAAATTTCGTTAAAATCATTAAAAATAAATAAGAATCAAATTAGAATTCGGTAAATAACATTGACACACGAAAATAAATAATATATAATTATAATATCATCAAAAAATTTAAGGAGAGCAATATGAAAACATCCAAAAAAATATTTTTCCTCATACTGTCGCTTATATTTATGTTCGTGGCATTTTTCGGGACAGCGCCCGAAATATCCGCAGCCTCGGATATAGATTATCATACTTTGAATTATGATGAAATAAGCGCAGAAATTGAAAAGGACATTGCAGATTATCATATCCCCGGAATGGCAGTGATCGTAGTCGACCCCGAAAATGTGCTGTTTTCAAAGGCCTACGGAAACTGCCCCGATATTGACACGCCGTTTATAATAGGGTCAATGAGCAAATCCTTTACCGCCCTTTCAATAATGCAGCTTGCAGAAGAGGGGAAAATTAATTTAAGCGACCCCATTTCCGAATATATTGACTGCACGGGACTGCTTAAAAATCCCTCGGAGGGGAATGAGATCACGGTATATGAGCTTCTTCACCACACAAGCGGACTTGACACAAATCATTATTACGGGACAGCAAAGATCACCGACAGCCGTGGCAGCTTTGTTTACTCAAATATAGGCTACGGGCTGCTGGGGAAAATAGTTGAAGCTGTCAGCGGGAAAACCTATGAGGAATACGTCACCGAAAATATTTTTACTCCCCTTGAAATGAACCGCACCTCAGCCTCCCTTGACAGAGCAAAAGAAAACGGGCTTATCCCCGGTTACAGAAATTATTTCGGCATATTCGTCAGCGGCGAAGCGGATTACCCCGACGGTACATCCCCCTCGGAAACTTCCGCCCCCGACTCCACCGTCCCCGCAGGGTATATCGCCGCAAGCGCCAATGATATGGGGAAATATCTGCAAATGTACCTGAAGGCCGGCAATGGGAAAACTTCCCGGATAATTTCCCCCGAAAGCATTGACGCCATGTTTTACGACCGGGTCCCACAGGACGATACAGGCATAAATTTCTACGGCTCGGGCTGGGCATATACCGAATATTACGGTTATCCTCTTCTGAACCACTCGGGGCTTGTGGAAAATTACACCTCGAATATGTTCATTATCCCCGAAAAGCAGATAGGGATAGCTGTACTTGTAAATATGAACGACTACTTTGTTGACAATAACCTCTTGGGCAATATGACACTGCCTCTTCTGGGTGAGGAAAAAGCCTCCCTTCCGAAGCACGCCTACACACTTTTTCATTTGCTGATAGACCTTGTATATCTGTTTGTTTTTGTATCTGCTGTGTACCCGATAATAGCTTTAAAAAAGTGGAAAGCCAAAGCCGTGACCAAAAAGAGTATTGCATTTGACATTCTGCGCCACGGGGCTCTCCCCCTGCTGCTTTTAGCCCTGCCCTACATACTCGGTTCGCCGCTCTGGCTGGTTTGGTATTTTGTAAAGGATCTTTTTCTGGTGCTGACAATAAGCTCGGCTTTACTGATATTAACAGGGTGCTGCAAATTAATATACCGTCTGAAAAGCCCCGTAAAATAATAACGCTCAACAGCTAACTGAAATACTTCACGTCCTTAGTGAGCCTGAGCAGCATATCAAGCCGTGCCTCGCTCTGATATTCGGGCTTTACCATATAATAAACATAGTTTTCCAGCACATTCACATCGGGCACGCTCCTGCCCTCTATCTTGAAGTTGCAGTAGCCCATGGGCACGTATTTTTCGTACAGCTCTACGGGGTTTATATGCAGGGGAGAATCTGTTGTCTGATAAAGTGTTTTCCTCATGCATTCGCAGCTGAACGGCTCGGGCTGGTAGGGTATATTCGGATTTTTCCTATGGGTCTCCGAGCAGGCTATCTGGCTGCGCCCTACAGACCTGTAATGCTCTTTTCGCCTTTTGCAGCTCGGGTGACAGCAGGGATTTATCAGCAGCTCCGCCTTTTCTTTGCGGGGCAGCGCCTTTAGATGTTCAAAATCATTGTTGAAATTATAGTCAAGCACCACAAGGGAATAGTCCTGTTCCATTTCATTTTTAAGCTCATCAAAATCCTCTATCTGTTTGCAGGTGGAGCTGGTCAGAGGCATATCGGGAAATTTCGACCTTATGTGATCCTCCAGCATGGGCGAAAAAACTATCGCCTCGTTTAGCCCGTTGTCCGCCATTTCAAGAATTTTGTTGCAATATGGGTCGGAAATGTGGCGGACTTCAAGCATGGGATTTGTAAGCGTGAACCGCAGAGGTATCCCTCGCCTGTTAAGCTGATTGATAATTTCACGTATCACCCTTTCATCGCACTGCCCCTGCAAAAATCTGCCGCCGTTCCATATCATATCGGGAAACGTCCCGTAGACCGAGCCTATTCGGACATTATCGTAAAAAGCCTCGGGGCGCATTTTCATATAATCCGCCAGTGTTAAGTTCAAGCGGAAATGGTGCATAAAATCGGGAATATGAAATTTTATATCCATTGTACTTACTTCCTCATTTTTTATTTTTGCGGCAATCGGCATAGCCTTATTTTTAAAGAAACACTGATTAAATTTTTTTATTATTTATGTCTATATATGTCTATAGGTTATGGCTTTTCCTCCGCCGTAGGCATAGGAAAAGCCTTTAATCAGCAGCTTCTCAATCAAAAAGATCGATATCCCCATGACTGCGCATGGAATAACAACCGTCCTCGCCGATAATTACATGATCCATTAGGTAAACCCCAACGTGGCTCATGGCACGGTTCAGCTCCCTTGTAATGCTTATATCCTCATCCGAAGGTCTTGAACCGCTGTAAGGATGATTGTGCGCCAGCGCCGCCATAGGGCAGCCCTCCGAAATTATCTCTGCCATTATCTCCCTCTTGGCAGCTCCGGTAAATGCAGAACTGCCGCTGCTTACGCAGTTCAGGCTTATGAGCCCCAGCCTTTTGTCAAAGCACGCCAGCATGAATTTTTCCTCCCCCGCTCCCACAAAGCAGGGATAGAATATTTTCATCAGCGCATTTGTTCCGAGGCACTGCCTTTTATCCGCTTTTTCCGAGCTGTAAACGCCTATCGCCTCCGGAATAAGCTTAAGCAGCACTGCTGTCTGCTCGTCCAGTCCGCCTATTTTACGCAGCTCTCTCGGATCTGCCTTTAAAGTCCTCCCAAGGCTGCCGAATTTATCCATCAGTCCCCGTGCCGCCCTTTGGCAGTCGCCCGTATAGGAAAATTCCAGTATGAACTCCAATACTTCCTCTGCCGAAAAGCCCTCCAGTCCCCCTTCATCAAACCTTTCCGCCAGTCCGCTGAGACTCACTTTATCTCCCTTGCTCTTTTTCATAGGCTTCTCTGCCACGCCCTTTTTATTATCTGCCATTGTCTTTCTCCGACCCGACAGCGTTGTCAGCGCTGACAGTATTGTCAGTATTGACAGCACCGTTCTCCCCGTCAATTTCCTTCAGGCTTTCCCTTACCGAAACCGCTGTCGTCATAAGCATATAAGGCCGCAGCACCAGTATGGGAAAAATGAATATGATAAGCGGCGCATGGCGGATATTTCCCGCATACATTTTCAGTATGTATACATATTTCCGCTTTGAGGTGCGCTTGCACAGGGCTATTATCTCCCCTGCCGCAGCATAAGGGTTTGCCGCCATAATATATCCCGCAGGGATATATTTTATCGTGCATATCATGTAAAACACCCATGCACCCGCTGTCATAATAATACAGCCCGCAAGCAAACCTATCTGCACATCCTCTCCCTTTGCGCTGTTTTGCCAGATAATATCCGCAAGAAAAAGCTCTGCGCACACCGGCACTACGAAAAGCAGCCCCCAACCCAGCTTCCGCACATCCGCTGCCAGCTTTATACTTAAGCATTTCGATCTTGTTTCCCGCGAACTGTAGCAAGCGAAAACCGAGGACACGGGCATAACATCTTTCCCCGTTGAATTCTGCCAGAAAAACCATCTTATGCCGAAATGCAGCGGTATAGTCGCAATATAATGGACTGCAAGTATCACTATCGCCGAAATTACAAAGGGCAGAGAGAATTTTTCGGGAATAAGTATAACATTATTTGCCGTGTGCACCCCGGTGACCCTTGCCGTCATAAGCAGAACAGTATAGGTAAGGCAGTATATTCCCAGCTCCAGAAGGCTTATCATCACGCTTTCCGCCCAGCAGCTTTTAAGGCGCTCCACCGCCTCTCCTTTAATCTCCCGAATAGTCTTCATCATACTCAAAAAGCGCCTCTCCCGCGTCGTTGTAGCCCACAGCGCTGTAATCGGGGACCTTCCCCAGTATCTCAAAGGCATACCCCTGCTGCCACATCTGCGCTGTCACCAGTACCTCATACCCGTGACCCACAGGGCAGGCAAATTCCATAGGCTTGTACTTCGGCAGTCCGAAACAGCTCATCATATTCATTAGTATACCCGAATGGGTCATTATCCCCGCAGAGGTTATATCCTCGTGCATCATATCAAGGATTATGCCGTTGAGCGCCGTGTAGCACCTTACCATCATATTCCGCAGGCTCTCCCCGTTAGGCGGCGGATTGTCGAGGCCCCCCTTGAGCCATTTTTTATAGCTGTCAAGATTTATAAGCTCTTCCGCACGCAGTCCCTCGAAAACGCCGAAATCCACCTCCCGAAGATCGTCCACCTCGGTGATCTCCCTGTCGGGAAAAAGTATCTCCGCCGACTGCACAGCCCTTTCCAATGGACTTGAATATACCTTTTCCACCTTTGGATATTCGTGAGATTCGTAAATTTCTTTAAGCTGCCGCTTACCCTCCTCGCTTAAAGGGTAATCGGTCTTGCCTATATAAATGCCCTCCTCGTTGGCCTTGGTGCGCCCGTGACGAAGTATGCAAAGTCTGTAGCCTTTCATATATCATTAATTTCCTTTCCCATTTATTAAATTTCGTAATTCATCAAAGCTGTAATCATTATATTTTTTCCCGGGACACAGCAACGATTCGGTGGTTGCGGGAATATTCGCCAACACTTTATTTATATCAATATCTTTGGGAAAAGGAACTGTATTTCCATTTACATCTTCACATTTATGAGCGATAAAAATAAATTCACCCTTTTCCCAATCAATTGCGAAATTATCCATACACTCTGTCGCCGAAACATCAAGCAGATCATCATGTCCCGCAATAAAATTTTCGTATATATATTCAAATAATGCTTTCTTTTCGATCTTAACGATCCTGCATACATTATGTTCCATACAATACCTCGTTAAATTACGGTTTAATGCATATAGTAAAACACTATCCGTCAGCCGATTTCCTTTCCCTTTAAAATTTTCCCCGCATTCCTCATAAAATACCCGAACACCTCGGGAGAAAATTTTTTCTCGATATATTTCCTTGCCGCTGCCATGTTGGGCGGCCTGCCGGTTATATTGTGACAGTCCGTCCCCAGAAAATGCGCCCGCTTGTTCTTGATAATCTCCTTAATAAACCTGCCCGTTTTTGAAAAGCTTCTGAACGAGCCGCAATTGAGCTGAATAAGCATATCCCTGTCCATTATCTCGTAAAGGCTTTGTTCGTCCGTAAAGCTCAGATACCTTTCCGCATGAGCCAGTATCAGCTTTATTTCCCGGGAAATATCATTGGCAAAACTGTTAAAGCCTCTGATAAAATCTCCCGTCAGCCTTGTATAAGGCAGCTCGATAAGTAAATATCTCGTCCCCTCAATGCACAGCCGGCTAAGGTCATGCTCCCCCAAAGAGGGCGTGTAAAGCACCTCCGCTCCCATATAAAGCTTCGGTGAATTCTCCCCAATCGCCTCTTTGAGTTTCTCAAAAGCCTCCTGTCTTTTTTCGAGGAACTCCTCCGGTGACTGCTCGGAAAGGTAAAAATGCGGCGTGCAGACGATCTCACCAACGCCGCTCTCCGCCTGCATTTTCAGCATTTCAAGAGATGTCGGGGTATCGGGCGAGCCGTCGTCTATCCCCGGCAGAATATGGCAGTGCATATCATAAAGCAAGTCCTCTCACCTCTTTGCAGTCCCCAAATTTTCACGTCCTATGAGCCGAAATATTATCCGTTATTGCTGTTTGAATGGTACTCATATTTGTACTTATAATTGTAATTATACTTATACCCGTAATTCTTAAATCCCCGCCTGCTCTGTGAACCGCAGTTGGTCTTTATAAATCCGAGCACCTTTCCCTCGGTCATTTTTATCCGCTCCAAAGCGTCGTTTATAGCACCGTGGCTGGTAAAATTTTCCTTTATGACAAAAATCATTCCCGCAGTGTTCTTGTTCATCAGAAAAGCGTCGCTGACCACCGTAACGGGAGGCGTGTCAATGAAAACATATTCGTAATGCTTTCCCACAAGCTCCAACAAAAGCTGCATTTTTTTCGAGCTTAAAAGCTCCGCAGGATTTGGCGGTATGGGTCCCGAGGTCAGTACATCAAGACTGGGACGAACTTTCGGCTTTATGACCTTAGCCACATCATCCGTGATTCCTCCGAGAACCGTGGAAAGCCCCGTCTTGTTCTCCAGATCAAGCAGCGCATGAAGCACGGGCTTTCTCATATCAGCGTCAATTATCAACACCGAAGCACCCATCTGCGCCATGGTAATGGCAAGGTTAAGGCAATTGGTGCTCTTACCCTCCGCAGGGGAGCAGCTGGTAACTACCGCTATTTTATTCTTGCAGGGAGCAAGAGAGAATATAAGATTTGTCCTTGCGGTCTTGTATGCCTCGGTGATAACAAACCGTGTATTTTCCGACAGCACAAACTCTTTCGAGCGGCTCAGAGGCAGCCGCTCCTGTTTCTTAGCCAATCCCATCATCCTTTCCGAATAATATATAATCCTTAGAACCTGTCTTCACAAGATATGTGTGCGGATTTCTGAGCATAATTTTGACGAAGACAAGGAAAACGACCGCAGGCGGGCTTGCGCCCGGCAAGGGAGTTTGACGCAGTATTCGGCAAAATTTGCCGGAAAGACGTGCGCATACGCTTGTGAAGACAGGTTCTTAGCTTTCTTCGTCCTCTTCTTCCTCCTCCGGCTCTTCCTCATAGGAATCGCCGTAGCCGTAATCATAGTCATAATTGCTTTTATACTTGCTGTTGCCCGCCGTTTCAAAGTCCATTATCTCCGCAAATACGGGGATATCATAGAGCGCCGCCAGGTCGTCATCCTCACGGACCTTTGTGTCCAGCATTTCTATCAGCAGAAAGAAAAGATAGCTGCCGAAAATCCCTATGGCAAGCCCCCCCGCCGTAAACAGCTTAACGCTTGGGAAAGTGTGCTCCAGCGGATATGTGGGTGATGAGACAACCTCAATAGAACCGTTGCGGATGACCCGCCTGTACTCCTCCTGAGACAGTTCCACAAGCTTGTCCGCCACCGCCACAGAAAGCGTTCGGCTGGTCGTTGCCACCGAAATACGCAGCACCTCCGTGTTGTTCACCGACTCTACCTTTATCATGTCTTTCATTTCCGAGTTGCTCCAGTCCGCTCCCATTTCCTCCCGCAGACGGTCAAAAATGTAGTCGCTGGTGAAAAGTATCTGACAGGTGTTTACCAGCTTCTGTGCAGCGGAAATATCGTTGATGTTAATGGCCTCCTGGTTCTTGTTGCTGGAGTTCTCCACATACAAAAGCGCCTCAGAGGTGTACTGCTTTTGCAGAACAAAGGCCGACATCACAAAGCCTATCAGCCCGCCTGCTATCATAACCGCAATTATCGGTATGAGCCTCACCCGCAGCACCTTAAAAAGTATTTGCAGATCTAAAGTCCGTTCCTGTTCGTTCATTTATTATCTCCCTTACAGCCTTGCGGCTGTTTTATTGGTAATTTTTATGCATTTTCTGTCTGACGGGAAATGCTTTTGCAAAGATAATGCTCATTCCGGCTTAGGTCTGCCCAAATATCCCTGCCATTTATTGTTCCCCATCAATCGGTCTGTAATATGCCGCAGCTCCCAGCAAGCGCATATTTCCAGGTCCTTGCATTCATCATAGGTTGACGGTCTTATTTCACCGTTCACATAGAGCTTACATTTTCCCGTGATCGGATCAACAATACACTGCGGCGGAGGCTCAACCTCTTTCGGATCTTTTATTGCCTTTTTTCCGACGAGCTTCATTGCGCTTATTACTTCTCTGTGCACACTAAGTATGAACACGTAATCATCATCAACCGGAATATCCTTTTCATTATCGCCAAGGTGTTTATAGAATCCCACATAGGATTGTTTAAAGATCAGCCCGAAAGCATATTTTCCGTTTGGCAGCGCAAGAGCGCCGATATTTCCTACTATTCGTTTCACAGTTTTCCGAATTTCACCTCTTTTATATCTGACAAGAAATGCTATTGCATAAATAAAGATCATTCCGGCTTGGGCTTGCGAAAATATCCCTGCCATTTATTGTTTCCCATCAATCGGTCTGTAATATGCCGCAGTTCCCAACAAGCACAATTTTCCAAGTCCTTGCATTCATCATAGGTTGACGGTTTTATTTCACCGTTCACATAAAGCTGACATTTTCCCGTGATCGGATCAACAATACGCTGCGGCGGAGGCTCAACCTCTTTCGGGTCTTTTATTGCCTTTTTTCCGACCAGTTTCATTGTGCTTATTACTTCTCTGTGCACGCTTAATATAAATAAGTAATCATCATCAATCGGCAGATCTTTTTCATTATCGCCAAAGTGTTTATAAAATCCCACATAAGACTGTTTAAAGATCAGTCCGAAAGCATATTTTCCGTTAGGCAGCGCAAGAGCGCCGATATTTCCTACTATTCGTTTCACGGTTTTCTGAATTCCACCTCTTTATTTTTATCACTCCGGGCAGCAATTTTCAAACATATCACCCTGACGCAAAACGTATACACGCCGTAATCCGCCTGCCGTCACCCGTCCCTTGACCGCCACAGCCGCATAACGACCCATACTATCATTATACCCAGCAGCGCTCCTGCCGAATCAATCCCCACATCCGACAGCCGCATGGTTCGCCCGGGGACTATGTATTGATGAAGCTCGTCCAGCGCCGCATACAATGCGCATATCAAAAGCGCCAGACTCCGCTTTCGGCAGATACGCTCACTGCAAAGCGTGACTCCATATGTCATCGCCCCCAGCAGCATATATACGCCAAAATGCGCCAGCTTTCTCACAAAAAAGTCCAGCTCCGTCACCACAAAGTCCTGCTGCTCCCCCGTCATTCTTTCAAACCGAAAAAATATTATCCTGCACAAAGCCCTTGTAACACGCCCGCTCTGGCCGAGACTGAAGCCCACGTCCCTTGAAGAAAACGCAAAGATCAGCACCATAACCGCCGCTGCCCCCACCCCGGGCAGAATTATCTTGTTTTTCATTTATTACACCATATGTCATTTTTGTTAATTTACCGTAAATATTCCGCAAATCAAGCTGCCCTGCAACAATGCAACAAAATCTGCATATATTATTATACAACTTTTACACAAATTTGTCAATAGAATATTTTTTAACTTTTTGCACATTGTATGCGCCGTTTTCCGGAACATTTTTAACTTTCTTGGCGGGACGTATTTTTCTTTGTCACGCCTGAGTTTTATCCTCCCCGGCTATTGACGTTTTATTTGTAATATGCTAAAATATAAAATAAATTCAAGCCATATCCTCGGAGGTTAAGTTTGAAAGCTATAGGGAATCCTCTAAGTTTCAATGTATTTTTGGTGCGCAAAATTAAGTAAATGAGCTCAGAAAAATGAAATACGATTGCCTTATGTCGCTGTGGATGAAAAAGATAGCCCCGAGAGAACTTCTGGTGGGTGAGTAACAAAATCCGACAGATAAAAATCCTCCGGCTTCGTTTATGAAGCTCGGAGGATCTTTGTTTAACAGAAATATTTCTTTTTTGAACATAAAAACAGCATATAATTCTAACGGAAAATATCATTTGCTTTCAAACACCAAATATGCTATAATGGAAATATCAAAGTTTTTAACGCTGCGATATTGATAAAAAATACGTTAATCCGAATCATATTCCGTATCAATGCGGCGGCTGCTTTTGCCGTATAAAAGATTACGTTTCAATGTATTTTTCATTTTCTTATTGTACTCCAAAAGCATTGTTTCAGCATAACCCAATGCGCCGGAACGCCGCTCTTTTGCGGTACGTCCGATATCCCTTGCCGAAAAAGCACCGACTTTTTCTTTAAAAACATCATTTTTTATCTTATCTCCGTATGTATGAATAAGCTTTGCCACACCCCTTAACATTCCGGATGACAATGAATTTGCATCGCCCTCCCATGTTGCGGCGCACAGCATCAAAGTTCTGTCAAGAACATGAAATCCGTAATTTTTGTATATATATTCGAGAGCGGAAACAGCGCATATAGTACCGGGAGCTTTTTGGGAACTTAGCCGAAGCCGATAAGATTCCACGACCGATTTGATTATCAGCTGCTCATCATTTCCCGCTTCAATGTTTGCCATAAATATTTCATAAGGCGTAAGCGGCTTGACGCATTTCTGCTGATTTGCAAACACATCGGCTTCGCAGGTATAGTCCATATCCTCATAAACCATGCACCAAACGGGGGTATTGCGCGAACCCGAAACAGCGGCAACAATTTCAATTGTGTGCTGACCGTTGAATACATAATTTATTCCGTCTCGTCTGCTGACTTTGACCGGATTTATCTGATTAACATCAAAATTTTCAACGGTTCGTCTTATGTGACTTTTGGATAAATTCCTTTGATACTCCTGGTTTGAAACAAGATTTTTTATGGGGATCTGTTCAAAATGAACATTGGGAATGAACATACCGAAATCTTCATTATTTTCCATATTATTTACACCTCTCCTATCTTTGCAATGATTTCAGCAGCAATGTCTCTCAGACAGCAAAGCTCCTTATTAAGCTTGTATCTGGCTTCAATACTGATACTGTCAAAATCCGTGTTTATGTACACTTTGGTTATCATTCCGAGCCATGACGGAATTGTCAGGGTAAGGCTTGAAACTTCCGCATCCGGATCGTATACGGGCATTTGTTTTATATAAAAATTTCTCGGACAGTTTTTGTTATTATCGCTGCCGTGAAGTTTTACATACATAATATTGTAATTTTCATCCTTTATTTTTTTAATTTCCTCATGGGGCATTTTAGAAATTGCTATCACATTTTTCTGCGAAATTTTTACTTTTGAACCGAGAATATTCAGTGCAAATTCTTCCGATACACTGCGTATTATATCTATTGCCTCCGCATACATTTCATATCCCTGCACAGAAGCCTGCGATACCGAAAAATCTTTTGCAATTCTCATTCTGATGCCTGCTGCGGTATTTTCAAAGCTTCTGTTTTTTTCCTCATGAAAAGCTCTGTAATTAAAAGCCGAAATGCGTTCGGACAGGCTCATTTGTCCGATAAGATACCATTTCATCTCCGCAGGAAGATCCGAGCGCCGCAGCTGGTCTTTGCATACCCAAACATATGCTTCTTCAATGCTTGTACAAATTATATTCTGAACAAAAAAAGGGATATTATTTTCGCGGCATATATCATAAGCTTCATAATCGCCCAGCAGAATGCTGTTCCATACCTTAAAGGCGGACTTAAAACCGTCGGATAAAATTGACTTTCTGAGATTTGTCCTGCGATCGTCGCTAAGCGGATATATCATCCTGCTGAAATCCTCACTCTTCATCAGTTTGTAAAATCCGGCTGAACTCACTATCACAACCTCCTTTTTCATCAGTCTTTTATTTTGAACAATACTGCCGAGTTTCTGCAAATATACCCGCAGGCAAGCCTTAATTTTTCGGAATTATCCTGAATGGAAAAAATTTCCTTGAGCTGCCGCGTAAAGGCCTTGCTGTGTATTTCGTAACTATCCTTATTGCCGCTTGAGAATCTTACTGTGTGAGAATCCTTTACTTTTCCGTTACAGCGTATTATTCCAAACATCTTTTTTTGAGAGCTGACAACCAACAGAATATTATCGGGACATCCGATCTCACGAATTGTATTTTTATGTATGCGGATAAGATTATTTTCAAAATCTATCACTGCGATAGGGCTTCTTTCCTTCATCCGAATTATCCTTCCTTTCGGTATATGACGGTTGTCTGTCTATGCTGAAAACCGTATAATCGTCAAATATATTTATATGCGCAAGCTTTTTATGCTCCTCAACAGGCAGTCCGAACCGGTTTTTCCATTCTTCGGGAAAATATGAAACAGCTGTTCCCTCCGAGCCTTTGTCCTTTTGAGCAATTCGCTTATAGGTTTCGGCATCTCTGAGATCAAACAATATGATAGATCCTTTCTTGCCGAATATAATATTTCCAAGTATTTTATATCGGTAAGAACGATTCCAATTCATAATTTCCGAAATCATATCGAAAAAAATATTACAGGAAATTTTTCTCGGTTTGCGCTTATTGCCGCTTGCAAGGCACCATAAAAACGAATCCTTTGTATCCTCGGGACAAGGCTTTATAACAATACGCTTTTCGCTCGGATTAACAAGAAATTGTATATAAAGAGCGTCGGGCAATTTTTTCAAACAGGCAGTATTAACATAAACCTTACTGTCACAGAAGGTTATTGAGGGCTCATGAATATGAGCAAAAAATTCCGCTCTGACAACCTCATAGCCGTTAAAATCAAATTCCGTATTTCCAAGCTCCGTATGCTCATCCATCTGATTTTTCCTCCCTTTCCATAGCTTCAATAATATTGTTGATCTGCACTTTTGCATTTACGCTGCTTGTGGGATTTATGCCATTAAATATACTGCTTTTTACAGCATGTTCCGATATGGATATCCGCTCTCCCGTATTGCGGTTTTTACTTGTATGTACATAGGCGTTTTCTCCGAAGCTGCCAAGCCAGCCCGTGGGATATGCAACAGCCGATTTGCCGACATTATTTATTGAATTTTTATCTTCCAGTAAACTGCGGGGGATAAGCATTTGAGCGTCATTGGCGTCGAATATGAGCATAACATCATTTTCATTCCTGTATTTATAACCGTGGATACGATATTTGCAAACGTTATTCCAGCCGAAAATATTGAATATTATTTTTAAAAAAGCAATGCCGCTGAATGTTCTTGGGCATACATTTCCCTCGCCGTTGACCTTAGCCCATTTCATGGCATTCGGACACTTTTTATCGGCAGGACGAATTGCTATCTGCTTTTTTATCGGGTGAACAAACATTTCGATAAACTGAATATTATTAAATTTTTTTATACAGCAAATCCCGAATGCTACTTTTTCGTTCGAAAAAGTAACTGTTATTCTGTCGGTTGTATTGAAAAATTCCTCACGGGCAATCTCATATTTCCGCAGATCAAAATCCCCGGGTGCTGCTTCTATCTTTACCGAAGCAGCGCATGAAATATCATGTATTTCGCAAACACTTTGCGAAGCGCAGATATACTCGTCCTCCGTGAATCCTGCCCACCTGGGATTGACCGAAACAAAGCCCTTGAGTTCTCCCTCCGCTACCACCCTTAATTCGGGCATAAAGCTTTTGCAGCCGTATTTTGCGTTATTCAGCATATGCTGAACAGCAATGAAATCATCTCTTGAAATAATAGATTCATGTCGGTTTTTCCATAAGTAGCGGTTTCGTTCGCCTGTATTTTTCTTTGATTTGTGATTTAAATAATTGGGTGTAAAAGTTTTTCGCGCAAGTACATCGCCGCAGTAGCGTTCATTTCTGAGGATACTCAGAACAGAGCCCGCGTTCCATTCAATGCTGCCCTTTTTCGTTTTCCTTTTAAGTGAGGATAATCTATCCGCAATATCCTTGCAGGAGCAGCCGAAAATATACATAAAGAAAATCAGTCGGACAGTAGCTGCTTCTTCAGCATTTACAACAAGATTCCCGTCGTCATCATGATCATATCCGAGCAACATCGGAGTCAGCAGTATACCGTGACTGAACCTCATCTCATAAGAAAGATTCATAACAGAACTTTTGGTATGAGATTCTTCCTGAGCCATAGTTGCTATAAAACCAAGCTGTGTTTCAATATTATCATTTAATGTATAAATGTGCTCGGTTTCAAAAAAAACTGCTACAGGATTGGTAAGTTCCCGCAGTTCCCGTACAATACTTATACAATCAACTAAGTTTCTCGAAAAACGGGCAACGCTTTTTGTTATTATCAGATCTATTTTACCCGCCCTGCAATCATCTATCATTCGGTTAAAAGAATCCCTGTGCTGCAAAGAAGTGCCCGAAATGCCCTCATCTGCGTATATATCTGCAAGAGTCCATTTTTCATGTTCGTGCACATAAGCTTCATAATAATTTTTTTGCAGCTCATAAGAACTTGTCTGCTGTAAATTATCCGTTGAAACACGTACATATACCGCAACACGTCTTTCCACATCATCATAGAAACCGGGTATTTCCTTGGCGGGAATTACCTCGGGAAGCTCCGAAGATATCCCTTTATAGCGCTCCCTGATCTTTGCTTTTTTTCTCTCCTTATCCGAAATGATCTGCTCACTGTTCATCAAAAAATCACTGCTTTCTTTTCTTGTTATAAATAACCTTATCATATATTTGCACATAAAACAACGAACCTGCAGTGCAAGATCTGCACCGCAGGTTCAGATAAATTTTTTATGTCGGATCAATATTACCCGCAAGCGGACATGAGCGGCACGCTGAATCAAAAAGCTCAAACACTTTTTGATCATATAATTTTTACGAAAGGAAAGTATGATTTATAACTATAGTCATACAAGGATGAAAAACGATGAATTATTCAAAAATAGGAGCAAATATCCGAGAGCTCAGAAGATCACAAAAAATAACCCAGGAAAAACTGGCGGAGAAAGCAAATTTATCGGTGCGGTACATAAGCAATATAGAAAAGTCCGATAAACATATCAGCCTCGAAACGCTTATAAAGCTTGCGTCCGCTCTTAACGTGACAGCCGACCGCATTTTGCGGGGAAATCAGGAAAACGACCTCTGCGGTCTTGAATCCGAATTAAATGAATTAATGGGCGACTGCACGATACATGAAAGGAATATAATAATCGACACTGCCAAAGCTTTAAAAAAGATCATTCGGGAGAACAGTGATGTTCGGTTATAAGTCAAGGCGCTTCGCCGTTTACAGCCATACAGCATCGGCAAAAAGCCCCTGCTGCATTTTTCGCATTTTCCGAGTGTAAAATAAGATTAAGAGTCTGTTGCAGCAGCGACTGCAACAGACTCTTACAGCAAAACTGTTTTCACATAAGGTCATTTTGCATTGTCAAACTCAATATCCGCCTCACCCGCGTAAATCACATAATTCCCGGGCGTTGTTATGTTAAAGGAAATCTCTCTGTCTTTGCCCACCTTTTCCTCAGCCAACAGAACATACCTGCCCTCGGCGGTGCGCAGCAGCAGCCTTGCGGTCTTACCCTTTGACTCGTTCTTCATGTTAATGCACAGGCCTGCACCGCCGTCAGCGTCAAGACTATCCTGCCCGACAGCAAACTGCCTTACCTCGACCGCCTTTGAAAAAGCCGAAAGCTCCGATTTTGTCAGCATTTTTTTCCTTGCAGCAGAGTTTGCAAGCTCATGAACGTCTTTAAAAGCTATGTGATTATTTTTTGCATATTTTGCGGCAAATGAATTACCGCAGCCCCAAATCGTAACTTGCGTGCTGTATTCAAATGCATCCTCCGATATTGCTAAAACACTTTTCGGAATAACGATTTTTTTCAGATTGTCACAGCACAAAAATGCACATTTTTGGATCTTGGTAACGCTGCTTGGCAGCTTTACATATTCCAATGAATTACAGTGGCAAAATGTAAAGCCGTATATCTCGGTAACGCCCTCGGGAATCTGCACTTCCTTTATCAGTCTACAGTTACTAAAGGCATCTCTCCCTATTTCGGTAACAGTGCTCGGAATATTGATACCCTCCAAGCTATAGCAATAGGCAAATGCATTGCTGCCTATCTCATTTACGCCCTCGGGAATATACACACTTTTCAAATTTTCGCACCCATAAAACGCAGCACCTCCTATCACGGTAACGCTGCTCGGAATACTAATGCTTTTAAGTCCCGTACAGTATTCAAACATATAACTGCCGATCTCCCGGACGCCCTCCGAAAGATTAACGCTTGTGAGGCTCCCGCAATCAGCAAATGCAAATTCTTCTATTTTCCGGACGCTGCCGGGAATATCAATGCTTTTTATCTTGTCACAATGATAAAATGCACTGCTTCCTATTTCAGCAACGCCCTTTTGAATACTAACGCTTTCCAGACCTCTGCACTTTGAAAATGCATTTTTTCCTATTTTCTCTGCGTTGCCGGGAATATCAATACTTTTCAGACTCTCGCAATTCTCAAATGCACAGTCCCCTATCTCTTTAACGCTGCCCGGAATATCAATTTTTTTCAGACAATTACACTCTTTAAAAGCACTTCTGCCAATTTCGGCAACGCTGTTCGGAATATCAATACTTTTCAGTACACGGCAGCCGCTGAATGCGCCTGCGCCTATCTTGGTAATATTTCCCGGAATTTCAATACTTTCAAGCTTCGAGTCGTAGAACATACTCTCGCCTATTTCGGAAGCGCCCTTTGAAAAATGAACATTTTTCAGCTCATCGCAAAAGCTGAATGTGCTCTCTCCCATATCGGTAACATTATCGTCAAAATAAACGCTTTCCAGTTTTGCTCTTGCAAACGCATAGCTGCCCATATCCGAAACACCCCCGGGGATATAAATCTCCTTTAATCCGCTCGCTTCAAAAGCACTTTCTCCTATTACGGAAAGACTCTCGGGCAGCTTTATGCTTTCAAGCCCCGAACAGCCCTTAAATGCCTCATAGCCTATCTGCTTCACCCCCTCGGGGATAACGACATCTTTAAGCTTACTGCACCAAGAAAAAGTCCCCATGCCTATCTCCGCAACGCTGTCGGGAATTATTACCCTCGTAAGGTCATTGCATTCTTCAAATGCGCCGTCAACGACATACTTATTGTCCTTATTAAGCACGCCCATTATTTTTGTGACCTTTTTCCCGTCAAGCTTCGAGGGTATCTTCACAACTTCGCCCTTGCCCTTATATTTGATGATCGAAACGCTCACACCGTCCTCATTAACGGTATATTCATAATCCCCCGATGAATAAACGGTCAATTCATCAGACGAATTATCGGTTGACTTGCCGGCAGTTTCCGCCCCGACAGCCGCACCAAACAATATCATATCTCCCTCGGACAGCAATACATCCGCAGCCGTAAACACCGCCGCAAACATCATCATCAAAGCCGCTTTTTTCAAAAAAATCCTTTTCATAATAATATTCCCCTTTCCTAAAATCTTCACTTTGTTCAAATTATAACATATACCCCGAAAAATGTCAAATTATATTTTTCTCCGTTCCAAAATCTCCCAAACACCTTTGTACCGTATCAAAATCCGCTCACACCGCAAGCTGCAGATTTTGCAACATAAAATCTCATATCCTGCAATAATTTGTCTTTATTTTGTGAAATAACCATAAAACAACATATATTTTGCAAGTTTAATCTTATTAACTTTCATAAAATTACAAAAAAACCTTGACAACACCGAAAAAAGGGTGTATACTTAAAACATACGAAAACGGCAAAGGCGCCGATAAGTGCAGGAACTCCGGATAAACCCTGCATTTATCGGCGCCGCTGTTGTTTCCGAGGAAAATTTGGAAGGTGATTTTAATGAGCGAGGAACTCATGACAAGTATTGGCGAAACTGTGACCGCCGAGGCATTCGGCATATGGTTTCTTATAGGCGCAGCGCTAGTGTTCTTTATGCAGGCAGGCTTTGCCATGGTGGAAACAGGCTTCACAAGAGCCAAAAACGCAGGAAACATCATAATGAAAAACCTGATGGATTTCTGCATAGGTACGGTAATGTTCATTCTTATAGGCTTCGGTCTCCTGATGGGTGAGGATATGGCGGGGCTTATCGGCAAACCCGGCTTTGACATTTTTACGGCCTACGAAAGCTTTGATTTTTCGACCTTTGTATTTAATCTGGTGTTCTGCGCAACAACAGCAACTATAGTTTCGGGCGCAATGGCTGAGCGTACAAAGTTCCTTTCCTACTGCGTTTACTCCGCAGTTATCTCGGGACTTATCTACCCCATTGAGGCGCACTGGATATGGGGCGGCGGCTGGCTCTCACAAATGGGCTTCCACGATTTCGCAGGCTCCTGCGCCATACATATGGTTGGCGGTATCTCCGCCCTTATCGGCGCAAAGCTCTTAGGACCCCGTATCGGAAAATTCGAGATGGACAAGGACGGCAAGGTAACAAAAGTAAAGGCTATCCCCGGGCATTCTCTTACTATAGGTGCTCTCGGCTGCTTTATCCTCTGGTTCGGCTGGTACGGCTTCAACGGCGCAGCGGCTACCTCGGGTCCTCAGCTGGGTTCTATATTCCTTACAACTACAGTTGCCCCCGCCGTTGCAACCTTTGTGTGCATGGTATTTACCTGGCTCAAATACGGCAAGCCAGACGTTTCCATGTGCCTTAACGCTTCCCTTGCAGGACTTGTGGGCATTACCTCGGGCTGCGATGTTCTCGACTGCTTCGGCGCGATCATGGTTGGCATTGTTTCGGGATTACTCGTTCCATTTGGCGTGTGGCTTTTAGACTATAAGCTGCATATAGACGACCCCGTGGGCGCTGTGGCTGTTCACTGCCTCAACGGTATCTGGGGAACTATAGCCGTGGGACTTTTCGCAAATCCCGCGACACCCGCCTACAGCATTGCAAATGACAGCGGCACGCTTGCAGGCGTGTGCTACGGAGGCGGCGGCACGCTCATAGGCTTGCAGCTGCTGGGAATGGTCAGTGTAATGGCATGGACAACGGTGACTATCACAATAACATTCCTTGTTATCAAGGCTGTATTCGGTCTCAGAGTATCTCCCCATGAGGAAGTTGTCGGACTTGACATTGAGGAACACGGCATAGAAAGCTCTTATTCTGGCTTTGTAATGGCGATCGACCCGGAAGACTACGCCGCCGCAGGCGAGCCTGTACCGGCAGAAGCCGCCGTACCCGTGACAGCTTACAAGCCCTCGAAGCCTGCAGAGACCCCCGCAAACGACGGAATGAAATATTCGCAGATCTCCGTTATCTGCAAGCAGAACCGTCTTGAGACCCTTAAAAAAGCCATGGCGGACGTGGGCGTTACGGGTATCACCGTAACACAGGTGCTTGGCTGCGGCACACAGAAAGGCGCTTCCGAATACTACCGCGGCACGCCCGTAGAACCCTCCCTGCTGCCTAAAGTAAAGGTGGATATGGTGGTCTGCAAGGTTCCCGTGAACACCGTTATCGACACCGCCCGCAAGGCTCTCTATACAGGTCATATCGGCGACGGCAAGATATTCGTCTACAACGTTGAGGACATAGTAAGAGTCCGCACAGGCGAGATAGGCTTCGACGCCCTCCAGGACAGCGAAGGTTAAGCGTTTGACAAGATAAAAAGCAACCGTGTCAAGGAAATTTTCCTTGGCACGGTCATTTTATTATCGGACTCAAATAAAGCTTCTTGCCTCCGAATTACTTGCCTCCGGCAGCGTACTCCTCAAACAGCTTTCCGAAAGCGGGCAGCGCCCTCTCAATGGTCTCGGGGGCAACACAGTAGGAAACTCTCACATACCCCGTGCAGCCGAAGCTGTCCCCGGGAACAAGAAGAAGTTCGTACTTTTTCGCATTTTCACAGAACGCCTCGGCATTTTCCTCCAGCGCTTTAACGAACAGATAGAACGCCCCGTCGGGCTTTACGCATTCATAGCCGATATTTTTAAGTCCCCCGTATAACATATCACGATTCTTGCGGTAAATGTCAATATCCGCCGTCTTGCCTGTGCACATTGCCGCCGCTTTCTGGAAAAGGGTGGGAGCGCAGACATACCCCAGCGCACGCCCCGCACCGCAAACGGAAGCATAAACATTTCTGCTGTCCTTCACGCAGTCCGGCACTGCAATATACCCTATTCTCTCCCCCGGCAGGGACAGCGACTTGCTGTAGGAATAGCAAACAATAGTGTTTGCGTAAATTGCGGGCACATAGGGCACTTCTGTTTCCTTATCGTAAACCAGTTCCCTGTAAGGCTCGTCGGAAATAAGGTAAATTTCCCTCTTGTATTCCTCCTGCTTATGTCTAAGGAGCGCAGCCAGTTTTTCGAGGGTTTCCCTCGAATAAACCACGCCCGAGGGATTGTTGGGGGAATTTATGATAACGGCACGGGTCTTTTCGGTAACAGCCTTTTCCAGCTTTTCAAAATCTATCTGAAAATGCTCCCTGTCCGCTTCTATCGCCTTGAAAACGCCCCCCTGCCCCTCGGCAAAAACCTTATACTCGGGAAAATGAGGCGCAAATGTGAGTACCTCCTCCCCGGGCAGCAAAACTGCTTTAAGGCTTATGCAAAGGGAAGCCGCCGCCCCGCAGGTCATGTAAAGGTTATCGGCAGTAAGCTTTGCCCCATAGTCCTCGTTAAGCTGATCTGCGATCGCAGCCCTCACTCCTGCGTCCCCCTGAGCGGAGGAATAGCCGTGAAGCAGCACGGGGTCTTCATTCTCCAGCAGTTCTTTAAGTGCATTTGTAAGGCAGTCGGGTGCGGGAATACTGGGGTTTCCGATAGAAAAATCGAAAACATTTTCCTTTCCTATCTCCTCCGAGCGTTTTTTCCCGTACTCAAAAAGCTCTCTTATTGCGGAACGGTTAAGCCCCAGTTTAAGCATATTTTCGGGTAACATTTTTAAGCATCCTTTCATATATAAAATTTATCTTATCATGATTTTCGTCTGACGCTGTTTAAATTATAACACATTCCCGGGCAAATATCAAGAAAATTTTTCCGAAATCAATTTCATTTCCTCGATAATGGCCAGCCGCAAAAATTCCGCACGCCCGAAATTTTCCTTGACAGTGCCGCTCACAGCTCCCATTACCGCCCCTTTCCACAGGGGATATGTATTCCCCCGCAGGCTGCCTATCCCTTCGCAAAGGGTACGGATAGCCTGCCGCCTGTCCTTTGTCACACATATGTACCGTATCGCCACCATTTCCGACATTTCAAGATCGGCCATGCGCCTGGCGGTAAGCTCGCCTGCGCTGCCCTCGTATTTTCTGCGGATCTGCCGAAGCTCCTCCTTGCATTTTTCCAGTTCTTCCCCAAGGCAGATGTAAGCCGCCTCCGCCTTGTAAAGCTCGTTCTGCCGCAGGGCAAGGATATTCATAACATCCTCGGCTTCCCGCTCCGCCTTTTTTATTTTTGTAAGCAAACGTGCCTGCGAGATACCGAGAGAAATTTTTTCCGGCAGCTTTCCCGAAACTGCGGGGATCCTGACTGCCTCCAGCCGTGCCGCCCCGAGTGCAAGCTCGTCGTTTATTCTGTCGCAAAGCCTGTCAGCCTCCATTTTAAAAATGACATCGGAAAGGTCGGCTATTTTTTGTTGTATATCTCCTCCCACAAGCGCAAGCTCATTGCCTTGCAATAATCTGTTCTCGGACAATTTTCCCACTCCCTCGAATCGTTTTCTTCCGCCCTTCGCAGAACTCTCACATACTCATCCAGCCCCAGCTTTCGGAGCAGGTGTTCGCTGTCGGTGAAAATATCTTTGCCGTTCACACCCATTTCCCAAGGACTTGATATGACTATATCATTATCGGAAATATCAAAGATCGAGCGGAACTGCTCATCTGTCAGCGGCTCGCCGTAATTGGGATACCACTTCGGATTTTCAAAAGGCACAGACTCCATTACCCTGAAAATTATCCGTCTGACAAATTCCCTTGAGCATAAGGGATAGCAGCATTTTTTCACATTCAGCATTTCATTGGGCGGCTTGTAGGTTATCTCGAACATAAATATCTCATTCCTGCTGTAGACCGCCATAAATACCTTGAAATTAACTCCCATGCCCTGCCCCTCCAGAAGTCTGACAAGACTGAGCGCCGCCGCTCCCCTGTTGATTATAGCCCCCGGAGGCGTTATCAGCGGACAAGCAAGGTTAAAGTAAATATTCACGAATTTCTTTTCCTCTGCCCGCTCAATTTTGAACATTGCTTTCGGACTGCCCGCAATGAACGCAGGCACATTCGGGTGACTTCCCGCAAAGGCCTTTTGCCGCTGCCGCCTGTAAATTTTCACAGGCACATATTTTTCCAGTTCCCGCTGCAGTTCCATTACCGCCCCGTAATGCTCCCCGTATCCCCCGAGGCAGTATTCCAGCGCCTTATCGTAATCCGCTCCCGCAAAGCTTTCATCTCCCAGAATGCTGTGCTGCCGCAGAAATATTTTTTCATTTACGGGCGGGTCTCCCGACAGCCACAAATGCAGTTCGCCCGGAGAATTAAAGCTGACGCGGTAAATTTTCATAAGCTTATAGCTGTAAATACGAACCTTATCCATTAACGGATACCTCCGTTTTCAATGAGCGTATCCACTCTTGCCGCAAAAATTTCAAACAGTCCACGCCCTGCTGCCTCCCCGTTTTCCGAGTAAAATTTTTCCATGCTGTTTTTCAGAAAGGCAAGATGATCCGTTTCCTTTGTTTCAATAAATTCATACTCCATAATGGACTTGTCGTCAAAGCTGTTGTGGTCAAGATATTTTTTAATGCTCGCAGCGTCGCGGGTGGTGAATATCCCGGGGGACAAAATGTCGTTTGTCCTTCTGTAATCATCGGTGGCACGTCTGAATGCGCAGGCAAAGCCGAACCATTCGGGATATTTCTCCAGTATACGTCCCTCAAGACGGTTGTCATAATTTACATACATGGCAGTGAAACGCTGGGCAACCGATTCTTCGATCTTTTCTCTTGTGGAATAGTTCCTGTCTGCGCCGCTGCCTGCGGTGTTTCCTGCGGCAATGATACGGAAATTAGGGTGTCTCTTCACACGTTCTCCGTTGGGGAAGCAGTAGGACGCTTCCTTGCCTCCCGACATAAAGCTGTTGAGCTTTACCGCCGCCCTGCTGTTGGAGTTGTCGAATTCGTCGCAGAAAACTATCCCGCCGAATTTGTAAGCCCTGTAAAATGCAGGATAATTATATCCTCCCGAGGCGGTCTGAAAGCCTATCAGGTCGTATTCCTCGTTTATGTAGCCCACGTCTAAGCACTCCAGCCCCAGCATATCCGCTATCTGACCTATAAGGTAGGTTTTACCGCAGCCCGACGGACCTATAAGGTAAGGGTTGGAATCCTCTATCACAGCAACCAGTATGTCGTCGAAACGCAGGTGGAATATTTCGCCCTCGCTTTCAAGATCGTGTTTCCTTTGGCTCAGCTGTGCCATTCTCTCCTCAAAGGGAATTGCCTCGTTAAAGTAAAAATTAACGCTCTCATCCGGCTGTTTTCCGTAAATTTCCGCAGGCCGATTCTCATAGACCGGAGTACCGACAACAGGCTGAACCTGCGCCGCTCCAATCATTTGCTGCGGTATCGTCCCGGGAATGACCCGGTTTACAACAGCGACATTTCCTTCTGTTTTTTCCTCATCAAACTGCCTTGAAAAATTCTCCACACGAACGATCTTTTCCACCAGATCCTCATTCTTCCGCAGATCCTCCATTATCTCTTTAAGCTCGCCGCTTTGCAGCATTGCCGCTGCACGCTCCGCCGCCCTGCTCGCCTCGGTATTTATTCGGTAAAGCTCCCCTGCGGTGGTGCTGCGAATGCTCTCGGCGACCATTTTGAGTTCCCGTATCTTGCTGTCCGCCGAATCAAATATTTCCCTCAAAAGCTTGTCGCGGTCAAATTGCAGGCTGCGGCGCTCCCCCTCCAGAATTTCCTCGTAAGCCTTTTTTATTTTAATTGAACATTCCGATGTTTCCTGCCGCAGCTTTGCCGCCTCGCCAAGCGCCCTTTCCTTAACGTCTCTTTCACAGTCCTCCGCCAGCTTTGCAAAGCTTTCCGTGCGTCTTGTGAGGGCTTCTATATCCCCCTTTACCTCCTCCAGCATTTTCTTTACCGTCCGCACGTTTTCACAGGCAGCGGCGATACCCGCCTCGCTTACATCATATATCCCCGAACTGCGGCGAACGTCGGTCAGCAATTCATTTTTGACAAATTCCGCGCTGTTAGCACCCTCCGCCATGGCAAGCCTCGAAGCTGCATAAATGAGCCACGCTCCGAACTGCCTCTCGTCGATGAAAAAAGCCCTTGCCTCCAAAGCACAGCTCACTGTAAGATTAAAATGTTTTTTTATCCCCTTGATCTTCAAAAGCGACTGCATTGTCTGTAAATAAAACACAGGATCACCGAAGCAGCCGTAAAGCTGCACCGAATAAAGTCCGTTGAAATATATCCCGTCCTTATCCAGAAGCCGCAGGAACACCTCACGGACAACAGACGCATTTTCCGCCTCGGGCAAGGGCAGCATTTCCTTGTAAATTTTTTCGCAGTCGCTTATTACCTCGGTAAAATTGCCGCTGTAGACCGACTGTAAAAGCTTCTCCGCCACCCCGACCGCAAGCTCGGGACTGTCGAAAGGATTGCTCTCGGGATCGTTTTTTATTTTATTCAAATAAATGCTGATAGCGGTGTAACGGTAGTCCTTTTTCATTTTTCCCGCAGCTGCGAAAGCATGGTATTGAATTGTGCTGTATCGGCTATTTTCATTTTTCAAAGCTCTCCTTTTCTATGTAATACCGCTTAATTTTCTTACAAAAAATTTACCCGAAAACCGCTCCTTGAAGCTTCCCGCGGTAAACACGCCTGTGGGGATAAATTCGGTCTGAACAATATCCTTTTCGGGAAATATTTCGTGAACAGCGTTAAAGGAAAATACGGTCATTTTATTTTCGCTCTCACCCGCAAACGGAGCATATCTCCTGTAAAAATGCCGTATCACAGCGTATTTTTCCTTATATTCCGCAATGATGAAATTATGTAAAAGCTCCTCGTTTCTCAAAAGGCATAACCCGCCCCAAGGAAGCAAAAATTTATCGTAATCTTTTGTATCAATGCAGCAGATCTTTCCTGTGATATTTATGATCTCCTTTAAATCGGCGAACCTCATTTCAAGATCATTTTCGGGCAGCATTTCCTGCTTTTTGTCATAAACAAGTTCGCCGTCAAAGATACGCAGCTGTGAAGATCTTTTCTCGGGGTCATAAGTATATCCCCGCAGTATCTCCCGCTCCGTGCTGCTTTTCACGAACACATCAAAGCCCCGTATGCCGCAGCTCAAAGCAATATTGACAGAATGCCTTGGGGATAAAAAATTCCCTATCTCAAACACTGCCCCAAGATCGCTGCGAACAACCGTCAAGGGCAATATTTTTTCCTGCCCGTTCACCCTGCAATTTATAATGTACCTGTTTCGGTAGCCGCAGAAATTCCCCGAAAATTCCGTCCTTGCGCCCACACCCTCAAAAGCCTCATTCAAAAAATAATATACAAGCGGCTGACAGGCATTTATAAAATTTTTCTCAAAGGTGAGCTTTCGCAAAGGGCTGCCCTCCGATCTTTCAAAAGGCTCAAGACAGGGAGGCAGCCTGCTTTCCCTGCGGCTGCTCAGAATATTTTTTGTGACATCGTCCGCAGCCGCCCCGGGATTTGCCTCAAATGCTTTTAGGGCTGCCTCTTCAAGTGCGTCAAAGCCCTTGTCCAAAGCGCAAAGGTTAAGGGGGACATCCTTTCCGCAGATCATTATCAGCCCCGGGATATCTCCGGGTATGGTGTAATATTTTATAAGGCTGACATTATCAAGGCTTTCATTGCCAAGCTCAGCCAGTTTAAGCTCTGTATCGGTCATATATTCGGTCACAGCTGCAAGATCCTTTCATAGTGATTTCATATTTACATTATATCACATTTTCCTTTATATTGCAAGGATATTTTTCGGTCACAATGCATTTATCAAAAAATCTTTTCCTGATGTTCACTTTAAAATAATTATTAATTATTAATCATTAATTATTAAATAATTCACAAAGCTATGGTATAATAAAATACAAGTATTTTTATTTTCGAGGTGCGCATTTTGTATTACTGCTGCGGAATAACCGATAAAGGCGTCAGGCAGAATAATGAGGACGCCTATCTTATCAATAAAATTGTTCTGAACAAGGCTCAGATGGAAAGCGACATACGTCCTCCTTTTATTACCGCCGTTGCCGACGGCGTGGGGGGAGAGGCTGCGGGGGAAGTGGCGTCCCACCTGGCTTTGGAGCTGCTCAGCTCCGTCAGATTCGGGAAAAAGGTCAGCCTCAGATCGAAGATCATGACCATACATACCAAGCTCCGCCGTTTCGGGCTTACCCACGGAGGAACTGTGAATATGCAGACCACCCTTTGCGCCTTAGCTGTGGACGAGGAGGACAGGGCATATGCGGTAAATGTGGGAGATTCCAGGCTTTACCGCTACAGAGGCGGGGTCCTGCGGCAGCTTTCCACCGATCAGTCGCTGGTGCAGATGCTGTATGAACAGGGAAAAATAACCCGTGATGAGCAGCGGACTCACGCCGAGAGGAACGTTATTTTTCCCGTTCTCGGAAACATTGCCGACGACCCCGATCCGCAGATCACCGAGATAGAGGGAGGCATACGCCCCGGCGACCTCATTATAATCTGTACCGACGGGCTTTCCGATTATGTTACCCCGGGGCAGTTTGAGGAGATCCTTGCCCTGCCCATACGGCTGCCGAAAAGGCTGCGCCGTCTGGTGGACGCCGCCATTGAAAACGGCAGTCCCGATAATATCACGGCTGTAGGCTTGCTGGCGGCAAATGATAATTAATAATGATCGTGCTTTACCAATGGTGGAAATTTATTAAAGCGGGAATTTGCAAAAATTAAAGAGGCAAGACTGTTTTAAGATCCTGCCTCTTGTTTAAACTGTTTGCGAAAAAACGGTCATTTCATAAAGAAATAGATTATCCCGTATATAACCGAAGCGGCTGCGCCGTAAAGTATAACGGGTCCTGCGATGATGAATATCTTTGCTCCCAGTCCCAGCACAAGCCCCTCCGACTTGAATTCCACCGCCGGGGACGCCACCGCATTGGCAAAGCCGGTAACGGGCACGAGAGTTCCTGCGCCGCCGTATTTTGCCAGCTTGCCGTAAAGCCCGAGCCCGGTAAAAAGCGCCGAGAGGAACACCAGGGTCACCGTGCACCAGGCAGCCGAGGTGCGGTCGTCAAAGCCCATATTGGAGTAAAGGTCTGTCAGCCATTGCCCCAGAATGCATATCAGCCCACCTATTATAAAGGCGCAGGGTATGTCCTTAGCGGCTTTCGACCCCGGGGACGCAAGCTTTACCATTTCGCTGTATTGCTGCTGTGTAATGTTCATTTTTAACAGCTCCTTCCTCGGGATATTATTTTCCGCAGCGGTCATTTTATACGCTTTCGGGAGCCGGAAAACTGCGGCAGTATGTCAGATAATTTTTTCCTGAAAAAACGGTCGTTTTTTATTTAATTTTTAAACGGTCTTACATCAAATTTCCAAAGTAATTTTGATAAATCAATCGCACAAAAAGTACGCACAATAAATTCATTATTAATTAAATTCAAAGAGGTTCGGTGAAAATATGCTAAAAAAAATACTATCTCCCGAAAGCTGCGCAAAATGCAGGGTATGCTGCATTTTTGACAAATATGACGTGTGGGAAACTCCCGTGATTTCAAAGGAGCTGCGGGAGAAAATCTCTGAGGTATCTCCCGGGCTGAAATTTGCCTCAAAAGGGAATGCTTTTATATTTAACATGGAGGAATGCTGGGACGAAAAAGAGGAGCTTTTCACCTGCCCTGCCCTTGACCCGCAAAAGGGCTGCACGCTGGGCGATCTCAAGCCCTTTGACTGCAAGATATGGCCTTACAGGATAATGCGGCTGGGAAATGATCTTGTGATCTCCATTGCCTCCATTTGTCCCGAAATGTACTCGAAGCCCTTGTCGGAGCTGACGGGAATGCTGGAGGGAGGGCTTGCCGAGGAAATATTCCGTGAAGCCGCCCTGCACCCCGAAATGATAAAGCCTTACGAACAGGGCTACCCGATATTAAAAGTTAAGGAAGGAGAAAACAAATGAAAATAATATCCCCCTGCTACGAATTCATCACAGAGCCAAACGGCGAAAAGATTCTGGAGACCATAGAAAAATGCGGACGCACATGCTACAAAAGCGAGGACAGGATAACCGAGGGCAGCGCACGGAAATTTGCCGCCATGATACTGAAAAGCGGCCATGAATCGGTGCTGGAACATGAAAAGATCTCCGTTCGGATAATCTGCGACAGGGGCGTCACTCACGAGATAGTGCGCCACCGCTTAGCCAGCTACAGCCAGGAAAGCACACGCTACTGCAACTATTCCAAGGATAAATTCGGCAATGAACTGACCTTTATCCGTCCGCCTTTCTGGGCTGAGGGAGACGAGTGCATGAAGCTTTGGGAAGCTGCCATGGAGCAGGCGGAAAAGGCATATTTTGCGCTGCTTGCGGCGGGGGCAAAGCCCGAGGAAGCAAGGGACGTGCTGCCTACTTCTGTTAAGACGGAAATCGCCGTTACCATGAATATCCGTGAATGGCGGCATTTCCTCAAGCTGCGCACTGCGGAACGTGCGCACCCTCAGATAAGGGAAATAGCTGTTCCCATGTTGGAGGATTTCAAGAAAAGGATACCCGTGCTGTTTGATGATATTGATGTGAAGCCCGGCACATAATGAATAAAAATTCGATGTGAAACAAGGAACAAGGCGAGCATATTCGGGAGGTAAAAATATGTCAATAAATATTGCTATAGACGGGCCTGCGGGTGCGGGAAAAAGCACCATTGCAAAAGCCGCCGCAAAGGCGCTGGGTTATATTTACGTTGATACGGGAGCGCTGTACCGTTCTGTTGCTTACTATGTAATGTTACGGGGAAAGGACGTGAATAACAGGTCAGCGGTAGAAATACTTTTGCAGGATATAGTTCCCGAGCTGAAATACATAGACGGCGAGCAGCACGTTTTTGTTAACGGCGAGGACGTGACGGGCAAAATACGCACTCCCGAGGTCTCCATGGCAACGTCGGTCGTGTCGGCTATACCCCGTGTCAGAGACTTCCTTTTTAATTTGCAGCAAAAAATAGCTGTCGAAAATAATGTTATAATGGACGGACGGGATATAGGCACGGTGGTGCTGCCCAATGCCGACCTAAAAATTTTCCTCACCGCTTCCCCCGAGGCAAGGGCGGAAAGGCGGTATAAGGAATTGTCCCAAAAGGGAAATGCGCCTGCATACGAACAGGTTCTGAGCGACATTATAAAGCGTGACCGTGAGGACAGCACCAGAAAAATAGCCCCCTTAAAGCAGGCTGAGGACGCTGTTTTGCTGGACACCACGGATATGACCTTAGAAGAAGCCACGGAAACGATCATCGGAATGATAGCAAAGGTCCGGAAGTAAAATTACTGTCACCTGTATCTCCTGCTTCCTATAGGTCAGCCCCTGAGTTTCAACGTATTTTTGATGTGCAAGATCAGATAAAGGAGCTTAAAATAATGAGAATAGACATAGCCACTCTGTTCCCCGAAATGTGCAGCGCAGTGCTGGGCGAAAGCATTGTGGGCAGGGGGATAAAGGCGGGAAATATTGAGATAAACTGTCATCAGATAAGAGACTATGCCTTTAACAAGCACCGCAGGGTGGACGACTCCCCTTACGGCGGCGGCATGGGAATGGTCATGCAGTGCGAACCTATTTTCCGCTGCTATGAAGCAGTGGCGGGGCAGCTGCCGGAAAGGCCCCATGTTATTTATATGTCCCCCAAGGGGACTGTATTTACGCAGGCGAAAGCGGCAGAGCTTTCGGGGCACCCTTATCTGTTCATTCTCTGCGGGCATTACGAGGGGGTCGACCAGCGGATAATCGACAGGATAGTTGACGAGGAAATTTCCGTGGGGGATTATGTGGTAACGGGGGGCGAGCTGCCTGCGCTGGTGGTCTGCGACGCTGTGGCAAGGCTTTGCCCGGGGGTGCTGCCCTCGGATGAGTGCTTCACCGAGGAAAGCCATTACAGCGGGCTTCTTGAATATCCCCACTACACCCGCCCCGAGGTATGGGAGGGTATGGCTGTGCCTCCCGTTCTGCTTTCGGGAGATCACAGGAAAATTGCGGAATACAGGCATACCGAGGCTGTGAGGATAACCCGTGAACGCAGACCCGATATGCTACCGTGAACCAAAGGTTCACAAAAGGCAAAAGAGGAAGAAGCAAGAGGCAAGAACAGTCAGATAGTTTAATATGGAGGATTATTATGGAAACAAGAGAAAAGGCGGACATTCTGATACCGTACAATGAGGACATATGCTGCGATAATGAGATCGCTTTGCAAGAATTTACCGGTGATGTTTTTGATGAATCGGAGGATTTGGAAAAATATGCCGACTTTGACTATTACTGCTTATTCAGCGAGGGCAAGGCAGATATCCCTATGTCGGACGATGAAGCGTTCCGTATAAATATGGGAATAATCATTTGCAGATTTGCCCTTTCGGACGACATTATATCCGAATTCAAAAACGGCGAGGGCATATGGGCGAGTAAATACTGGGGATTTTCCGACTTTTCTCCTGCTGTGTTAAAGGCAATCTGCGGCTATTATGCAGCGTGGCAGTATTCGCAGATATTCTTGGAGGGCGACGCAGCGGAATATGCGTATGCTCCCGAATATATTGAGGAAAACGGCAGAGAATTTCTGAAGGTCAATGAAAAATGTCTTGAGCTTTATTCGGAGATCTACTGTGCGGGCTGATATAAGCGTAATTTCTTGCGTTATGCACAAAGCCTTTTACGGACAAGACTTTTGTTATTGTTTGCATGATTTTAATTTTTTAAATCGATAAATCACAAAAGTGAATGGCACATATATTCATTATTTGTTAAAATATTAAAATTCCGACAAGTTTTGCCAAATTTTTTGTAAACAAATTTCTGTCAATTTGCATATAAATAATTGTTGAAACTTGTACAACTCCAATAAAATTCGTTAAAATCAACAAAATAAAATCAAAAAAAACGTGCACTGTAATTCAAAAAGCAGAAATTTCACCCAAAAACGAAATTAATCATATTTTCCTGTTGACTAAGCTCAAAATCCAATGTATAATAAAATGTAGAAGGAAAACCGAAAAAGTCCGAGGCTTATTTTTTGAGTTGATTAATTTTTAATCGGCTTGACATTAAGCGGCTTAAGTTTTTAAGCAGGGATTATTTTTAAGAATAGGAGAGAAGAGTATTATGTTTGTTAAAGATGTAATGGTTCAAAATCAGGTTGGTCTGCATGCACGTCCCGCAACTTTCTTCATTCAGAAGGCGAATGAGTTCAAGTCCTCCATCTGGATCGAGAAAGAGGAAAGAAGAGTAAACGCCAAGAGCCTCTTGGGCATTCTTTCGCTGGGTATTGTCGGCGGCACTCAGATCAGGATCATCGCTGACGGAGCTGACGAGCAGGAGGCTGTTTCCGGTCTTATCGAGCTGGTTGACAGCGGCTTTGCCGAGGAGTCCAGATAACCCTTTTCAAAAACAGGGTTTATGACCGCGGCAGCTTTTCGGAAAATCGGGACGCTGCTGTGATATGCGAATGTACGCCGTTTTTGTGAAATGCTTGTGGGTGTTTTGACTTTACAGGCGGACGTTCACGGTATAAGCGTTCGGCGGACGGCGGCTATATTATGCTTTAAAAGGCTGTTGCGCTTAAACGTGCAACGGCCTTTTGGCGGTGTGCCGTCAATTGCTGTGCCGACCCGAGGCACGGCTTCACATTGGTCACATTGGAATTTAAATCGGCAGTCTTTGTTGATTCGGGAAATTCTCCGAAAAATTTGCAGGATTTAATCACTGTTTTGCTAATGTTCACAAAAAATTAACACAAAATGGCTCAATATGTGATAAAATGATATATGAATAGTTATTTTGTAAATCATGGAAAATATTTCCCGTCTGTCCTCAGCAGCTGAGGAACGCCGATTTTTCGGGAGATTTTCCGATATTTTACAAAATAGCGCGAAACAGCAAAATACACTGCGTTTATTTTAAAAATGTCTGCAAAGCCTGACAGATAAAAAATCAGCCCTTTATACAGGTAGGGCAAGTGCAGACGAGCATACGGCAAGAAAACAGAATAAAAAGAAACGGCTGTTTAATACAGCGCTTGGGTGCGGCGGTAAGGCTACACAGCAGCACGCCAATACGATTGAAAGGATGACTAACAATGTCCAACAGACTTTTTCAGGGGCTTATTCATCAGATGCGGGACACCATGGACTGCATTATCGGAGTTGTGGACTCGGCAGGAACGATAATCGCTTGCAGCGAGCTTACTAAAATAGGCTCGTCAAATGAATTTGTTACAATGGATCTGAACGATTCCCATGATGTGTTCGTAAGGGACGGGTATACCTACAAGCCCTTCGGCTCTCACATAAAGCCCGATTTTGCGGTATTTGTGGAGGGCACGGACGAGAATGCCGCAAAGTATGCCAACATTATGGCGATAACCCTTTCGAGCATTAAGCAATATTATGATGAGAAATACGACAGGAACAATTTCATAAAGAATGTTGTGCTGGACAATGTTCTGCCCGGAGATATTGTGGTAAAGGCGAGGGAGCTGCATTTCAGCTCGGATGTGAACAGGGTGGTTTTCCTTATAAGGATACTGTCCTCCAACGATGTTTCCGCTTATGATGTTATACAGAATCTTTTCCCCGACAAGACCAAGGATTTCGTTTTCAACATTACCGAGAGCGATATTGTGCTTGTTAAAGAGATAAAGAGCAATGTGGAGTCGAAGGATCTGGAAAAGCTGGCAAGGTCCATTTCCGACACCCTTTCCGGAGAGTTCTACACAAGAGTCAATGTGGGCATAGGTACTTCGGTTCTGGGCGTTAAGGACTTGGCGAGATCCTTCAAGGAGGCTCAGATAGCGCTTGAGGTCGGCAAGGTTTTCGACACGGACAAGTCTGTGGTCTCTTATGACAATCTGGGCATTGCACGGCTTATCTATCATCTGCCCACTACTCTTTGCGAAACATTCTTGCAGGAGGTTTTCAAGAAAAACTCCATTGAATCCTTGGATCATGAGACGCTGTTCACCATTCAGAAATTTTTCGAGAACAGTCTGAACGTTTCGGAAACATCAAGAAAGCTTTTCGTTCACAGAAACACACTTGTTTACAGGCTCGAAAAGATCAAGAAGCTGACAGGGCTTGACCTGCGTGAGTTTGATCATGCGATAATTTTCAAGATAGCCCTTATGGTAAAGAAATATCTTTCGGCTAATCCCACAAAGTTCTGATGAACAGTACTCCCTGCTTAAAGGGCAGCGGGATAACTTTGCTTAATAAATAAAAACGCCGGATAAAAAAACAGGCGCGTTTTTGAAAACCGTAAAAAAGGACAACAAGACTGCTTTAAGAGAATGCCGCAAGATCGGCTGTAGAAAAGATCGACCGGCGCTCCCTTAATAATACTGTTTATTAGGTCTACAAGGGGGCAGTGGGGTTCTACTGCCCCTTAGAATTTGCCTTTTATGACAGAAATGTGTTGTCGGGGTGACAATGTTTTCAAAGAAAACATACACTATGTCCGACAGCCTTAAAACTGCGGCGTCCATAAGAGCCGACCCGCAGGGAATCAAGCCCTATGTCCCTATGCTTGGGACTTCGCTTTATTTTTGAGCGGAGGGCAGAAAATAACCGGCTCAATTTATCAGGCGGTGAATTTAATTTGGTTGAAATAAATAATGTTTCTGTTACATATGACGGAGTTGAGGCGCTCAAGGACGTTTCCCTGAAAATAAACGACGGGGAATTTGTATTTGTGGTTGGCGAAAACGGCGCGGGAAAAAGTACGCTCATAAAGCTGCTCATAAGAGATGTAAAGCCCGACATAAAAAAGGGTGCAAAAAGCTCCATGTTTGTAAACGGGTTTGACCTGGTGCAGCTCAAGCAGAGAAGAGTTACCGAGCTGCGGCGGACTATCGGGTTCGTTTTCCAGGATTACAAGCTTATACCGAATTTAAGCGTTTACGATAATGTGGCGTTCGTGCTGCGGAGCATTGACGCACCCAACCGTTACATAAGAAAGAGAGTTCCGCAGGTAATTGCGCTGATGGGACTGAAGGATAAAATAAGAAGTATGCCTCACGAGCTTTCGGGCGGCGAGCAGCAGCGTGTTGCCATTGCAAGAGCGCTGGTAAACAATCCTCAGCTTATTATTGCGGACGAGCCTACGGGAAACCTTGACCCGAGGACGTCTGCGGAAATGCTGGTAATGCTCAAAAAGATCAACGCAAGGGACACTACGGTGCTGGTGGTCACTCATGAGCATGAGCTGGTAAAAAAGCTGGGGGGCAGGCTTGTTACCCTGAAACGCGGGGAGATAGTGTTCGACGGCTACATTGAGCCTGAGGTGCACCACAAAAAGGAGGCGTCGACTGTATGAGAGCAAGCAGCGCTGTCTACCTTTTCAAGCAGGGTATACGCAACATAGGCACTAACCATATAATGAGCATTGCGTCCTTCTTCATTCTGACGGTTTCCCTTTTGCTGATAGGGTTCACGGCTATTTTCTATGCAAATATAAACTCCTTTATCACGGACATTGAGGGAAAAAACGAGGTTATTATTTTTCTTGATGAAGAAGCGGACGATGAATATATCGAGCAGCTGGGCGAAAAGCTGAAAAACACCGACAATATTTCGGGGGTCTCCTTTTATTCAAAGGAGGAGGCTTTTGAGGACATTAAAAAGGACATGGTAAATGCGGAAGATATTTTCGGATATATAGGGGATGAAAGTCCTCTGCCCGACGCGTACCGCATAAAGATAGACGACGTGAGCCGTATGAGCAACACACTTTACACAATAAACAGCTTTGACCACATAGAAAAAGTGAAAGCACCTTATGATTTTGTAAACATTCTGACGGGGCTGCGGAGTATTATTTCGGTGATACTGACGGTCATTCTGGTGCTGCTTATAGTGGTAAGCCTTATAATAATTTCCAACACCACAAGAGCAAGCGTTGACATAAGGCGGCGTGAGATCGACATTATGAAATTCGTGGGAGCGACAAACACCTTTATAAAGATCCCCTTTTTTGTGGAGGGATTTGTGATAGGTCTTGGAGCGGGCACGGCTGCGGTGCTGATAACCTGTTTCTTTTACGACAAGCTGGTTACGCTGCTGAGCACGGAGACCACGCTGCTTGCGGCGGTGGGGTCTAACGGATTTATTCCGCTGGATTCGTTCCTTAAATACATTATTCTGGGCTACCTTATATCGGGAGCCGTTATCAGTGCGGCGGGGATAGTTCACAGCACGAGGAAATATGTGAAAGTGTGAGTCAGAGGTTAGAGATTAGAGGTAAGAGGTTAGATTTAAATAATGCAAAGAAGAGCAGAAGACTTTAATAAGGGAGGCGGCGGGGCAGCTTATGGACGGACATATGGAGCTTCCGATAAAACTGGAAAGCGCTGTAACGGGCTTTTGTGTCACAAAAAATTTTATTAATTGTTTATGCAAAAAAACAATTTATAAAATCGACAAAGAGTCCAAAACAGTTGCATACAAAAAGGAAATATTTGAAAAGGACGGGGCGGCAAGGATACTCACTGCCGATGAAAACCGTATCTATATAAGTGATTTCTGCACATTGTATATTCTGGACGGGGCGGAGCTTGAAGTTATCGGCAAATGGAGACTTGGAGAGGATCTAAGCTCGGATATCTGCGGAATGACTGCCGATGACAGAAAAATTTACTGCTCTGTAAGGAACGGAAAGCTTGTGACTGTTGACAAAGGCTCTTTTGAAAAAAAGGAGTATGATATTTCCGACGCAAGTATGTGGAGATTAAAGGTATATGAAAATTTCCTGCTGTGCGGAACGGTGGACGGGCAGTTACTGTTACTGGACAGGGACAATATGTCGGCAGTGAAAAAAATGACTTTGGGCAGGCAAAATGTAAGAAGTCTGTTTGTGAACGGGTCAACATTATATGCTGCGTGCCAGGATAAAAAGCTTTTTAATATAGACCTGAAAAAATTTGAAATAACCTGTTTTCAAAAAAACGTGCATAAGAAAATGTTTGACTGCGCAGGGGTGTACAACGGTATGTTGGTAACGGTTTCCCACCCTTGCAGCGAAATTGTTTTATGGGATTTGAATACCCTTGAAAAAAGAAAAGAAATACATACGCCCCTCAGTCTCAGCGGAGACACTTTTATTGAAGAGGATAGATTATATATGACCTCTCGAAACATTGAGGGAGTGGGTATGATTAATTTGAATTTGGTTTAGCTTTTAATAGGCTTACAAGTACATTGCTGTCAGCCGTTAATAAAAAATTTACAAAATTTATGTAATATTTCAGGCGGCCGATGTGTTATTTATATAGGTTATTACCCGAAAGGAAAGGACGTAAAAAATGAAAAGAAAAAATCTTATGAAAATATGCGCATTATCCCTTGCTTGTGTAATGTCTTTTGGAATAGGCTTCGGCAATGCGGGCGCTACGGAGCTGGAGGACGAGATCGCTGCTCTGGAACAGCGGCAGAGAGAGCTTTCCTATGAGCGTGAGAGAGTGGAGCAATCCCTGAAGGACGCTAAGGAAAATATTGAGCTCAGCGAGCAGTACATGGAGCAGTATGAGAAAAAAATGGAGCTGCAGGAGGAAGAGATCGACAACATTGAAGAGCAGATCGCTCTTTTGCAGGTGGACATTGACGAGCTGGGGGTCAAAATTACCGCCAAGGAAGCGGAGATAAACGAGGGTATTGAGGATTTTAAAAAGCGCTTGCGGGCTATGTACATGAACGGCAGCGACAGTCTTGCCTCTATTTTAGTGGGTTCATCGGATTTTTATGATATTCTGGCAAGGACAGAGCTTATGGAAAATATGTCCCGCCATGACAATGAGATGATAGACGATCTTACGGGAAAGATCGGCGAGCTTAATCTGCAGAAGGCAGACATGGAGCAGCGCTTGACTGAGCAGCAGGAAAAGAAAGCTCAGGCGGAAAATGTGCTTGTGGAGCTGCGGGAAACATATGCGAACCATGAGCAGACCAAGGAATGGTATGAAAATCAGGCGGAGGCGAACAGGCAGCGGACGGCTGAAATGGAGATAGAAGAGGCTCAGAACGAGGAGGCTTTGCAGGACTTTATCCGCCGCCGTCAGGCTGAGCTGGAGGAACAGCGCAGGCGTGAGGAAGAAGAGCGGAAACGCAGGGAAGAGGAAGAGCGCAAGCGTAAGGAAGATGAGGAACGTCAGAGGAAAGAGGAAGAGGAGCGGAAACGTCTGGAGGCTGAGGCTGCGGGCGTGGAATATGTTCCCGAGGACGTTGACAGTGAGCCCGAACCGGAGCCGGAGGATACATACAAATATGCCACGGGGGCTTCCGAGGGCTTTATATGGCCTGTGCCCACGGTAAGGAACATCACTGACGGATACGGTTCGAGATATATAGTGGAAACCGGCAAGAACGATTTCCACAAGGGCATTGACATAAACAAACCCAACTGCGCAGGGGAAACTATTGTCGCTTCCGCAAGCGGCACGGTCATTACTGCTTCCAACACGGGCAACGGATACGGAATTCATGTGGTGATAGACCACGGGGACAAGATAGCAACGTTATACGGTCATATGTCCAGCTGCTGCGTTAATGTGGGAGATGAGGTCGTACAGGGACAGACTATCGGCTATATAGGCTGCACGGGTATGGCCTTTGGTAACCACTGCCATTTCGAGGTGCGCCTGAACGGTCAGCACACAGACCCGTTCAATTATGTAAGTATGTAAGCGGCGCGGCGCAGGTAGTTTATTGCCATAGCAAACTTGAAATGTTCTGCAAATTACTTGAAAAAATATTTAAACAAATAGGTTCTGAAACCTGTGAGGCAGGGAGCTTCTTGCTTCTTGCCTCTAATTTTCTTACATATAATGGGGAATATAAATATGTCAAAATTTTATATAGCCGACCTGCATTTGGGGCATGATAATGTTATAAAGCATGACGGCAGACCTTTTAAGGACTGCGAAGAAATGCGGAAGGTTTTGGTGAAAAACTGGAATAACGCTGTGACGTATAATGACGAGGTGTATATTCTGGGGGATTTTGCATGGAAAAATGCGGTGGGACTGGAGGTTCTTGGAGAGCTTGTGGGCAGGAAATTTCTGATACTGGGCAACCATGACAAGCCCACAGTGGAAATGAAAGCTTACTTTGAGTGGATCAAGGATTATGAAGTTATAACCGACGGCGGGGTTCAGGCAGTGCTGTGTCATTATCCAATCGCTCACTGGTACAATCAGTTCCGTGGGGCGGTGCATTTATACGGTCATGTTCACAATAATGCGGATCATACGGCGTTTCTGAAATACGGTGAGATATGCAGGGAAATGAACATTCCTTTTGAATGTTACAATGTGGGGTGCATGATTGATTATATGGGCTACACACCAAGGAGACTGGAAGAAATAAGATGTTACGGGAGGGTTTGAATATATGAAAAAAATTCCCATAGGGGCTACGGTAGGGCTTATGGCGATAACTGCGGCGGTGACCTTTGTTATTACGGGCAACTTTACGCTGGAGAGATTCAACGAGAAGATACGCAGCACCAGCGAAAAGCAGGAATTCTACAGCAAGCTGTCGGAGATAGACAACTATATCCGTACTCATTTTATCGGTGAAATTGATGAGACTGCGCTTATTGAC
>CAMWIR010000002.1 GCA_947174365.1 uncultured Ruminococcus sp. | reverse complement strand
TTATTTGTCGGTAATTGTGACTTGCCTGTATAAATGAAATGAGACTTTGTTTGTGGACTGCGTGAGCTGACAGGAGGCTGTAAGTGACAGTGCAAAGGGGGACACCCAAAGAGAGGGGAGGGGCGCTCTTGGAATTAGAGGGGCGTGGGTCACCCCCTCCCCTCTCTTTAGGTTTCCCCCTTTGCAATCCCCTTTCCTGTACCCTTTCCCCTCCCCCCGGCCAACCTATGGATTATCATGTTGTGGTTTTCTTTAAGCTGCTATTGACAATTACTTTGAATTGCGTTATTGCATTGGTAAAGGACTTCCTGCATTTGAAATCCTCGGGCAATTTGCATTTGTAAGTTAAGTAAGGGAAACAACGCTTTTGTTTAACGTGTAATCCGTTAGGATTAGTATTAGTATTAGGGATTAGGATTAGGAATAGAAATAAGAATAAATGTTTTCGCACACAGTCAAATGTTTTTTTAAAGCTTTTGTCCGTAAAGTAAAGGTTTTTTTCCCTTACTTATTTTTCATTATGTGTAATATTCAATCAATACACAATCGGTAAGTCCTTTACCTGTCAAGAACGTGATACACTATAATCATCATTAACTAATTTTAACAAACCCCTCTTATAAAACCAAGAGGTTGGCCTGGGGGAGTAGGGGGTCGAGGGGAAAGAGAGTCCAGAGGGAAAACCGCACAGGGGGGAGAGGGGGGCGGCCTACCGTCCCCACCAAACCCAAGAGCGCCCCCTCTCCCTCCTGGGAGGTTGTCCCTTTGGTCGGTAAGTTTCAACTGCCAACCATGTTAAGCCTTCATTTAACAAAGTCTCATTAAACAAGTCTCAATTACCGACAAATAATCGCTTTTCAAAAACTCATTCACATCAAACACAAAGCCGTCCCACGGCGTGTGAGTGGTAGAAAAGCCGTGGCGGCGTTTGAGCAATGCCATAACAATTCCAAAAAATTCGGACAAAATTCAACAATTCGCAACAATTATATGTTATAATAGTAATTAATATATTTTGTTCGGAGGTTTTGTTTATGGCAGACAACAACAAAAAGAACATTCTGATCGAATTTAAAGAATTCATCTCCCGCGGGAATGTGCTGGATATGGCTGTGGGTGTTATCGTCGGCGGAGCGTTTACGTCTATTGTAAATTCGCTGGTAAATGACATCTTTACACCTTTCCTCGGCATGATCCTGGCGGGAGTTAATTTTGACAGCCTGGGCGTTACCATACCTTGGGGAAATCAGCCCTACATAAATTTCGGCAGCTTTATCCAGAGTGTTGTTTCCTTTTTGCTGACGGCTCTTTGTGTGTTCCTGCTGGTAAAGACCATTAACAAATTCAGACGCAAAAAGGAAGAACCCGCACCCGAGCCTGCTCCCGAGCCGAAGCCGTCTGCCGAGGAACTGCTTTTGCGGGAGATCCGCGACCTGTTAAAAGAGCAAAACCGCACCTCAAATCCCGATAATAACAGAAATAACAATAACGGACATAACCGCAGAAACAACAATGACAAGAATAACCGCAAGGACGTTTCTTTATCAAAGTAAGCGGAATTATTCCGATTGTCAAAGTGCACAAATTTTGCTTTCCCGTCCCCCGAAATTTCTAAACAGGAAATGTTTCACGGGCTATTGACACGGGGCGCAGTTTGTAGTAAAATAGAAAAAATACCTTAACGAGATTTAAAATTTATGAAAGTGGAGGAGATTATTATGCTGGATACCGATATGTCAAGCAAATTCGGCAAAGAGGGTCTGACCTTTGACGATGTACTGCTTATTCCCGCAAAGTCCGAAGTCACGCCGAATATGGTAAGTCTTAAAACAAGGCTTGCAGGGGATATTTACCTTAATACCCCGATAATGACCTCCGCTATGGATACCGTTACAGAGGCTAAAATGGCTATTGCCATGGCAAGAGAGGGCGGTATCGGAATTATTCACAAGAATATGTCCATTGAAAGGCAGGCAGAGGAGGTAGACAAGGTAAAGCGTTCGGAAAACGGCGTTATAGTAAATCCTTTCTCCCTGACTGCGGATAAGCTTGTTTCCGAGGCGGACAAGCTTATGGGCAAATACCGCATTTCGGGCGTTCCCATTGTGGACGAAAAAGGCAAGCTGGTGGGCATTCTTACCAACCGAGACCTCAGATTCCTACGGGATTTCAACACTCCCATAAGCGAGGTCATGACCCGTGAGAATCTTATAACCGCCCCTGTGGGCACTGATCTTGAGGCTGCCCAGAAGATACTTATGAACCACAAGATAGAGAAGCTGCCCATAGTTGACGATGACGGCACTCTTAAAGGGCTTATTACCATTAAGGATATTGAAAAGGCTGTACAGTACCCGAATTCCGCAAGAGATAAAAGCGGCAGACTCCTTTGCGGCGCTGCTATCGGCATAACAGCGGACGTGCTTGACCGTGCAAAAGCGCTGCTGGACGCACAGGCGGACGTGCTGGTGCTGGATTCGGCGCACGGTCATTCCAAGAATATTTTCAGCTGCCTTGATATGATAAAGAACGCATATCCGAGTGCTATGATAATTGCAGGAAACATTGCCACTGCCGAGGCTGCGGAGGATCTTATAAAAGCAGGTGCGGACTGCGTAAAGGTGGGTATTGGCCCCGGTTCTATCTGCACCACAAGAGTGGTTGCGGGCATTGGCGTGCCCCAGATCACGGCGGTTTACGACGCTGCCTGCGCTGCGGCTAAATACAATGTTCCCATTATTGCCGACGGCGGCATAAAATATTCGGGAGATATTGTCAAGGCTTTGGCTGCGGGAGCGAATGTGGTTATGCTTGGTTCTCTGCTGGCGGGCTGTGCGGAAGCCCCGGGCGAGACCGAGATCTATCAGGGCAGAAGCTTCAAGGTATACAGAGGCATGGGTTCTCTGGGCGCAATGGCTTGCGGGTCTAAGGACAGATATTTCCAGGAGGGGGCAAAGAAGCTTGTTCCCGAGGGCGTCGAGGGACGTGTGCCTTACAAGGGTATGCTTTCCGACACTATTTTCCAGCTTGTGGGCGGCATTCGTTCTGGTATGGGCTACTGCGGCTGCGAGGATATCGAGGCGCTTCATGAAAGGGCTAAGTTTGTACGTATTACAGGCGCAGGGCTGAAAGAATCTCACCCCCACGATATTTACATAACAAAGGAAGCGCCCAACTATTCGGTGCATGACTGATTTAGCTAATAAATATTAACGGTTCTTTTTACCGGGCAAAAGCAAGAGGTTTTGTACATCTTGCTTTTGCTGTTTGAAGGAGATTTTTACAATGCCATATGTTAAACTAAAGGATCTTGATCTGTATTATGAGGAATTTGGCAGGGGGGAAACCTTGCTGTTTCTTCACAGTCATTTCAGCAGGGGGCTGCTGGCTTTCTCTGCTCAGATCCTGCCGTTTTCGGGAAATTACCGGTGTCTTTTTCCGGATTTCAGAGGTCACGGCAGAACCAGATGTGACAGCCTTGAATGGAACAGCCGCATGATCGCAGACGACATGGCAGACTTTATGGACGCTTTGGGGATTCAGTCAGCTCATCTTTTCGGCTACAGCTGCGGTGCATATGTGGGATGCTATATGGCTGCAAAGTACCCCGAAAGTGTCAGAAGTCTTGTGACTGTCGGAGGGGGAGCTTTTCCCAGAGCGGAAGGTGCGGACAGCTTTCTGCCCGAAAAGCTCTTGGAAAACAACGACACGGATTTTATTGAGGATATGAAGTCAAGGCATTTTGACGCTCACAGGGGTGATTGGCAGACTTATTTAAAGACAACTGTTGCCGATTGGAAAGCGCACCCCAGCCTGACCGACAAGGAATGGGCGGCGATAAAATGCCCCGCATTATTTATAAACGGCGAGAACGATCCCTTCGGGACTTGTGCTGAGCTAAAGGAAAAAGTTCCGTTCGGAAAAGTATACGAGGTCAAGGGAGGAGGGCATCGTCCTCATTTTGTCGGAGAACAGGCAAAGGAGCTGAATCCGATAATACTGGAATTTTTATCCTCCTGCAAATAATGAAAATAAAGGGGGCGGATAATATGTATATCTGTAAATATATTTCCCCCTTGGGAGCGATAACAATTGCCTCCCATTCGGGGAAATCCCTTTGCGGGCTTTGGTTTGAGGGGCAGAAATATTTCGGAGGAAATATTCTTTGCGGCAATATTTCGGAAATATCCGAAAAAAGCAGCTTGCCCGTTTTTGAGCAGACCGCGGATTGGCTGGATATTTATTTTGGCGGCGGTATTCCGAAGTTCACACCCGAAATAGAAATAACCGACACCCCATTCCGCAAAGCCGTCTGGGAAAACCTTTTGAAAATACCTTACGGGGAAACCGTGACCTACGGAGACATTGCCAATGACATTGGCGCCAAAACCCTTGAATCCTCTCCCCGTGCGGTAGGGTCGGCGGTGGGGAGAAATCCCGTTTCCCTCATAATCCCCTGCCACAGAGTAGTGGGGGCAAACGGCGCACTGACAGGCTATGCTGGAGGTATTGACAGAAAAGAAAAGCTGCTCTTAATGGAGAAAACACGAGAGCCCATAGTGTAAAAAACGCACCGATTTTACCCGGTGCGTTTTTGGCTATATAAATGGAGTTTTTAAGTCAGGCTTTTCAGCTTCTTCTCCAGCTCTTCCTTAATGACCTTTGGAGTAGCAGCGCCTCTGAGCGCTTTGCTGCACTGACCCATAAGGAAGCCAAACACCTTCACATCGCCGCTCTTGTACTGGTTCACAGCCTTTTCATTGCCTGCAATAACACTGTCAATGACCTCCAGTACCTTGCCTGTGTCATTCTCAATTATCATGCCCTCACGCTTTGCGATATCCTCGGGGTCGCCGCCCTTTTCCGCCATTTCACGGAATATTTCCTTGGCGTCGCTCTTTGTCACCTTTTCCGTGTCGGACATTTCCACCAGCTTTGCCATAAGTTCTGCTGTAAACATGGGCTTTTCAATGTCTATCTCGCCGAGGTTCATACGCCTCATGATCTCGCCTATAATGAAATTCACCAAGGACTTGGGATTGTTGTAGCACTTCAAAGCGTCCTCAAACAAATCGGAAAGCCGTTTGTTGTTTACGATTATCCGCGCTTCCTTTTCGGGAATGGAAAGCTTTCCCGTGTACTTTTCCAAACGCTCATAAGGCATTTCGGGCAGGGAATTCCTTATCCTCGACAAATCCTCGTCGGTGAAATTTACCTGACGGATATCGGGATCGGGGAAATATTTGTAATCGTGAGCGTCCTCTTTGGTACGCATGGTGCGGGTCTCGCCCTTGTTGTCGTCAAAACGGCGGGTCTCCTGCACGATCTTTTCGCCTCTGTCCAGAAGCCTTGCCTGCCGCTTTATCTCGTATTCGACAGTGCGGTAAATGGATTTAAGGGAGTTAAGATTCTTTATCTCCGCCCTTGTGCCGAACTCCTTGTCGGTGGGCTTCATAAGGGAAATATTTACATCGCAGCGGATAGAACCCTGCTCCATTTTACAGTCGGAAACTCCCGCATACTGAAGCAGCAGGGAAATTTTCTCAACCAGCGTTCTTGCCTCCTCGGGGCTGGACAGATCGGGCTCTGTAACTATCTCTATAAGGGGAATGCCGCAGCGGTTGTAATCCGCCAGCGAAACGCCGTTCAGGTCGTCATGGATAAGCTTTCCCGCGTCCTCCTCCAAGTGGATTCGGTTAATGCGTATCTCCTTGTGCTTTTTCTCCCCGTTTTCCTCATAGTCAATGGGCACTGTGCCGTTAATGCAAAGAGGGAGATTCAGCTGTGAGATCTGGTAAGCTTTGGGAAGGTCGGGGTAAAAATAATTCTTTCTGTCGAACACGGAGAATTTATTTATTGAGCACCCCAGTGCATAGCCCGCCTTGACAGCGTATTCCACCGCCGTCTGATTGATAATGGGCAGAGTGCCGGGCAGCCCCGAGCAAACAGGGCAGCAGCGGCTGTTTTTATCTCCGCCGAACTCGGCGGAACAGGTGCAGAAAACCTTGGATTTTGTAAGCAGCTCGGAATGTATTTCAAGACCGATAACGGGAATATAATCGGAAACAGGCATTTTTTTCAGTCCTTTCTTTTATCACATCATATATTTGCAGGAACTCTCTCAAAGCCCTGCTCAAAAGCGGAGGCAGCGCCTATTATGGTCGCCTCGTCCCACATTTTTCCTATAAGGGACATACCTATGGGCATTCCCTTGCCGTCATATCCGCAGGTGGTGGAGATCGCAGGCAGGGAGGCAATGTTCACCGTTACCGTGCAGATATCCGCCTGATACATCTTCTTGGGGTCGTGGATATTCTCGTTTACGCCGTAGGCAACACCGGGGGCGGTGGGAGTAAGGATAATGTCGCACTTGCCGAAGATTTCGTTATATTCCTCACGTATCTTCTGCTTGAGCGCCATTGCCTTGCCGTAGTATGCGTCATAATAGCCCGAGCAAAGAGCGTAGTTGCCCAGGAGGATACGGCGCTTTACCTCGTCCCCGAAGCCCTCGCTGCGGGAAGCGGTTATAAGCTCGTTATAATCTCCCGTAATATCGCTTCTGTGGCCGTATTTGATGCCGTCGTATCTTGAAAGGTTGGAGGAAGCCTCAGCGGAAGCAATAAGATAATAAGCAGCGACCGCATATTTAAGGGAGGGCATGGAAACATCCACAAGCTCAGCCCCCATAGCCTTGTAGCTGTCCGCAGCCGCAAGAACAGCCTTTCTTACATCTTCATCAATACCCTCTGCGTAAAATTCGGCGGGAATTGCTATCTTAACGCCTTTCATGCTCATGCCCACTTTGGCTGTGAAGTCCTCCTCGGGGCGGTTTTCGGAAGTGCCGTCATGGTAATCGTAACCGCAGACAGCGTTAAGGATAATGCCGCAGTCCTCCGCCGTGTTTGCAATAGGCCCTATCTGGTCAAGTGAGCTTGCAAAAGCAACAAGCCCGTATCGGGAAACTCTGCCGTAGGTGGGTTTTAGTCCCGTAACTCCGCAGAATGAAGCAGGCTGACGGATAGAGCCGCCTGTGTCCGAGCCCAAAGCTGCTGCGCAGAGCCTTGCGCCCACAGCCGCCGCCGAGCCGCCTGACGAACCACCGGGAACACGGGTAAGGTCATAAGGATTCTTGGTTTTCTTAAATGCTGAGGTCTGTGTAGAACCGCCCATGGCAAATTCGTCCATAGAGGTCTTTCCCAGCATAACTATCCCCTGTGCATTCAGCTTTTCCATAGCCGTGGCATTGTAAGGGGGAATGAAGTTTTCCAGCATTTTTGAAGCGCAGGTGGTTTTGACCCCGTCGGTGCAGATATTGTCCTTTATTGCAAGGGGAATACCACTGAGGGGAGAAACATCGCCCGAATCTATCTTCTTCTGAGCCTCATTGGCAGCAGTGAGTGCTTCTTCTTCGGTCACTGTGATATAGCTTTCCAGACTGCCGTCGATCTTCTTTATCCTGTCAAGATATGCAGCTGTGATCTCGGGGGAGGAAAATTCCTTTTTGTCAAGCCCCGCCCGCAGCTCCTTTACCGAAAGTGAAGTAACGTCCATATTATCAAACTCCTTTGTATTATGAAGCTGTGCACGCTGTAAAAACGCATTATGACCGGCATATTATGCCAAGCGCACACGGCATATTTTCTTATTCAACGACCTTTGGAACAACAAAGCAGTTCTCGCTGTTTGTTGCATTCATCAACAGCTTGTCCGTAGGCAGGCTCCCCATAGCCTCATCCTTTCGCAGATCCTTTAAATATACATTGTGATTATCCTTTAAAGGGTCATAAGTGATGTCAATTTCCTTAATGGTATCCATAATTTCAATAATGCTTGTCATATCCTTTACAGCTTTTACAAGCTCCTCATCCGTAAAGCTGAGCTTGCCCAGCTTTGCCAGATATTTTACCATTTCCAGATCCATAAAATCCGACCATTCCTTTCAAAGCATTGCATTTTTTGCCGAAAATCAAAAATACAATATAATTATACCACATTATTACGGATTTTGCAAGAGATTTGGAAGATTTTTTCAGGGCAATTTCCCAAATAAACAAATTATCAACAAAACCTGCAAGAAATTTCCGAACACGTCTGCATCCTCGGTTGACAAGCTGCGGGAATTGGTGTATACTGTAAATAACAGCTTATATAGTAAACGACATTGAAATTGGCACTTTCAGTCTGCGCAAAAATCATATATGCAAATTTTTGCTTGACTTCAAGTCCAATTTCTAATGCCGTTTACTATACATAAAGCGATATGATGCCGGGAGGAAATAATTATGAATATGGATATCAACAAGAACAACATACGTGAACTGATGAAAAAGGCAATGGAGAACAAAGAGATCAAGGCTTACTACCAGCCCAAGCACAATGCGGTAAACGGCAAGGTGCAGGGTGCGGAGGCGCTGGCAAGGTGGATAATGTCGGACGGAGTGATGATCTCCCCGGGAATGTTCATTCCGCTGCTGGAGGAGCTGGAGATCATCGGTGATCTGGACTGGTATATGCTGAGGGAGGTCTGCGCCTTTCTTTCGGAAGAGATCAAGGCGGAGCGCCACGTGGTCACGGTATCGGTGAATTTTTCCCGTTGCCATGCAAAGGATACGGGCTTTGCCAAGAGGCTGGGTGAAACTGTGGACAGCTACGGCGTTCCGCGCCGTCTTATCGAAATAGAGATAACCGAGTCGGCGCTGGCGTTTGACGGGGTGGACATAATCAAATTCGTAGGTACGATAAAGGACGAGGGCTTCGATATTTCCATAGACGATTTCGGCAGCGGGCTTTCCTCCCTGAATTTTGTAAAGGACGTTCCTGCGTCGGTTCTGAAAATAGACAAATCACTTTTGAGCGGCAACTGCGAAAACGAAAAGGAGCGGATAGTGCTGGAGAGCATTTTCGATTTTGCTCACCGCTTAAAACTGATAACCGTGGCAGAGGGCGTTGAGACCAAGGAACAGCTGGGCTTCCTGCGCACCTGCGGCTGCGAGCTGATACAGGGTTTTTTATTTGCAAAGCCAATGCCCGAGGAGGATTTCCGAGAGGCTCTGAAAGCTGCGGACAGCGTTCCCGAGACGGAGGATATCCTGCTTACCCTGCCCCCTGCCAGCGCAACGCAATTGCTGCTTGACGCTGTGTTCAAGCGTTATCCGCTAGTCATTCTCAGCAATCTGAGCCGCAACAGCTTTTATATGATGGCATACGAGCAGTTCTCCACACGCTCCTGCCCCTCTACGGGGGTATACACCGAACTTATCATGCACGGGGCTTCCACCATGCACCCGGAGGATAAGCAGCTGTTCATTGATACCTTTGATGTTGCCGATCAGCTTAATGCCTATGCAAACGGACAGCGGGAGCGCACCGTTGTTACCCGTCAGCTGGGTGACGACGGGGTTTACCGCCCTGTGTCCACCACCAACTATTACATGAAAAATATCGCCTCCGAGGATATTCTGGCGATAACGCTTTCAAGGGCGATAGATTAACGGTCACATTGTTACATTGCTGCGCTGTGGAACTTTCCGAGGCTGATGTTTGTATATTTTATGGACACAGCCTCGGTTTTTTTAAATATAATTGTTAATTTTTTGTTAATTTCCGGGCTTTTTGAGAAATTCTGCCTTTGTGAGTTGTGTTATAGATATAGGAATCAAAATCAACTGATCAAATTTTACCTGAACGACTGGTATCAGAATGCACAATTTCCCGACACGAAAAATTTGATCACCGTGGAGGATGCTTGCGGGATATACTCCTAAAATGCCGATGTTACCGTGAAATACAGGCTTTTTTATAAGGGTGAGTACGATCCCGACAGCCGCACAATCGCTCTTTATCCCTATATACTGCCTGTTTACAGAATTGAAACGGAAATCCGAAAATTGACGGGCTGACGGGAGAACCGTCCTCTTGCAGCGTTGATAGGCAGCATTATCAAGTATCACATATATCCACTCATTCGGTGCATTTTGACGCAATTTCTTTAATCCTTCAAAAACAACGTATAAAAGGAGAATGTGTTATGGAAAAATTTGTTGTTGACAAAATAATAGCTGAGCAGTTCGAGTACTATCAAAATATGTGCTCTCTTTTGTCTGAATTCAAAGATTCGACATTTGCACCACCTGCAACGTTGGAAAAAATTGAAAAATGGGAAAAAGAAAATGATACTATACTACCGCATCAGTATAAAAGTTGGCTTATGCTAACAGAATGTTCAAGAATTATGGGGGGCTACATAGAATTTAGATGGCCTCAATTAGGAAGTTTTGATACTGCTGATGATGTAATTGTAATTGGAGCTGTTATAGGAGATGGAGAGGAACTCCTTATTTCTCGCAAAAACAGTAAAATTTTCAGCTTTTTTGACGGAGAAACGGAAGAATATGAAGATTTTGATGATCTTTTAACATGCCTTTCTGGTTTTATGGAACATTCTGCTGAAAAATATCTTGGTGCTGATTGGGGAGATATTTATGATAATAAATTTGAAAATAAATCGTAAATGAATTATCAATAACCTGATTCCGCAAAACTCAAAACGATTCAGCGACTTTGAGAAAAGTACAAATCCAACCATTACAGTGACCAAGCGAAAGCCGTAATTTGCGAGCATGATCCATCAGATGTCCTGCAATCAGAATCAGATTTTCAATGACTGTCCGGATTCTTCTGCGCTTGATCGTACTGTGATGAACAGGCATAAAATTTGCCGCTTTTTTGAATTATATCATATATATTCACGTTTGTGATAAAAAATACGAAGACTTATTGAAAGTAGTATAATCAAAATGATGATAAAAATGTATTTGACTAAGTTTCAAAGTACATGATATCAAATATAAGTAAGGAGAGATAATATGAATTATCCGAAAATTCCCGATAATAGTCTTACTGATCGTATTAAAACTATTATTAAATTGAGTGAAGATTTGATTGAAGATATGGGAGAAGGGGCGTTTGAGTTTGATGCTTCTATTTCAGATGAAGAAATCGAGTCATGGGAAAAGGAAAATGGTATAAAGATACCTGACTCTTATAAAGACTGGCTTAGATTTTCAAAAAGTTCATCAATCGAAATGGGTACGGCCATTTTTTATGATCCTAGTCACTTTATAACAAACAACGACGAAAAAGCATTTGATGTTCCTGATGAATGCGTTGTTATTGGTGAACTCGGAGGTTGGGGAATAAGCGTTTGCTTCTACGCCGAAACAGGTGAGATAATGTATGTTGATCATGGCGAAGAATGCAGAGATCTTGACTTTGGAGATATTCTTGATTGGGTTATAGATCGTTTAGAAGAAAATGGTTAATGGAGGTTTGACAAATCAATTGTCATATAAAGATATGGATTTAAACAATAACCTGATTCCGCAAAACTCAAAACGAATCCGCTACTCTGAGGAAAGTAGAAATCCAGCCGTTACAGTGTCCAAGTGCAAGGCGTAATTTTCGTGCATGGTCAGTCAGATGACCAGGGGTATATTTCAAAGGGGAACGAGTTTGACTGTAACAAGACCATGACCCGCGGGGAATGTATGAAAATCATCTATGACTATATTGTACAGGACGGGGAAGCGAAGCCGCTGTATGAGATATTTAAAATATAAGGAGCGATAAGAATGAAATTTCGGAAAATTATTTGCTTTGGGGTGGCGTTTGCTTTGGCGTGCGGTTTAGCTGCGGGGGTATTTGAAACGCTGTCGGCGGAATACAGCGGGGAAAATACTGTTTACGCCTTGACAGAGAGCTGCAGGGAAATACCCTATTATTCGGGAGTTCACAAGATCATACGTATGTACGATTTTAATGCGGAGGATATAAACCCCGATGAAGCGGACGTTCAAAGGGTCGTGTCGGAAATTAAAAAGAGGGTGGAAATTCCCGACAGATTTAAGGAATACGAATGCGAGGCCGTAACGGCAAACGGCGTTATATATTATAATGTCACCTGGTATGGAAAAATAGACCCGCCTTACGAATGGGAAACAATATCGGTGGAGTATTGCGAGGGACTTATATACGGCTATGAGCATACGGATAATACATACGACGAAAAGCCCACCTTTGCAAAGCTGACGCTCACGCAGCAGGACGCCTGTGCGGAAAAATATTTTTATATGCTCAATCCCGATATTGACGGCGAGGCGGTTTTTGAAAGGGAAAGTCCTGAGTACAGCCTGGACAGCAATGTACTGTATATTATATCGCGAAAGGAGCAGGGCATTGAAATTTCCTCGGTTATGGGATATATCGTTATTGACCGCAACACAGGGGGCTTGGCAAAGTTTTTTCTGTACCGCTGGGACTGGATGCAGGGGGCGGAATTTCCCGACTCTTCAAACAGGATATCCGAGGAAGAGGCAAGGGATATTTACATATCCCAAAGTTCCTCATCCGTAGAATATACACTGTTTTATGATATTGATTATGACAGAAAAAGCAACGGGACAATAAAGACGATACGCCCTTATGCTGTGCCTCTTTACTGTATCACGGGAGATGTAAGCATGATAAATGCTGTTACAGGAGAAAGCAGCACTGTTAACGACGACATAGACGAACTGTCATGCGCTTATTCCTATAAATGGTTCGGAGGCTTTGCAGATGATTTCGAATGCGGTTTATATGATTATACTAATGATGAAACCTATGTTTCTCCCGTCGAAGAAGAGCTTTTTAATAAACAAAAAGAAGGGCAGGAGCAGCTGACCGACGAGCAAGCTGTTGATATTATCAGAAACGACGCCTGCATTTCCTTTGATAACAGGCTCGCGCTTGTTGATAAGAGTTTTGAATATACCCGTGACGATAATGCGGAGATACGGTTTTTGCGTTACATGAGATTTGAAGATGAGGGAGATAAAAATAATTATCTGTCGGTTTATATGGACGGTTACAGCGGAGAAATATTTAAGTTCAATAAAAGAGGAAGTAAAAACGATACCCCTCTTGATGAAAAGACTGCTGTAACGGCTGCAAAAAATGCGGCTATGCATTTTCTTGGCAGCAAGGCTTCGGAGTACAGATATGAGGAAAGCCTTGCGGACGCTCTTGCCGATAACGATACAAAGGGGACTGTAGTGCTTACACGGTATGTATACGGCATACCTGCATATTTTGACAAAATATATGTTAAGTTGAACTCTTTAGGCGAGGTGACAGACTTTGAATACAGCTGTCACGATATTACATTTCCCAAAGGAACTGTTATTTCCAAAGAGGAAGCTTATAACAGGCTTTTTGAAAAGGAACGTCCGCAGCTTTATTTTGCAGGCTTTACAGACCCTCAGATGAACAGTCATACCTACTATATTTATGAATTTGACAGCACCTATTACCTTGACCCCTTTACGGGAGAACGCATGACAAGCGAAGGAGAGCCTTATTACAAGAAGCAGGAGACGGAGAAAAAGCAGGGATTTTATCCGGACGCAGCGGGTCACAAATATGAAAAGGAAATAAGAGAGCTTTACAGATACGGAGTGCGGCTTGGAGAAGAAGAGCTGCTGCGCCCCGACGACCCTATAACCGTCAATGAGTTTTTTGAGCTTTGCAGACAGTTGGAAATAGCATATTTTTCATGGCACGAAATATATGACGACATCAGAATAACCGACCCGGAAACAGGGGAAAAAATACGCAGGGACAATCCGAAAAATGACGAGCCGCTTACCTACAGCGGTCTGGCAAGGCTGTATGTGCGGTATTACGCAGACGAGGAGCACAGCCCCAGCCTCAAAGCCAATTACAAGCAGCCCTACAAAAACGTTACCAAGGATAATCCCGATTACGCATATATTGCCATAGCAAAGAAGCAGGGGTATATTTCAAAGGGTGACGAGTTTGACTGTAACAAGACCCTGACCCGCGGAGAATGCATGAAAATCATCTATGACTATATTGCACAGGACGGGGAAGCGAAGCCGCTGTATGAGATATTTAAAATATAAGGAGCTCAAAATTATGAAATTTCGGAAAATAATTTGCTTTGCATTAGCGTTTGCATTTGCGGCAGGTACGATCGAAAACGGGAGTATTTCCCGTGACGGTCTCTGCGTTTACGCTGCCGATGAAAAGGAGGAAAAACCCGGACAGGAAGAGTTTCCCAAGGTCATTGCGGATATCCGCAAAAGAGTGAACATTCCTGCGGTAGCAAATGATTATGAGTGGAAGTCGGAGCTGCAGGGAGAAAATATTTCCTATAAGATAAAATGGAAATATCCCAAAGGCCGCAACGAACTGGAGGTGTATTACTGGAACGGACTTATTTACGGCTATTGGGACACGAGCGTTTACTCTGCCAAGCCCACTCTTGTAAAAATAAGCCCCGAGGAACAGGAAAAGCTGGCAATGTCACATATCCGCAAGCTCAACCCGGGTCTGGAGGGGGATATAGTTCTGGAGCGCAGAGATGATTATTACACACTTTCGGGAAATGTTACCTTTGACATAAAACGCCTGGAGCAGGGGCTTTATGTGTCCGATAACTGCGGGTGGATCACTGTCAACAGAGACAGCGGCGAACTGCAGTCATTAAGGCTCTGCGAATGGTGGGAGGGGGCGGAATTTGCCGACAGCAGAAAAGCTCTGACCCGTGAGGAAATTTATGATAGTTACACCTCACGTTTTTCGCAGACGGCGGAATATGAGCTTTACAGCGCTTACACCTTTGACAGTGAAAAGGATATGCGCAGCTATGATGTTTTTGCACTGCCCGTTTACAAAAGCAGCGCCGTCAACGGCGAAAATTTCCTTGACGCATTTTCGGGAGAATACTCCGATTATTACAGGGATTTCAAGGAAACAGACGACAGCCTGCCTTGGGACTGGGACGGCGCATTCGATGTCGGTACCTGCGGCGGCGGGTGGGATTACGGGGATCTACGGGTGGATTACACAGACGCCGAGAAAAATGCTTTTAAAGCCTCTAAGAAAGGGCAGGAGCAGATAAGCAGAGAACAGGCTTTAAAGCTCGTCAATGACAACGGTTTTATAAAGCTTGACAGCAGCCTTGAGCTTGTTAAGGACGAACTTATATATACCCTTGACGAAAAATACGATCTGCGGCTTCTCCGCTGCCTGAAATTTGAACGCAAAGCGAGGCACAACAGGGCGGACAGCGTTTATCTGACGGTTTATCTTGACGCTTACACGGGGAAAATAACGAAGTTCTCCAAAAGCTACTCCTACGGCGAAAACAGCAAGACAAAAAACACGACCCCTGTAGATGAAAAGTCCGCAGTGAAAACTGCCAAAGAAGCCATGAACCGGTTTATGGGTGAATGGGGCAGGGAATATAAATTTGAGGGGAACATTGCAGGCAGCTTCACACTGAGCGGCGGAGGGCGCAAGGAGATGAACGCCCTTACCCCCGGGGACACTGCGGCTATAGTGGAATTTGTCCGCTATGTAAACGGCATTCCCGCAAGGTTTGACAAGGTTTATATAACCGTGGATTCAAGGGGAGAGGCGCTGGGGTTTGATTATACTTATCACGATATAGAATTCCCCAAAGAAAAAATGCTTTCCCAAAGGGAGGCTTTCGGCAAGGTTTTTGAAAAAGACCCGCCGGGGATTTATTACACGGGCTTTACCGATACGAATGCAAAGCCGCATACATATCTTGTTTATTCCTTTGACGAGAGCTATTATATCAATGCCATAACAGGGGAGCGCTGCACAGAATGGGGCAAGCCCTATTACAGTGAATCCTCGGACAAAAAAGACAGCAAGCCGCAATTTTACACGGACGTTTCGGGGCACAAATATGAAAAGGAAATAAGGGAGCTTTATAAATACGGCGTGCGGTTCGGAGATGATGAAAAGCTGCGCCCGGACGATCCCATTACCATAGCCGAATTCGGGGAGCTTTGCAGTATAACCGGCGTAAGCGACTATGAAACATGGAGATCATACCATGATATAAAAGTTACCGACCCTGAAACGGGAAAGACCCATTATGAGGACGACCCCATAATTCACACAAGCCTTACCTACGGGGAACTGGCAAAGATATTTGCGCAGCACTACGGATACGGCGACCCCTCCCGATACAAGCAGCCCTATAAAAATGTGACAAAGGATAACCCCAATTATATTTACATTGCCGCTGCAAAGGTAAACGGATATATCAAGAGCGGGGTGAGTTTCTACTATGACAAAACTATAACAAGAGGGGAATGTATGAAGCTTTTCTATGACTATATTGAAAACGATGAGCGGAAGACTCTGTATGAGATAATCCAGATATAAAGATATTACAACAGCCGCAGGGAGCTTATAACCTGCGGCTGCTTTTTATTATTTTATGACCCCGAACATAGCGGGCTTAAAATCACCCTCGGGCATTTTCAGATAACCCTTTTCAAGACAGCTTTCCACAATAAACGCCATAACGTCCATCTGATAGCGGATATGCGCAAGCTGTCCGCATTTATTTTGCAGGGGCTTGGGCGTGCGGGGGATAAGCAGCCTCTCGGCTATACCGCATATTTCATCGGCGCACTTGCAGGTCTCTTCCATGGCAGCGCTAAGCAGTGGCTTTATTTCATTCTCCAGCAGCTTTTCGGGAAATACCGCAAAATTCGCCGTTAAACGCCCCTCCTTTATTTTAATAAAGCCCTCCTGTGCCATGCGCAGCTGAATGCTGCTGTTTTCGTCTGCCTTTTCATTTGTGACCGCACCGGTAAGCGCTGCTATAGTCCCATACCAGTCGGTTATATCCAGTTTCTGAACGTCGGCAATTGCCCGATAATTTTCCACGCTCACATATGCGGTTTCCTCTAAGTTCATCATTTCACCGTAAATGCCGTTGAACCGGTGGTTGACATAATCATTGTCATAGCCGAAAAGGAAACCCTGCGAGCCGTTGGAAAGAGGGGGATAATCGCCGTATTTTTCTATAACGTTTTTATTCGCTTTCAGCATTCCGAAGAAAACAGCCATATTGGTGAGCACGAATTTCAGAGTGTTTTCGGGGATATCATTGCCGTGGAAGTTCATTTTGGAAACCTTTTCCACTGCGGAATTTATGACCTCGTTTACCTTGTCGGCGGCAGCGCTGCATATGGGCTTGAATTTTTCCGCTGCCTCTTTTTCGTATTCGTCGGAAAAAATTATTATATCCGTACGGTAACGTCCTGCGGTCTCTTTTATAAAACCGTGCTTTAAAAGAATTTCCAGATCGTCCTCCAGATAGGGGGCGGCCACACCCAATTCTCCCGAAAGCTCGCTTACGGAAAGAGGCTTTTCATATGCCGCCAGCAGTATGTTTCCGGGCAGCTTGCGCTCGAATATTTCCCAGTAACCGTTGCTTCCGCCGCCCCAGAAGTCCAGGCGGAATGTGCCCGGGTCATAGCTTTTTTCTCCGAATTCTCTTGTCATATTAACACCCTCCTTTAAAATTTCACGGGAACGGAAAAGGTAGTAGCGAACCATTTCCGAGCTCAGATTTAAAAGTGCGGAAATTTCCTTGCAGCTTTTGCCGTAGAAATAGAACAATACCGCCGTCTGCCTGTAAAGCCCCGACAATAGGGCAAGCTCACGGCGCAGAAGATTTATCTGCTCACGTTCGGCTACGTCTGTTTCGGGGGTCACAAAGCATACGCCCATATAATCCGACTGTCTGTCGAAAAGGGAGTTTTCCTTTGACTTTGCCCTGAGCCTGCTGCCGAGAACATTTTCGGCAATGCGCCACATAAAGCCGTAAAAAGCGTCATCGTTTTTCAGGCTGTGAACGGATGAGAGTACGGCGCAGATAATATCGCCTGTCAGATCCTCGGCTTCATCCTTGTCATACAGCCTTGAAAATGCCCAACCGTAAAGCTTGCCGAGATTTTCCTCCAGCAGTCTGCCGCATTCGGCCTTGTCCATTTACGTTTACCTCCTTTTCCGGTGTTCCCCTTTCATTTAAGTAGTAGCAAAAGAGGGAGAGTTGTTAAGCGGATTTCAAAAATTTTTTACGCAAGCCGTCACACCCCAAACCAACCAAACGCACTCACGCCACTCGGGTTTCCAAAGGGGGGACCCCTTTGGCGGGGACGGGGGGTGGAACCCCCTTTGGCACTAACATAGCGCTGCAAAATAAAGCACTTCAAGAGCACTCCCGAAAACCGCCGCCCGATTCGATAAAATGAAAAAACGAAGTCACGCAAAATAAGGTATTGCACAATTACCAAAAAGGTGACAATCGGGCGGCGGTGCAGCATAGAATGTGTGACGAATGTTGCGTGCAACTTTAGTTGCACATTTTCATCGCTGCCGCCCGTAAGGGCGAAGTCGTTGACAGGTTCAAACAAAGTAAAGCGACAGCCAAACAACGCCTAATTTAACAGCAGACAGTCCAAAGTATTCGCTGCAATTTATCATACACTGTTTTCCGCAAAATAATATTTTACCTCTTGAAAAAACCGCCGCCGTATGTTATAATAAAAAAAACCGAAAGGAGGCAGGAATTTTGAACTGCGACCCAAACCGACTTTCCCTTGAAAACGCATTTTCACAAGGGGCGGAAATAAGCGGGGAAAACCTTATCATAAATATTTCGGGAGCAATTGCCGTACACGGCACCGTATGCAGCGGCAATAATATCCGCTTTGACAATATGACCCTCACCTTTGAAAATTTCCGCCTTGTATCGGCTTTTATCCTGACCCGGCGTGTCCTTGATTTCAAAAGCAACTCCCCCAAGGAGATAAAGGGAAGAAAGCTCTACAAAAGCGAAATAGAGGATTTCACCCAACGCTTTGTAACCGAGGAATGGGACATTATGTCCTTTGAATTTTCGGACAAAAAAGGCGAATGCAAAGCCGCCGGAAAAATTGCCATTTCTCTCGTGTTTTCAAGTAACGGAGATATGTTCACAGTGAATATTTCCTGCGATAATTTAACGGCGGAAGCCATGGGCGAGGGCGAAATTATCCCAAAGGCAAAAATTTCCTTTTTGAAAAAATTTTCCAAAATTTTTAAAGGAAAAAATTCCCGATAATAAAATATTGCACAACAAATTTCTTAAAAACTGTGCATTATTGCTATTGAAATATGAGGCATATGCTGATATAATATAAGAGAACTTGTTCCTAAATGAACAGGTCCGACAGAGTTCGTTTTATAAAATTTTTTGAATGTAAAAATACATAACGGCTGTCGGGCATATATATTTACCGAAAAAAATTTAAACGTTTTCGATATATTTCCGTGAAACGGAGGATCCCATTCCCCGAAAACAAAAACTAAGGAGATAATTTTATGCTTAATGCGATCGGTTCAAAGATAGATCTTTCAGTACCCGACAGCGAGTGCGGATATTACGAGCTGGTAAGCGACCTGCTGGACAGCGAGGTGGTTCAGCAAATGCAGCAGTATATGCACCATGGGCACACTACCTGCTTTCAGCATTGCCTGAATGTTTCCTATTACAATTACCTGCTGTGCAAGCTGTTGAGTCTTGACTGCCGTGCGGGCGCAAGAGCGGGGCTGCTGCACGATTTGTTTTTATACGATTGGCACGATTATGTAAAGGTAAAGGGTCAGCGGATGCACGGCTGGACTCATGCGGGCACGGCGCTGGCAAATGTCCGCAAGTATTTCTCCATAACTCCCGTGGAGGCGGATATTATCGAAAAGCATATGTTCCCCATGAACATTGCCCTGCCCAAATATCGCGAGACCGTGGTAATAATCTGCGTGGACAAGATATGCGGCGCTTGGGAGGTAGTGGATCACTGGTGCTATTTAATGAAGCTGCTGGCAACATTCCCCGTCCGCAAGTACAAAGAGCACTTCTCCGACAAGTCAGAGACCGATAAATCGGACGCAAAAAAAGCAGCGTGAATATAAAATATTCAAGAGGTCGGATGCCTGAAAACATCCGACCTCATTTTTTAGCTCATTACTGCAACGATTTATTTTTTGCACTTGAAGAAAACATTTTCTCCAAGAGCGAAGTTATTTCCGAATATTTGTATGTTCCTATCTCAAGATAAGTTTTTTCAAAGGCTTTCAAACCAACGCTGTGGGGAGCTTTCTTCCGAACGGCTGCCAGATTCCTTTCCATAAACTTATTGAGGCTGTAAAGCAGTTCTTCCCGCTTTTCCTGAGTGCTTTTCGGTTTGGCTGCAACGGTTTTGTCCGCACTGTCTGCATTGTTTGCATTATCCAAAGGCTTCTTTTCATTGCAGGCAGCCTTTGCAAAAAGCTCGTTGAACTCCTTTTCTCCCATAACCGGAATGGGGCTGTCATCTCCGAAAGCCTCGGCAAGAAATACCGCACAGTTATTGTATATCTCCCTGTTTGACATCGCATTTTCACGGTACCACCCCATGCTGCCGTCCTTATAAGCGACAGTCCCCTTAGTAACGCTTGCGGTGGTTCTCTTGTATGCCGAGCTTTGCGCTGCAAATACAATATTAGTGCCGGATGCCTGACCGTTCGCCTCATTGATCATCTCCGACAGTCTGCCGCTAACGGTAGTCTGCTCAAAGGAACGCTCCGTGTATTCCCAGGTTTCCTCAACAGCGTGGGAAATGTCGTTCATATCCGAGCGGCTTTTGCCGAAGGTACGGGAAAAATCGTCCATGTTAATGATGAAATGGCTTTCTGTGCTGCTGAAGGTCAGGCTGTATGTTCCATGCTCCTCATCCTCAAAGGTAAGGGTCTTTTCCATATATGTATAGCAGTATGCGCAGCCCTCGCCCGTACTTTTGTCGTTGACAAATTCCGTCCTTTTATATACCGATTCCGATGTCGGCATAGACAGCACAAGAATATCGGTATTTCCAAGCTCTTTGAGATTTACCAAATCACCCTTGCCCGGGATCGGATTGAAACGTACATTCAGGGTATTTTTGCTGCTTGTATACGTTGCCTCTCCTTCAATGGTTACTTTCTTATTTGCATTCTCTGCTTGCCCTTCGATGTTTACTTGCATACCTGTATACGCTGATTGCCCTTCAATGTTTACTCTCATATCGGTAACCTCCTGTTATTCGTTTCTGCCTGTATCATTATTTTCGTAAATGCAGATCAAAAATAACTCTGCTTATTTATATTATCGGCAGGAATGCTTAAAACTTTAGCATTTTTTCATTTTATCCCTAAAAAAACCCCGGTCAACCAAACGGTCGACCGAGGTTTTTTATATACAATTATCCGACTTCTATTGACTGACCCGTAAAAGCTCAGTCCTCCTGATGATCCTCGATATACTTAACGATATCGCCAACAGTCTTGAGGTTCTGCGCTGCTTCTTCGGGGATCTCGATGTCCAGCTGCTCCTCAAACTCGTTAATAAGATCAATAATATCAAGAGAATCCGCACCCAGGTCCTCCTGAATGGTGGCGCTTTCGGTTATCTTATCCTCCTCAACGTCCAGCTTCTCCTGAATGATCTCCTTTACCTTATCAAATACCATTTGATTTTCCTCCTTGAAAATATTTATAATAAAGACACAATTTGTCCTTATCCCGTTAATTTTTCAGTTTATTCCATGAACTCACCGATTTTTCTAAATTTATTATATCGTTCATTCAGCAAAACGTCAATATCTTTTGCCATTTTCTTATTCAGCGTTTTCACCAAAAATTCAGCGATATTTTCGGCAGTGGTCTCGGGATCGTTGTGCGCGCCCCCCGCAGGCTCGGGGATTATCTCCTCACAGATCCCCAAGGATAGGGCATCATGGGAGGTTATCCGCATTATTCCGCAGGCTTCCTCCTCCTTTGAAGGGTCCTTCCATAGAATAGAGGCAAAGCCTCTGGGGGAGATCACCGAGTAACTGGCATTTTCCAGCATGGCAAGCTCGTCGCATACACCCAGCGCCAGTGCGCCGCCGCTGCCTCCCTCTCCCAGCACAAGGGATATAACAGGAGTTTTAAGGGTCATAAACTCCGCCAGGCTTCTTGCTATCGCCTCTCCCTGCCCGCGCTTTTCCGCCTCGACCCCGCAGAATGCCCCGGGGGTGTCGATAAAGCAGATAACGGGACGGTGGAATTTTTCCGCCTGGTGAGCAAGCCGCAGGGCTTTTCTGTAGCCCTCCGGGTGAGGCATGGCAAAGTTTGAGGCCTTGTTTTCGTAAATATCCCGCCCCTTTACCTCGGCTATTACCGTAACGGGCGTGCCCTCCAGCCTTCCTATGCCGCCGAGGATAGCCCCGTCGTCACCGTAAAACCTGTCCCCGTGAAGCTCAAAAAAATCTGTAAAAATCAGGGGAATGTAATCTCTTATCGTGGGACGGTTTTTGTTCCGCACTATCATCAGCCGCTCAAAGGGCGTTATTTCCCGCTCCTGACTGACGTTTGCCGCTCCGCTCATATTTTCAGCCATTTTTTCCCGCTCCTTTCCCGGGTTTATTTTTATGTGCACCGAAAATCCCCTCGGACTTATCGGACTTGCCTGCACTGTTTGCACTGCTTGCGTTGTTTGCATTGCCGGCATTGCTTGCATTGCCATTGCTGCCCATATTTTCATCATTTTCCTTGGAGACGGTTTTTTCCTTTGATGTTTTTGATTTATTTTCGGCGGGCGATTTGTCGGCAGGTGAACTATCCGCCAAAGCAGCGCCGTTATCTTTCACGGGCGGTCTGTGCAGCCTTATCAGATGAGCAATAGTCCGTCTGATACTTTTCCGTTCGCATATAAAATCCACAAAGCCGTTTTCCAGCAGGAATTCGGCGGACTGGAAATCCTCGGGCAGCCTTTGCTTTATAGTGCCCTCGATAACACGTCTCCCCGCAAAGCCTACAAGCACCTTCGGCTCGGCAATGATTATATCCCCCAGTGACGCAAAGGACGCCGTAACGCCGCCTGTGGTGGGGTCTGTGAGGACGGTGATGTACAATACTCCCGCCTCGGAGAGCCTTGCCGCAGCGCCGCTTGTTTTCGCCATCTGCATAAGGGAAACAAGTCCCTCCTGCATTCTCGCCCCTCCCGAGGCGGTAAATAGGATAAGAGGAAGCTTTTTTTCGGCTGCCCTTTCAAAAGCCCTTGTTATCTTCTCACCCACAACGCTCCCCATGGACGCCATCATAAAATGGGAATCCATAACGCCGATAATGCACGGCTCGCCATGAATGGTGCATTCTCCCGTTACAACAGCCTCGGTCAGTCCCGTTTTTTCCTGCATAGTCTCTATTTTTTCCTCATATCCGGGGAAATCTATGGGGTTGGCAGTCTGCATATCCTTGTCGTATTCGCGGAATGTGCCCTTGTCGCAGGTAATGGCTATCCTGTCCCTTGCATTCATTCGGGAATGGTAGCCGCATTCGGGGCACACCCACATATTCTTTTGCAGCTCGTCCGCACCGCAGCCGTTCTGGCAGCGGGGACATTTGAATTCCTTTATTTCGTTCTTTTCATCACCGTTAAAACGCGTGGTGACCATCTTGAATAAATCTTCCAGCAAGATGAAACACTCCTTCTGATAGAGGCAAGAGGCAGGAAGCAAGAGGCAGGAAATGCGAGTAAACGGTTATCTCTTGCAGTCTGCTGCTCTGCATTTTATCTATTTATAAAACAATTCTTCGTATCAAGAATTTGATAACTGTCATTATTAAAATTACCTTTGCCGTAAACCGTCCGCCCTTTTCGTCGAATTTAAACAAGGCGGGGGCGGGCAGCCAGGAGACCTGCCAGGGAAGCAGGAGGGACAGCATTAATATCCACCAGTAATCGGTAATATGTCTGCCTCCGGAAATTTTCATTTTTTTGGTAACGGGTTCTTCGGTATCGTCGGAAACACGTATGCCCTTGGGCGTGCCGAATTCCCTTACAACTGCCTGAGGGGCGGCGTAATTTTCCCCGAAATCGGGGGATTCAAAGGGGATAAGTCCCGAATAGGGGTTTACAAAGCTTTTGGCGGTCCTTACTTTTTGGGGAATAACAATATCCTCTCCCGTAAGGGCAAAAAGCTTGGGCGCCGCTACATCAGTAAGCGGCTTTGCATTATTCAGGTACACCGCCGAACGGGGCAGGGGCGTGTCCTCCTGCTTTGGCGCGCTGCCTCCGCAGTCAAGGCATATCCCTCTTACCATATGTCCTCCGCAGTTCGGGCAGAGTTTTTGGGGCTTATCCGTCATAATATCATCACCCTTTGAAATAAATTATGCTTGCCTCTTGTTTGATACCAAGAGCGGCAGGACAGCGTTTATTAAAGCAGCCGCCCGCCTATCATTATCAGCTCAGTTTGTTTTCCAGATACTTAATGCCGTAGGTTCCCTTTTCAAATTCACCGTCACGAATAAGGGAAAGCTGAAAGTCGATATTAGTGTCAACGCCCTCAACGATAAATTCCGATAACGCCCATTTCATTTTGGCTATTGCCTCCTGTCTGGTGGGGGCGTGAACTATAAGCTTTGCTATCATGCTGTCGTAATAGGGGGGGATCGTGTAGCCCTGATAAACAGAGCTGTCCACTCTTATCCCGGGACCTCCCGGAATGTGCAGAGCGGTTATCGTTCCGGGGCAGGGGCGGAAGTTCTTTTCGGGGTTTTCCGCATTTATCCTGCATTCTATGGAATGCCCGCGCAGAGAAATATCCTCCTGAACAAAGGGCAGCTTCTCTCCTGCCGCTATAAGTATCTGCTGCTTTACAAGGTCTATCCCCGTTACCCACTCGGTTATGGGGTGCTCCACCTGGATTCGGGTGTTCATTTCCATAAAATAGAAATGCCCGTTTTTATCCAGCAGAAATTCAATAGTTCCCGCATTGTAGTAGCCGCAGGCCTTAGCGGCGGATACGGCGGCTCTGCCCATTTTTTCCCGCAGCTCGGGGGTTGCTGCAGTTGAGGGAGTTTCCTCAAGCACCTTTTGGTTTCGCCGCTGCATGGAACAGTCACGCTCGCCCAGATATACCGCATTCCCCTGCTTATCCGCCAGTATCTGCACCTCGATATGCTTGGGATTTTCGATAAATCTCTCCATATATATGGAATCGTCCCCGAAAAAATTCCTTGCCTCGGCACGGGCAGCGTTAATGGCAGGCTCCAGCTCCTCGGGAGAGTTTACAAGACGTATTCCCCTGCCGCCGCCCCCTGCGGATGCCTTTATCATCACTGGGCAACCCATGGCACGGCAAAGTATCCTTGCCGCCTCCATATCGGGCACAGCGCCGTCCGACCCGGGGATAACGGGCACACCCGCTTCTTTCATGGTCTCCTTTGCGGCAGCCTTGTCCCCCAGCATTCTTATGGACTTCGGGGACGGCCCTATGAATTCAATGCCGTTTTCAAGGCAAAGCTCCGCAAAATCGGCATTTTCCGAAAGAAAGCCGAAGCCGGGGTGCAGTGCGTCCGCTCCCGTCATTTTGCAGGCCTCGATGATCGCCTCTGCGTTAAGGTAGCTGTCCTTAGTGGCAGCAGGGCCTATGCAGACGGTCTCATCGGCTATTTTAGCGTGCAGAGCGTGTTTGTCCGCTGTGGAGTGAACGGTCACGGTGTGAATACCCAGCTCCCTGCAAGCTCTTATTATTCTCACGGCTATTTCCCCGCGGTTTGCGATAAGTACTTTTTTAAACATATTTTCAGCCCTTTAAATTAATTATTAATTTATCGTGCAGCATAAATTGTGAAAGTTATTTGATAGCAAAGGAAATTTCAGCCGTTACAGCCTTTTCACCGTTTACGGTGCAAATCCCCTTGCCGTAGCCAACAGGACCTTTTACCTTGATGATCTCCACTTCGATACGAAGCCTGTCCCCGGGAACGACCTGCCTGCGGAAGCGTGCTTCCTTAATGCCGCCGAAAAATCCGATCTTGCCCTTGTTTTCGGGAAGAGCCAGCATAGCAGCGCAGCCCGCCTGAGCCATCATCTCCACCATAAGCACCCCCGGCACGACCGGGTAATCGGGAAAATGCCCCTTGAACCAGAATTCATCGGGTGTCATATTCTTGTAAGCCACGACCCTTTTGCCCGGCTCAAGCTCCTCTATCTCGTCAATGAGAAGAAACGGGTCACGGTGGGGTATCAGCTCCATAATTTCGCTTTTATTCATCATATATCCAACCTCAATTTTTTAATATTCTAAACAGCAATTTCAAAAAACCCTGTTTTTCTTGCTTCTTGCCTCTGAAACATCTTGCCTCTATCAGCTCAGCTCCTCGTCGCAGAAGCCCTCCCAGTCGCCCTCGGCATTTTCGTAGCAGAGAGTTACCCAGTCGTAGCCGTCAGACTTCACCTGTTCCCAGGGAATGCTCCTGCCGTCAATGAGAACACAATTTCCGTCGCTGTCGAATTTATAGTTGTGCTTTTCCTCATCATAAGGGATCTCATATGCAAACTGTGCCATTACCCTGCATGGAGAAAAGGGCAGCTCGGAAACAAGGTGGACTTCTTTCTTGCTGTCATTCACAAACATATTGTCATAGCCGTGAATAGAGTTATCAAAGATGGTAAGCTCTTCCTTGGTTTTTACGGACTCCGCCACAAAAAAACATTTTCCCTCGGAGGAGTCGGTATAAAGCCCCGTATCGGGGTCATATTCACCGTAGGCATATACCCTGAACAGCTGCCCTCCCTCGCTGTCCTGCAAAATAAACGAAACAGTATCACCGTGATCGATAACGTCTGATGTGTAGCCATTCAAATGAGATGGTATGGGCATTGTTGTTTTCTCCCTTCCCTTAATGTTCGTTAAATTTGGTTTCCCTTACTCTATCACCATGATCGGCTGGTCAAATTCAACCGCCTGACCGTCCTTGACGAATATTTTTGAAACAACTCCGTCAATATCGCTCTGGATCTCATTCATAAGCTTCATGGTCTCGATTATCATTATAACATCGCCCTTTTTAATGCGCTGGCCTACCGTTACAAAGGGCGGCTTGCCGGGGGCGGAGGCCGCATAGTATGTGCCGACAATGGGAGCTTTTACTGTAGTTCCCGAGCCGCCGGCGGGGGCTGCCTCCTGTACGGGGGCGGGCGCTGCTTCCTGCGCACCCGACGGAGCGGAAGCTTCTGTCTGCACACTTGTCGGGGCAGCTGCATTTCCTCCTGAGGGCACAACGATTATCTGCGGTGCAGGGGGAGCTGCCGGCGGAAGAGGGGCTTGAACGGGAGGAGGCGGGGGAGGCGGATTGTGCGCGCCTTTTCCCGATCTTCCCTTTATAACAAGCTACATCCGAAGCTCCTCATCGGTGAGGCTGCGCTCGTCCAGATCGTTTTTCTTGATAATTGCGGCAAGCGCCGCTATATCCTCAATTTCCATATCAAAAGGCAGTGTAGCCATGTTAAAGTTCCTTCCCTATTAGATTTTAAGAGACAAGAGGCACGAATAATATAATTCGGTTCACTCGCAAAACACATCTGCACCCTCTTGCGCTGCTTTAAATGAAAATTAGTGTAAGCTCTTTTACTCGGTAAACTTTTTAATGCACAAGGTCGCATTATGTCCGCCGAAGCCGAGAGAGTTGGACAAAGCGGCGTTTACGGTCATATTCCTGTTGCCCTCCACGCAGTAATCCAGATCGCACTCGGGGTCGGGCACTTTGTAGCCCACGGTTGCGTGAACGAAATCGTCACGGCAGGAAAGAGCGGTCATAATAGCCTCAACGCTGCCCGCAGCCCCCAGCAAATGCCCTGTCATGGACTTGGTGGAGTTGATAACGACCTTGCGGGCGTATTCCTCGCCAAGAGCATTCTTTATGGCAATGGTCTCATACTTGTCGTTAAGCCCTGTGGAAGTGCCGTGGGCGTTGATGTAGCTGATATCGGCAGGGGTCAGTCCAGCTTCCTCCATAGCCAGCTTCATGCCCATGCCTGCGGCTTCTCCCGTGGGAGAGGGGCTGGTCATGTGGTATGCGTCGCAGGTCGCACCGTAACCTGCTATTTCGGCGTATATCTTAGCGCCTCTTGCCTTGGCGTGGGAAAGCTCCTCTATTATCAGCATTCCGCTTCCCTCTCCCAGCACAAAGCCGTTTCTCTCCTTATCAAAGGGAATGGAGGCACGGTCGGGGTCGTCCGAGCGGGTAAGGGCTTTCATATTGTTAAAGCCCCCAAGATCGAATTCGCTTATGCAGGCCTCTGCGCCTCCCGCAATGGCAACGTCCAGATATCCGTCCTTTATTTTGCGGAAAGCCTCGCCGATAGCGTGGGTCGAAGATGCACAGGCGGTTGTGGTGCAGAAGTTATCACCTTTAAAGCCTGTTTTCATGGAAATAGTCCCCGCTGCCATATTGCCGATTATCATGGGAACAAAGAACACGGAAATTTTTCCCGGTCCTTTTTCCAGATATTTTTTATGCTCCTTTGTGGTAAGGGTAAGTCCTCCGATACCTACGCCTGCAATAACTCCCGCTCTGAAGGGGTCAATGTCGGAAAAGTCGCTGCCTGCGTCCTCCAATGCGTCAAGGGCTGCGGTAAGTCCGAACTGTGTGAACCTGTCCATACGTGCGGCTTCCTTTTTGGCTATCCGCTTTTCGGGGTCAAAGTCCTTTACAGCCCCTGCCAGCTTTACCTCAAATTCGGGACTGAAATCATTCCCGATATCGGGCAGCTCACGCAGCAGCGAAAAGCCCTTTTTCCCTGCCTTTACCGAGCTGTAGAACTCGTCAACGGTATTTCCTATTGGGGAAATTATCCCCATTCCTGTAATTACTGCTCTTCTCATTAAAATTCATTCCTTTCGCGGCGGTGTGCCGCTGCACTGCTAAACAAGTTTAGCTGCAACAAGTTTAGCTGCTATGTTAGACGGGGTCATAAAGCCGCTCCCGATAGCTGTGTTGATATGTCGGATCAAGGCGGGGACTGCTTACATACTGAGTCCGCCGGATATTTCGATAACCTGTCCCGTTACATAGGAGGAATCCTCCCCTGCAAGGAACGATACCACGCTTGCTATTTCCTCCGGCTCGCCGTAGCGCTTCATGGCAATGCGGGAAAGCATGACCGCTCGCTGCTCCTCGGTGAGCTTGTCGGTCATGGGGGTGTGGATAAAGCCCGGTGCAACGGCGTTTACGGTAATGCTTCTGCCACCCAGCTCCTTGGCAACGGTCTTGGTCATGCCGATTATGGCTGCCTTCGAGGCACTGTAGTTTATCTGAGCGGGATTGCCGTAAATTCCCGAAACAGAGGCGAGATTTATGATATGCCCGCTTTTCTGGCGGATCATTACCTTGCCCACAAGCTTCATCATGTTGAACACGCTTTTCTGGTTCACGGCAATTACCATGTCATACTGTTCCTCGGTCATCATTGAGGTGGGCACGTCTCTTGTTATGCCTGCGTTGTTTACCAGCACGTCTATTGTTCCGAAGCGAGTCTTAACATCCTTTACAAGCTTTTCGCAGTCGGCGTGCTTTGAAACGTCCGCAGGGAATATTTCCGCCTCCACGCCCTTTTCCCTGACCTTATCGGCAATGTCGTTATTTTCAAATGCGGACATATTAAGGTCGTTGAATGCGATATTGAAGCCGTCGGCTGCAAGGCGGAGTGCGATCGCCGCGCCTATGCCCCGTGCAGAGCCTGTGATAAGTGCTGTTTTTGCCATTTAATTTACCTCCGTTGTAATATTTTCGGGTGTATATTTTTTTGCTGTATTTATAAGCCGATCAGAATTCGCTGCCCAGCAGTTCGGAAGCTTTGCTGCAAAGCTCGTTCATAATAACGCTCACGGGCTTTACCTCGTTTACCATGCCCGCAATAAGTCCGCAGAGCATTGAGCCTTCCTCGGTGTTGCCGTCAACTACGGCTTTCCGCAGAGAGCCTACGGTCAGCGCCTCGAAATCCTCGGGGGGTGCGGCGTTTTTCTCCATTTCCTGGAGCTTGCGGGTGTAGCGGCTTTTTATGCAGCGGCAGGGACTGCCCGAGTAAAAGCCCGTTATGGCGTTGTCGGTGTCCTTTGCCTTTATTACGGCGTTTTTGTAGTTTTCATGTATCTGGCATTCCTCGGAAGCAAGGAAGCGTGTGCCTATCTGAACGCCAACAGCACCCAGCATAAAGGAAGCGGCTATGCCTCTGCCGTCGGCAATGCCTCCTGCGGCTATTACAGGAACGCTTACGGCGTCAACCACCTGGGGTACAAGGCACATGGTGGTGTTCTGCCCGATATGTCCGCCGCTTTCCGTGCCCTCCGCAATAAGTGCGTCCGCGCCGAGCTTTTCAAGCCTTTTGGCAAGTCCCACAGAGGGAACTACGGGAATGACCTTTATCCCTGCCTCTTTCCAGGCTGCCATAAACGGTCCGGGGTTGCCCGCTCCCGTAGTGACAAAGTCTACCTTTTCGTCGATAACAAGCTGCGCAAGGTCTGTGGCGTTGGGGGACATGAGCATTACATTCACGCCGAAGGGCTTGTCTGTCAGCTCCTTGCACTTTCTGATCTGGTCACGCAGATAGTCGATAGGGGCAGAGCCTCCTGCGATTATCCCTGCGCCGCCCGCATTGGAAACCGCCGAGGCAAGCTTGCTTTCGGCTATCCATGCCATGCCCCCCTGGAGTACGGGGTGGGTGATGTTTAAAAGCTTGCATATTTCGTTCATTGCATTTGTTCTCCTTTGTAATAATTTACTGAATATACATTGATTTCAAGGTTTACGGGTTTTTCAGAAGTCCTCGTCTTCCACGTCGGGGTCAATAAAAATAATCGTAACAGAGCAAAGGCTGCCGTCCTCGGAATAGCCCCAGTAAACGGGGTAAACGCCGTCCCCCCAGCCCGAGGCGAACATGGGGATATGCATATCCGTGCCCGGAACGGTAAGGTCGATAAAATCGCCGCCCGGCCGCTGGTGGGCGGGGTCTGCCTCGTAGGACTGCATGAAGAGATCCGACAGATAGCCGTCATATATGTTATCTCCATCGTGCTCGCTCTCCCACTTGTCCACAAATTCGGAATATGCTTTCAGCGCCGCCGTATCGGCAATTGCCGCAAGCCCTGCGTCCACGGGAAAGCCGAAAAATTCGTCCTCTTTGAGGTTTGCGACCTCTTCCGGGTCCTCCGTGCCGTTCAGCGCCATGGCAAAGCTTGCGGGAGGCTTGTCGGCAAAGGGCACGGTAACTGCGGCAATACGTTTGCTGCCGTCAAAATCCGCAATGCACGCCTTTACATCGTACTCGCCTGCGGGAACGCTTTCGGTATAGGGTCTTACGCTCATATCAAAGAAAAACAGAGCGTCCGACACCGCCAGCCTGCCCTCTTTTACGGTAAGCTTTGAAAAGGTGATTATTTCCGAGTTCCATATCCTTTGTTCCGAAAATAGTTTATCGTATTTCTCCTTGTTCATAGCGTTTCTCCTTGTTCGTACTGTTGTTTCTGCTTCTTCCTTAACAGCGGTTGATTCTTCTTCGGTTGAAATTTGAGTTGATTCGGTTCCAACCGTGCTGTTTTCGGAACAGGATGTAAATCCAAGCATTATTACTAAAAAGAACAGTAAAAATTTATATTTTTTTATAAAAGCTCCTCCTTATTTTTATGGTATATGACCGTACTTGAACGCTCATGCTTTTGATAGTATGGGACAGGTCATTCCGATGACCAAATATATTCTGCGCACTTTCCTGCCTCTGCACAGGGCATTAATATTCAAATATCACAGCCCCGAGAGTCAGCCCTGCGCCGAAGCCCACAAAGCATATTTTCTGCCCGCGCTTTACAGCCCCCGAGGTCACCGCCTCGTCAAAGGCTATGGGAATAGAGGCGCTGGAGGTGTTGCCGTGACGGTCGATATTCACGTAGAATTTATCCATAGAAACGCCCAGATTTTTTGCGGCGGTCTCGATAATGCGGATATTCGCTTGGTGGGGCACGAATATGTCAATATCGTCTATGTCAAGCCCTGCGGCGGCGGCAGCGTTCTTTGCTGCACCGGGCAGCGCCTTGGTGGCGAACTTGTAGACCTCTTTGCCGTTCTGAACTAGCATATTATGAGTTATTCCGGAGTCGGTCTCATCGTCAATGACCGTGGGAACATTGGGCATAAAGGGGTGGATATTATGAGCTGTTCTTGCATAGAGAAACTTTGCCCCCGTGCCGTCCGCACCTGTCCAGGCGGCGAAAAGCTTGTCCGAACGCTCCACGATAACAGCGGCAGCACCGTCTCCGAAAAGGACGCATGAAGAGCGGTCCTCAAAATTGGTGATATGGGAAAGGCTTTCCGCTGCGCAAACAAGGACATATTTAAGGTTATCATCCGTGGCAAGATATCTGCGGGCGGTATCAAGGGCATACACAAAGCCCGAGCAGGCAGCCCCCAGATCGAAGCAGGCAGCGTTTACCGCTCCTATCTCCCGCTGGATAAGGCAGGACACCGAAGGGGTGGAAAAATCGTTCGTAATGGTGGAGGTTATGATAAGCCCTATGTCGGCAGGGTCGATATTTGCCCGCTCTATGGCCTGCTTTGACGCACAGGCGCCCATATGCCAGGTAGGCTCGCCCCCGCTCATTCTGCGCACGCTGATACCCGTGCGGGTCTTGATCCACTCGTCGCTTGTGTCCACAACCTTAGACATATCATCGTTGGTAACAGCCACGGCGGGCGCATAGCTTCCTGTGGAGATAATGTTTATCCCTGTCAATACCATCAATCCTTTCGGGGGTAAAATTATTCTTGTAAACTTCTTCCGGATATGTTATACTTACATAGGCGGGTTTTTTGCCATGCAAAAAATTTTCATTCGTTCTTATAAATGAAAATATCCATATAATATTATTGTAATATATTTTGGGCGTGCTTGTCAACCGATATTTTGTAATTTTTGAAAAAATTTACAAGGTGAGTAGATTTTATATTAACTTAAAGTTATATTTTATATTATTATACTTTTGGTACAAATAAATAGCTGTTAACCGGCAGTGTGGAGGGGCTTGTTTAGAGTAATGCTTTGAGATTAGGCTGCCGAATAACAGTTTATAATGATTTATTTTCTATTTAATTGCATAGAGAAATTTGCATGAATTATATGCTATTTTTATTTAGGCATGCAAGCCTTGCAATTTATTGGAATTATTTTGCATAAAGCTATTGACAAATTCGGTAATATTTGCTATAATATTATTACAAGATATTTCCGTCTGCACGACACAAAAATATAAAACCAATTGTTTTACATAAAGTTCCTTATTTTGTAAATTAAATTTTTGGAGGTATAAAATTATGTCAAAAAATGTATTTCTTTTTTCGGGACAGGGAAGTCAGTATCCGGGAATGGGGGTGAGCTTTGCAAACAGTGATGTGAAGCTTAAAGCCATATTCGACGAGGCAAGCGAGGTACTGGGCTTTGACCTTTTGGACAAATGCGCAAACGCTTCTGCGGAAGAGCTTTCCCGGACGGTCATTTCTCAGCCTGCCATTATGGCGGTATCCCTTTGTGCAGCCGAAGCGCTGAGGGAAAGGGGGATCATTGCCGAAGCGGCGGCAGGGCATTCCTTGGGGGAATATGCGGCTATGGTTTACTGCGGGATCGTTTCAAGGGAGGACGGCTTTAAGCTGATAAAGGCAAGGAGCGAAGCCATGCAGAGAGCCTGTGAGGCTGCAAAGGGAGCTATGTACGCCATTATCGGCAAGACCCCCGAAGAGATAGAGCAGGCCTGCGAGGCTGCAGAGGGATATGTTGTGCCCGTGAACTACAATTCCACCGTGCAGACGGTCATTGCGGGGGAGGAAGAGGCTGCGGCAAAGGCGGCAGAGGCGCTCACGGCTGCAGGAGCAAGGGCTGTGCGGCTGGGAGTTTCCTCGGCTTTCCACTCGAAGCTTATGCAGCCTGCGGCGGATGAGTTTTTGCCTGCGGCAAAGACGTTTGAGTTTAATAAGCCGAAGATCACTATGATGAGCAACATCAGCGGCGGTGTTCTGGACAGTGTGGAGGGCATGGCGGAGCGGCTGGCGAAGCATATTGTTTCTCCTGTGCGGTTCACGGACGAGCTGGCGGCGCTGGACAGTATGGGGTTTGACAAGTTTATCGAGTGCGGTCCGGGCAAGGTGCTGACGGGACTGGTGAAAAAGACACTTAAAGGGGCAAATGCCATGAATGTGCAGGATATGGACGGGTTGGAGAAGGCGTGCGGCTGACAAAACAGGAACAGGGGTCAAACGTGCTGTGCAGAATAACGGTTTAAAGTCACATTAAAGCATTACGGGAGCACTCATGCCGCTCGGGTCTCCAAAAAGGGAAGGAACCCCTTTGGCGGGTCAAGGGCAGCGCCAAAGGCAGTTTTGCAGCATCAACCGCCCATTGGAACTCAAGTGAATTGTGCGCTTTTGTTTGCTTTTCTTGCACGCTGTTTTTTTCGCCAAAATCTGCCTGCACGTTTTTCCTCTTTTCTCCAACGGTTTATGTCATTTCCCGCACGATGTACATATATTGTAAAATATGACTAACTTTTGTATAAAATATCATATAATTTGTATATTGAAAAAAATTGTTAATTGTTATATAATAATTATATAAGTAATTTATGTGCGCAGTATTGCGATCAAGTTCGCCGCTTTATTATCACGGCAGCGAGCTAATGACGAGACTGCTTGCATTATGCATTTATAATAACGGCAGGATTGAGCAGATTGCATTGTTCCGTTCCCTGCCTGAAGTGAAGGTTGTGTAAATATGCCGATTTCAAGCGAGATAATTGTTGTTGCCCCCGATAAATGCGTAGGCTGCAATGCCTGCGTAAGAAACTGCCCCGCTCAGGAAGCAAATGTTACAAAAATGCTGGAAGACGGCAGATTTGTCACTACCGTAAATCCCGACCGCTGCATAAGCTGCGGCGAATGCGTGCGCACCTGTCAGCACGGCGCAAGAGATTACCTTGACGATACCGAAGATTTTATGCGGTTTATCGAACGCAACAAGGCGGCAATACTGGTTGCCCCTGCGATCAAGACTGTTATGCCTACCATTTGGAAAGGCGTGCTGGATTATTTCAGGCAGAAGGGTGTGCAGATATTTGACGTTTCCCTGGGGGCGGATATTTGTACCTGGGCGCATTTGCGGGCTATTGAACAGGGAAAGGTGAAGAATGTTATTACCCAGCCCTGTGCTGCTATTGTAAACTATATTGAGACATATCAGCCGAAGCTTCTGCAGAATCTCTCCCCCGTTCACAGCCCTGTATCCTGCGAGGCGGTTTATTTGCAGAAGTATCTGAACGTGACGTGTCCTTTGGCTATGCTGTCTCCCTGTATTGCAAAAAAGACGGAGTTTGTGGAGACAGGACTTATCAAGTACAATGTTACCATGGGCAAGCTAAAGGAATATTTCCAGAAACACAAGATACATATCCCCGAAAACAGTGCGGATGACGACTACAAATATAATTTCGACGATCAGCAGGGCTTGGTGGGCGCTGTGTACCCCCGTCCCGGCGGACTTCGTGATAATCTGTGGATACATAATCCCGAGCTTAATATAACAAACTCCGAGGGAGTTCACAAGGTTTATCCCGAGCTTGATATGTATGCTCAGATGCCCGAATTCAAGCACCCGGAGGTATTTGACGTGCTCTCCTGCGAATACGGCTGCAATGTGGGTCCTGCCACAGACACCCAGTCTACGGTGTTCGACATTATGGCGACCATGAGAGATGTGGAGAAATTTGCCCGCAAGAACCGCAAGGCGGGGCTTTTCGGCAAGGGCGAGGATAAGCAGTTCAAGAAATTTGACGATGTATTGGGTCTGAGCCACTTCCTGCGTACATATAACCCGCGCAAGGCGTCTCCCGTTCCCACGGCAGACCAGCTTGAGCCTATTTTCAAGAGCATGGGCAAGGAGACAGACAAGGACAGACATTACGACTGCCATGCCTGCGGATATCATTCCTGCTATGAAATGGCAACGGCTATTTTCAGAGGCCTCAATGTACCGGATAACTGCATTATCCATGCAAAATCGGTGCTCAACGCCCGTCATGAGGAACTGACGGAGGAGCATGACAAGCTGTTTATGATGGCGGAAAAGTGCAAATATTTCTCGGATGAGCTGGTGCAGGATATTGAGGTCATAACCGCTAATATCCATGCCATAAATGACGCTACTTCAAAAACAGGCGAGAAATCCCAGATAGTAAACAATCTGCTGGAGAACCTTATCAGCTTCTGCTCGGCATATGACCATATGGACGCTCAGACAGTAGCGCAGCTTACAAGCATTCTCGGCAGCATATCCACCGCATTCAAGAGCCTGGACAACAACGTTAACATCACTATGGGCGGCTCGGACGCTATCAGCGAATCGGTTGTTGAGCTTACAAGGCTTGTTGAGGAGCTGAATGTTATGCTTCATGAGACCACTCATGTTGATAAGTATTGATGTTGCCATAGCATGGCTACCCTAATTTAAAAAGCTATAACAATGAGGCAAAATGAACCGTTCATTTTGCCTCATATTTTTATATTATCCTGTAAACCTTAGCCCCGTGGGCAGGGATATTTGCATGGATACGTTCGACCGCTCCCTCGTGTTTTCCCGACCACAGCTCTGTTATATCATGAGCGCCGTAAAGCTCCATATCGGCAAGGGGGACTTCAATGGCGCTTTCCTCGTCGGAGGCGTTGAAGAGCGCTGCGTAAAAGCCGCCCTCGGAGCTTGCCGCTATCCAGAGGATATACTCTTTGCCGTCAATTTCCCGCCGCCATACCTGTCTTGAAAGCCGTGCGCTGCTGTGCATTTTCAGAATTTCGGGGTTTGTGATAAGTTCCATGGTAAATTCGTCAAAGCCTGTCATTTCCCCGCCTATCATAAGGGGTGATCGGAATATGCTCCAGAGGCTCATCATGGTTATTTGTTCATCGGGGGTGAATTTGGTGCGGTTTGCTTTGTCGTAATCCTGCAGGATAGGCCCTATGGGCAGCATATCCGCATCGGGAAAGCGTCCTGCTCCCGTATGGGTGCACCACTTTTCCGCACGGGAGAACATATCATAGAGCAGTTCCCACTTGTCCCAGAAATCGTCGGTAATACGCCACATATGAGCGGTCTGCTTATACAGCTCCGCTTTTTCGATCAAGGCGGGACCGGGGGAGAGGCTGAGAACCATATCCCGTCCGCAGCCCTGCAAAGCCTTGCTAAGCATTACAAGCTCCGTTTCCTCATGGGGCAGCTCACGGCAGATGTCGTCCACCTTTATAAAGTCCACGCCCCATTCGGCGTAGAGTGCGAAAATGCTTTCATAATATTCCTTTGCTCCGGGCTTTTCGGGGTCAACGCCGTACATATCCGTATTCCAGGCGCATATGCTGGAGGTTTTGGCAATTTCCCTTGCAGTGGCGGTTGTGCCGCAGAGTGGAGTATTGCGGTGGACTGCCTGTCGGGGGATACCCCTCATTATATGTATGCCGAATTTCAGTCCCAGGGAATGGACATACTCTGCCAGCGGCGCAAAGCCCTTTCCGTCCGCCGACGAGGGGAAACGCTCGGGTGAGGGGATAAGGCGGGAATATTCGTCCATATAAAGCTCCGTAAAGGGCTGGTACTCGTGGGACTTTGCGGTGGGATTGCTCCACTGGATATCCACCACAATATATTCCCAGCCGTATTCCTTGAGATTCTTCGCCATAAATTCCGCATTCTTCCGCACGGTCTCTTCATTTACCGAAGCTCCGTAGCAGTCCCAGCTGTTCCAGCCCATGGGGGCGGTTTTAATTGGTGTGAGCATAATTTTATCCTCCCGAATTTTTTAAAGATTTTATTCCGTGGATATTCCCGATAATTCCAAAAAATCATACCCCTGTTCATCAAGATACTTGTACACTGTTTTTTCGGAATAATACCTTGCCTGGCGTTCCTCCTGCTTTTCCGACAGGTTCAGACCGTTTAACCATTGATAGTAATGGGTAAGCTCATGCGCCAAGGAGGCGGCTATACTGCACAGTGCCGAAAACACGTTATATTCCTCGGTAATAAGACTGTAGTCACCCACAGCTATTTTTGCATATGGCTCGGCTGTTTTGTCAAACGGTCCGAAAAAGGTCGCCGATACACATTCCCCGTCCCTCGCCTTAATATAAAGGGTATTTTTTATGTACACGTTAATACGGACGGGAAATTCAAATTTTTTACGCAGCCATTTTGCAAAATCACATAAAAAGGCTCTTGCAGCGGGGCAAACGCCTCCGTAAAAATGCAGCTGCAGCCCGCCTCTTGCGGGCTGACTGCATAAATAAAAGTCAGTATGATTTTTTGCTGTCCAAGGGTTCATAATGATATTACTCCCATGCGCTGCTTTTAACTAAACCAATTCTCCCCTCGCACGCTTTTTCGCCGTTTTATCCGCATACATAAGCTTGTCGGATTTCTTTATCAGTTCCTCAAAATCAAGGCTGTCCGTGTCTCCGGTAACGTATATGCCCACGCTGGCGGAAACCGTGTAGGGCTTTTCCGAACGGCTGTTGTAGCTGTCAAGATATTCCTGCACTGCGTTTCTTATATCCGCTTCGCTTTTGGTGTCCATTATCACGCCCAACATTTCATCGCCGCCAAACCTTGTGCATATTCCCTCCGGGCAGGCAAATTTCAGCGCCTGCGCCACTGTGTGAATGGCGTTGTCACCCTCACGGTGGCCGTAATTGTCGTTTATTTTCTTCAGGCCGTCAAGGTCGGCAAGAATTACCGTAAGCCTGTTTTCCTTGGGCAAGAGCTCCAGCATTCTCTTGTACTCCCTCATAAAGCCGCGGCGGTTGTAAAGCCCTGTCAATGCGTCCAGCTTGTACATATCCTCCAGCTTAACGTTAAGATACTGCTGATAGCGGATATTGCGGAATCCGCCGATAGCGTTGCTGAGGGCAGAGACCGTCTGGGGGATCTTGCAGTAGTTGTTGATGTTGTAATCCCTGTAATGGAAGCAGATATACCCCAAGGGCACATTTATAAAATTAAGTGCGCAGAAAATAAGAGGGAATCCTCTGTCCATAATTTCTTGAAGATCGGGGATTATATTATGACGGTCAAAAATATAAGGGCTGAAATTTTCGGGTTTGTCCGTGTCGAAGAAAACACACATTTTTTCTGAAAAGGGGTCGCCCTCGGGCACGGCCAAGGGGCTTATGCTTTCGTTGGCAGCGTCCAGGTTAAGTATGCAGTGGAGATCGTAAATATACTCGGGCTTATTAAGGCAGGCGCTTGCATCGCTCATATTGCTGCATATCTGCAGCTTTGCGGCTATTCTTGACAGCCCTCTGTCGTCCTCCTGATAGCGGAAGAAGTAGTTGTTGACCCTTGTTAAATGCTCGGAAACATTTACTCTCTCGGTCATATCACAGCCGCAGGACTCGGAAAGGATCATTCTCGGCTCGATAATGACCCTTTCGGGCGCAGGCTTGCCGTCAAAAATATCCCCGATGATCTCCGCAGTTTTTACGCCCATATCGGTATAGCTGCATTTGCAGGAGGTTATTTTCGGGACGGAAAATTCTATTTCCTCAATGCCGTCAAAGCCTGTTACGATAACGTCCTCGGGCATTCTTATGCCGTGCTTTTTGAAAACTGTGGCAGCGGTTATCGCCATAACGTCGTTGGCGCAGATAAGGGCTTTGGGCACACGGTTCTCCTCCACCAGCTTTTCCGCCGCCAGCCTTGCAGGCTCCGACCAGAACTGCCCGTAGCTTACCATATCTTCATTAAAGGGGATATTGTTATCCTCCAGCACTTTTTTGAAGCAATTAAGGCGCACCTCGGAAAAATCGTTCCCTTCAATGCCGCCCATAAAGTGAACGTCCCGCACCTTATGCTCCTCCACCACGTGGCGCACTACCTTTTCAAAGCCGCTGTCGTAATTGAAGCTTAAATTAATGCATTTATCGTACTGCCCGTCAATGCAGATAACGGGAATGTTTTTTTCTGCCGATCTTTTAACAAGCTGATTTGTCACGGTTTTATCCTTTATTTTCTCGTCAAAGAAAACCATAGCGTCCAGCCTGTCGTAATCTATAAGCTCGAACACGGTTTTTTCGCCGCTTTCGTCCATGGTGTTCCAAAAAAGGTCGGTACAGGTGCCGTAGACAAAGAGGGCGCAGTTATTCTCCGCCAGGCGGCTGCCGAAGGCGGCTATAAATTCATTGCAGGTATAATCATTAAGTCTTGAAATACACAAAGCAACCAGCTTTTTTGATCCTATCACAAAATCATCTCCAGAAAATGTCCGCAGGGCACAGTGTCTTTTTTTCTATTCTACCATATTTTTCGGGAAATTGCAAGGGGTATTTTGAGAATTACATTAAAACCCTTAAAAAAGCCCTCATAAGGATGCGGGCGACTGTTATTCCCCCTTATGTGCGGGGAACGGGCTTATTGGATTTGTTATAGTAAACGGCATTAGAAATCGGACAATGAAGCCTTGCCAAAACTTGCATATACGGTTTTTGCAAGAGCCAAAGCAAACATTACAAGCGAAAAGCTTAACTTACAAATCCCAAAACCGCTCCCCGACATTTATGGGAACAGCTTTGGAATTTAAAAATCATTTATGTTTAAGTTCGGTCGGTCGTTTGCTAAATTGTATCTCGCCGTGTTCTTTTTCAAAGTCATCTACGTTTTTTCTTATCAAAATAAGGACTTGTCTGTTGGCCGAGCGGGCTTCATAATCCGCTACATAATGCAGCTTATCAAGCATTTCCGGTTCAATACGTATTGACAAGCTTTTTACGGACATTTGACCACTCCTGTTAAATATTATTTCGGCTTGACTTTGCAGAGGTTTTGTGTTATAATTGATGCAAAAAATCTATCAATCACAACCGACGGCAACGGATCATCCGACGTTGTTGCCTCATAAAGTCGTTATTTTTTTATTGCAAGTTTTTATGGTTATACTTGTTTTATCTTATATCAATTATAACATAGTTAAGGTTATTTGTCAATAAGTTTTCCAAAAATTTATAGTAAATTAATCCAAATGCACAAAATATAATAGTTAAGGTTATTAATATTGTGCAATAACAGCAAAGGAGTTTTTAAAATGGCAGTATCTAAAGCTCACATTAAAGCAAGTAAAAAATACAACGCCAAAACATACAAGGCTTTTACGGTCAATGCAAAAATAGCCGAGTACCAAAAAATTACCGACTATTGCAATAAAACCGGGATAAGCAAGGCACAATTATTATTGAGATCCGCCGAATATGTAATTGATAACGACATTGATATATTGAGTATGACCGCAGTATCGGAGGAAAAAACCGCCCCTGCACCCACAGAGGAAAAATAGCTCCTGCGTACAGCGGCAGAGGCTGTTGTTTCACAAAATATCCGCAAATTATTTGTACACTTTGCCAAAAACAAATTGGCAGCAGACTATTGCAATTTTCGTTAGAATATGGTATACTTAATATGTATACTAATAAGTATGAGCTTATGAACGAAAGAATTGCGGGACTGCAACAGCGTATAAAAAAAGCAAACGCAGATGCAGCCAAAAAGATTGGGGGCGAATGTTTTTATTGCGCAGGCACGGTTTTTGGCAAAACCGTTGACATAACAGCTTACGGTCAAGTACACGACAAAAATTTTTTCAGAGAAAGGATATGAAGTTATGACACCTAAAAAATGGTACAAACGGGCGGCAGCCATGCTGACGGCTTTTGCGCTGATGTTCGTGCTGATACCCTTTGCGGGAAGAGCAGCTGTCAGTGCGGTTGCCGGTGCGGGCGCTGAAAAGGCGGTAACGCTGACAAATGTAAAGCTGCTGCTTAACGGAAAAGAAGTTACAGACAGCACTAAGGTCAACAACGGAGACGAAGTTTTCTTCGCCTTTGACTGGTCTGTAAACAAGTCTGCGGACGAAGTGCTGAAAAATCCGCTGGTGGCAGATATTGATTTCCAAGGAATATATCTGCTGGAAAACAACGGCCCTTTGCAGCAGGGTACTGTAGACAAAGGTACATACAAGATCATAAAAACAGATGACGGCAACAAGATCGAATTCTATGTGGAGGAAGATCAGCTGAAAGAAAGCAACATTAAGGGTCAGGCTGTTTTTAAGGGAAATATCTCCTACACGGCAAAGGATGTAGGCAGCGATGGCAAATTCGACATAAAAGCCTCTGCACAAGGCAACCCTCTGCTGACCCTGCGCCCTGAGGCAACGGTAAAAGCCAACGCGTGGGTAAACAAGCAGGCGGACGGGCAGCTTTACAAGGAAGGCGGCAAGTATTACCAGAATTACACGGTAACGGTAAACGCCAACTCCGCCAGCACAGGAAATTACACCATAACTTCCATTAAAGACACGCCTGTTGATACATCCAAAAGCTCCGTAAGCGGCAATATTACTGCTACGGCCTCTTCAAACGATGGCGTAACGGGACTCTTATCCTCATACAGCAGCTTTGACGCTGTAAAGGGTATTGTATTACAGCCCGGAGCTTCGGTAACTTTCAAGTACCGCATGGAGGTCGACAAGAGCGTTATCACCGACAGGTACAATACTTGGACATACGGCAACAAGGTGGTCGTGAACAACAAGCTTGAAAGCAGCGCTTCGCCCTCTGTTCCCGAGATCCTTGTACCCAGTGTATATAAAAGCGGCAGGCTGGACAGGACAAACAACAAGATAATATGGACTCTTGAAATAGGGTACATGGATTTTACGGGCAATAAAGACACAGACAAGGCAAAGGTTCAGAACATGGAGGACATACTGCACGAAGACCCTGCCACCAAGGAAGAGCTTACTGTTGTAGGCAATGAATTTTCCATGAATGATTTCTGGGCAAAGGCAAAAGCAGATCAGGTCACTGTATGGGACTCTAACGGCAATCCTCAAAAGCGCTGGAGATATACTTACAGCTATGAAACCACTTATGAAGATAACGGCGTAAGTGTTGACAAGGTTTTCCGCAATGACTTTAATACCGAGATAGACGGCTTTGAATATAACCGTTCGGCTTATGTTACAGTGCCCAGCGGTGTTAATCCCGTTGACAAGAAATTTGACGGAGTTGACGCCAACGGCGATCTTAACTGGACGATCACATTTAAAGTACCCTCGGACAATGTATTTGATATTACCATTACAGATGTTCTGGGTGCAGACAATGGACTTTCCCATGAGATCGTAGACGGCAGCATTGCTGTTTCCGGATCGAATGATTATGCGATCAAGGACAATACGATCGAAATTAATGACTCTCATAGAGCGGGGGATGTTATAACGATAACTCTTAAGACCCGCCGCGATGACATTAAGAGCACAGGCAGATATTACAACACTGCCAAGGCTAAATTTGTGCAAACCGTAAACCAAAAGAATATTGACATTGAGCGTGAGGACACCGACCAATATGAGGTTCGCAGCATTGTAAGCAAGAGCGCTGACGGAAATATTTCCGGCAACAGCGACGGCAAGCTTACGGGCGAAAACAAGATCGGTTGGTGTGTAACTGTTGACCTTAACAATCTTAAAAATGTTACGCCCAAGACCGGCGATATCATTACGCTGACGGACGTTGCTGTTATGCAGGACAATGAGGGACAGCAGCTCGACATAAAGGGCATTTACAAGCTTCAGTTGGGCGGAAATATGTGGTGGACGCCGAATGCAAGCTCTGTTGTTACAGATGAATTTCTGAATAACGGCGATGTTTCCCTGAGCGGCAACACCATAACTGTAAAGCTCAACCAAAGGATGATAAACGAAAAGACTCTGCTTATCTTCTATTATCAGGAAGTTTCCGACCCCACACAGCTGGAGGGCAATTATCTTATCAACAACACAGTTTCGGCAACTTATAAAGGTGAGGATGCAGGTACTGCTCATGCTTCCCAATATGAGGGCTTCACCAAGGAAGAGATCCTTAAAAAGGAAAGCGACGGCAAGGGCAATCTGGTTCATTACACGGTAGAGGTAAATAAGCCCGGACTTAAAATGGGCGGCGATGAGGATAATGTTTATCTTGACGATGTAATGGGCAGCAGACTTAGATTCCAGGAGAGTACACTTACCGTTACCGACGGCGACGGCAACCCATTGGATGAGTCTCTTTGGAGCTATACCTACAACAGCACTGCGAGAAAGCTCAGCGTTACCCTGCCCGACGAGACCTACTGCAAAGTTCTCTATGATGCGATAATCGACGTGGAGATACGCAATCTCGGCGGAAGAAACGGCTACTTTATCGGTGGAAAAGAAGTTGAACTTTCCTCGATATATAACGAGATCACCAATACTGCTTCCCTTTCCGGTTCGGGAGGATACAGCAGCAGCAAGTCCGACACATGGTCGGAGGCCGATGTTTCGGGTAATGCTACCATTATTTCCGACACGGGAGACCTGGTTGTTGACAAGTATGACAGCCTTACGGGTCTGCATCTGAACGGGGCAGAATTCAGCCTTGTTCCCGGAAAATTCAACAAGGGCGAATTCAAACCTTATGTAAATGACGGCGCTCATCCGTCCTTTAACGAAATTATAAGCTATGACACAGGCAATGAGGCAGACACTCTTATTCAAAATCTCGAATTCGGCATACTCTATGAGATTACCGAAGTCAAGGCTCCCGAGGAGTACAGGGTATTTGAGGGCGCAAGATACATTGTTATCAGAAAACCCGGCGACGCCAATCCCTCTTCCGAAACAATAGGCGTTATCCCTTCAGGGAAAAGGGTCGAATACTACATTGCGGGAGAGACCATCAGCATAGCCAATGACCCCAACGACGATGACACTGTAGAAGTCACAACCACTGTAAAGCTCTCCAAGAGAGAGGTCGGAAAATCCGAAGAACTGCCGGGTGCAAGGATAAGGATCGAAAGATTGTCGGGCAATGCATATATGCAAAGCAGAAACATTACAATCACAGGCGGCATGACTGACGTTGCAAGAACGCCTGAGACCATTTCTTTCACATCCGGAAGCAGTCCTGCGGTAATAAAGGGACTTCCTGCGGGTTCATACCGCATGGTGGAAGATACAGCTCCTGTGGGCTATGCAAAAGCTTCGGCTATCACCTTTAATGTAAGAATACTGTCCAACGGCACTTACAGCATTACCGTGAACGGCAAGGTACTCAAGGACGACCTGGTGATCATGGATGATGAACTGAACGAAATGAGCATTTCCAAGCAGGATGTATTCGGCGCTGAGCTGCCCGGTGCAAAGCTTACCCTTACAGGCACTGACAATGAGGGGAATGATATAAACTTTGCGGCTCTTGGCAGCATTATAACCAGCAATAACACCATTACTACTACATCCGAAAGCATTTCCTTTGTATCGGGTACTGTTCCAACAAAAATTTCGGGACTTATCGAGGGTGACTATGTTCTCCACGAGGATGCTGCTCCTGCGGGATACCTTTTGGCTCAGGATATTTCCTTTGCCATTGACGAGAGAGGCAATGTACGGCTTCCCAACGGCGGCGGTGTTGCGGACAACAAGCTTATTATGACGGATGAGAGAACATATGTTCTCATCAAAAAGACAGATATTGCAATCAAGAGCGGTATGGGAGATGCTCCCCAGATACCCGGAGCAGTTATGGAGATTACAGGCACTACTCCCGGACTGAGCTTTAACAATGTTAAGGTTTACAACGGCAAAAACGTTAATATTACAAGCAACGGTGTGGAATTTACCACAACCTCTTACGAGGCAGAAATAAGAGGTCTTCCCGCAGGGCAGTATGTTCTTACGGAAACTGCCGCTCCCGACGGATATGAGACCGTTACAACCAACTTTACCTTTACTGTAAACGAAAACGGCACGGTTGCCGGCTCGGGTACAGATGAGGAATACAGATATGACCCTGTACTTCATAGGATCACAATGATGGATAAAATAAAGACAATTAAGAGAGACGAAGATGTAACTCTCGGAATGTCCGGCTTGCCTATTTCCAAGATCTCCATGACTGACTTGGAAGAGCTTCCCGGTGCTGTTCTTACCATAAAGGTCGATGACAGTATTGTCAGCGATAAAATCGGAGATGTTTCAAACGCTGTGGTTCGGTATGAGGGCGCTCCGGGTGAGGTCATTAATGCAAACGGTGACAGCCTTACATTCACCACCAGAAACGTTACAGCCTATGTTTCGGGACTTCCCGAGGGCTACTACGTTCTCACCGAGGACGCTGCTCCCGCCGGCTATGACCTGACCACCGATTTCCACTTCAGAGTTATTTTGAAGGATAAGGAATACTCAGTAGTTGCAGGTAAAAACAACGGTTACAACGTTATAAGAAGCGACGGTACGGTTATCATAAGAGATTATCCCGAGGGCGTTAAGGAAGATCCCGACGAGCCCGAAAAGGAGGTCACCAGTGTTACCACTCAGACCGTTTCTATCACGCAAACCACCACGGATATGCAAACCTACGCAAATCTGGAAGCCACAACCACTACGACATATCCAAGGCGGCCCAGCTACACAGGACCTTTCACTGGCGAAAGACCGGGCAACGAAGGTCCCGGATCCTTCATTGACCCGTCTGTTACCGAGCACATTGACAGGCATCAGCCATCCGAGCCTCTGGAATCCGAGGATATCAAGGCAGGTATATATGTTGTGGAGCAGGACAGCGGAAGCGGCGCTAAGGATGCAGCTATTTTCATGGCTGTAACAGCTGTTATGGCATCGGCTGTATACGCTCTCTCCAAGGCGTTAAAACGCAGACGTTCCAAATAATCCCTTGACGGATAAACACAAATAAAATTTGCTGCACTGCTTATTGCGGTGCAGCAATTTTTTGTTTCCTTAATTCCTTAACAAGATAGCCGTTTTCACAGCTTTTCAAGTGCGCTCAGCCCCGCAATTATAATAGGCAGAAGCGGCGGAGGAAAGCCGTGAAAAAGGAAATACGCCAAAAAAACGGCGATTATGATAATATCACAGATTTTTTGAGCAGAGCCGATATCGGCGGCGGGAGAGATATATTCGCACACTGCACGAATGATCCTGCCGCCGTCCAGAGATGAGAGAGGCAGCAGGTTAAAGATCCCCAGCGAAAAGCTTACCATTGCCCACAGACGCATTTTAGCAAGGGCGAACAAGGGGACAAGGGCAAAGTTTACGGCACAGCCTGCGGACAGGAGAAGAAGCTCACGGAAAAGACCTCTGCTGTAAGTGCCGTTTTTAACGGACATACGTATCCCGGCAGCGCAGAAGGTTATTCTTTCGGGGGGCAGACCTGCGATACCGGCGGCGAATATGTGCCCCGATTCATGGGCGAGACAGAGCAGGAAAATGGGCAGAGCGGGGTAATGGTTGTTATAATATTCATTTGCGGTGAGCACTGCTGCCCAGAGAGCGAAAAAGCCGAATGTGAAGCGGACACGGGGCAAAACAAAGCACCACCTTTCGGAAGCAGAAAAATCGGAGGCAAGAGACAGGAGTTATACTTGCCCTGTCTTAAAGCAAGTCCGAAAAAACTCTCGGCATATTCGGTTTTATTCCCGCTCTGCTGCCTTATTTTCAAAAGCCGAAACAGTTCCCTCATTAATTTATTCTATTCTCGCTGCACTCTCCTTATGTCCAATATTTATTAGATGATTTTGTATAAATTTAACAAAATGTTAAATTTCGTCATAAAATTTTAGGCAAAATTATTTAAAACCTCTTGACAAAAAAGTCAATATGTAGTAAAATTAAAATAGTTGATTATAGCTTTTGACACAGTATAAAAAATTAAGGAAAAGAGTTGATCTTTCAAATGATACATACGGATAATCCGCTGTGGCAGCGAATCTTCGGCTCTGCATGGAACACTCTCACCGAATGCCGTTCGGATATCGGCGGCTTTATTATCGACCACGAAAACAAAAAGGTCTATGCGGACAGCAATGCCGCGGAGATGGCAAAGCTCCCCGACGAGCCCGATTACAGCGAAACAGTGCTGCTGACGGCACGGCTTATGGAACAAAGCAAAAGCGGCTCGCATTTATCTGTAAAGATATGCGAGTACAGCGACAGCGTTACTGCAGGCTTCTTTATGACCGAAGAGGAGGTAAAGGGGCGCGGCAGGCTGCTTTTCCCTGCCTGTACGACTGCAAGGCTCATAGGAACTGTGAACGAGTTCAAGGGTAAATCCTTATTCGCTCTTATTCAGCTGGAGGACAGCGTTTCATCTTCCCTTTCGGATTTTCATATTTACAGCGCTTTGTGTGCCGTTAAGGCAAAGCTCCCTCCAAACGCTCTTATTGCCTCTTATTCAAAGGAGCGGTACTGGCTGTTTATTCCCGATTCGGACATTGTTTGCAAGGACGGGGACACGGTCGCAGAGCAGGAAGAAAATTATCTGAAAATGCTGCAGACCGCAGTGGCGGAGTGCGAATTGTCCGATGAAATGGGCGAACCTATCGGCAGCCACGGCATGACCTTTATGGCAGGCTGCGGAGCGGACGGCGTGCCTGCACAGCGGCGTATGCATACAGCGGAATTTGCGCTGTTTGAAGCCACGAGCAAGGGCAGAAACAGCATTTGCCGCTATTCCTCCGACCGCTATGAGGATCAGAAGAACGAATACGGCTGCATGAAACGGTTCTCGCAGCTGATAGACAATAACCTGTTTGTATATCATTTCCAGCCCATTGTCAGCGCCCGCACGGGTGATGTACTGGCTTATGAGGCGCTTATGCGCACGGATGACAGTATAGGGATGTTCCCGCTGGAAATTCTGGGGGCTGCCACAAGATACGGCAGGCTTTACGATATCGAAAAGGCGACCATGTTCAACACTATGGCGTTTATCGGGGAAAACCAGGATGTGTTTGCGGGCAGGAAGCTGTTTGTAAACTCCATTACCGCCCATATGCTTTCCGACAGCGATTGGCAGACCCTGGAAAACCGCTACGGCGAGCTTATGGAAAAGGTGGTAATAGAGCTTACCGAACAGACCGAGGTGGACGATAAGAGCCTTGACCTTATCCACGACCGCCTTAAAAGGTGCAATATGTCCCTTGCCATTGACGATTACGGCACGGGCTATTCCAACACCTCAAACCTGCTGCGGTATTCGCCCCATTACGTTAAGATCGACCGTTCACTTATTACCGATATAAACACCAAGCCCAGAATGCAGAAGTTTGTGGCAAGCATTATCGACTTTGTTCACGATAACGGCTACCAGGCTCTGGCAGAGGGAGTGGAGACCTCGGATGAGCTGCGGGTAATGATACAGTTGGGATCCGACCTTATCCAAGGGTACTATGTTTCCCGCCCCAAGCCTGTAGTCATTCACGAGGTGGCGGACAGCATAAGAAACGAGATAAAGAGGATAAACGAGGAGTTTGCCAAGGATATAGCAAAGATCTACCGCCCGACGGACGGAGAAGTGATCAAAATGTCCGACCTGACGCAAGAGCATTATACTGCGATCCAGGCAGGCAGCGGCAGCATTGTTATTGACGGGGAGGACAGCGGCGAGGTCGGTCTGCTCATCAAGGTAAAGGACGAGTCCGATGTTAAGATCACCCTGAAGAACGTCACGATAAGCTCGGCAAAGGCCGATCCCATTATCGCTCTGGGCGAGGATTCCAAGGCGGAGATATGCATTGAGGGAGAAAACGCCCTTCTGGGACGGGGTATATACGTTCCAAGAAGTGCGGCGATAAAATTTACGGGCGAAGGGAAGCTGACGATAATCTGCGAATCCGCAGACGCATTCTGTGTGGGCGTGGGCAAGGACAACAGCCCCGGAAGCATTTACTTTGACAGCCCCGGAACATTTAACTTTACCGCCAACGGAGATCATGCCACAGCCATAGGCGGCGGCAGGAACGAAGGCGGGCTTGCCGTAATAATAAAGCAAGGGCATTATAACATAAGCTGCTCGGGAGGCTGCTGCGTAGGCGTGGGCATTGCCGAGGGGGGCAGCGTGGTGGATATGTCAAGGGTTTCCTTAACAGTCAGGATCAGTTCTCCCGATTCGGTGGGCATAGGCTCTGTTAAGGGCAGAGCAAATATTTCCCTGACGGATTACAGGGCAAGCTTCGATCAGAGCGGGATAAATATGTGCGGCATAGGCACCATAAGCGGCGGCAGCGGCGACATTGACCTGGAACACGGGAGTCTTGATATGATAATGCGCGGACGGAGCATTAACTGCGTGGGCACACGCAAGGGAAACATGGACTGCCGTGCAAAGCACAGCGAATTCAACTTTGAATGCGAGGGCAACTCGATTTCGGGTGTAGGCGATATGCAGGGCGACGGGGATATTAAAATTTCCGACGGAACTGTGGATATTGTTTTCCGCACTAATGAGGGCATGGGTCTCGGCAGCCGTGACGGTGTGCTGACCGTGGAAAACTTAGTGCAGAATATTAATATCAACAGCTGAGTTGGAGTTAATTAATAATTTAATAATTGAGCGGCGAATAAGCTGCTTTGCGGCATAGAACGTGTGATGAATGTCATACGTTCTATGCTGCCCGTAAGGGTACATTTGCCCGACAAACCCCAAAATGAAAAGAAGTAACACCAAAAAGAAGGCGCATAATTATGACAATGGCAAAAACAGCAAAGACAGCTGCAAAAAAGATACTGGGGAAACTGCTGCGGATAATGATAATAGGGCTGATAATGTGCGTTATCGGGGTGATCGTTGTATTTTCAATAAATGCCCATGTGAAGAAAACCGCCGAGCCGTTTATACTGTCCGCAGATACGGCTGAGACTTTAGGGGGCGCAGACTGCATAATCGTCCTCGGGTGCAGAGTAAACGGCGAAGCCCCAAGCCCCATGCTGGGGGACAGGCTCATTGTAGGATCCGAACTTTACGAAAGCGGCGCAGCGCCGAAGCTGCTTATGTCGGGGGATCACGGCAGGATAGAATATGACGAGGTGAACGCCATGAAGAAATTCGCCATGGACAGAGGCGCACCCGATGAGGACGTTTTTATGGATCACGCAGGCTTTTCCACCTACGAAAGTATGTACAGGGCAAAGGAAATATTCGGGGCAAAAAAGGTAATAATCGTTACCCAGAAATATCACCTGTACAGGGCGGTGTACATAGCAAGAAAGCTGGGGATAGAGGCTTACGGCGTGCCCTCGGACTTGCAGGGGTATACCAGACAGAAATATTATAATCTCCGTGAAGTGCTGGCAAGGAACAAGGATTTTGTCACAACTATCATAAAGCCGAAGCCCACATATCTCGGCGAATATATCCCCATAAGCGGGGACGGACGGCTGACCAATGACGGGAAAACGGGCGAGGCTGTCGCTGCTGCGGGCGGCAAGGGCTGACGGTATTTTATGAATAATATAATTAAAAGCTGCACCGGTCAAAGTGCAGCTTTTGTTTTTATAAGCGCTTTATTTTTCCCGTCCGCAGCTTTCGCAGACCCATATGCCCGGGGGATTTACATTGCCGCATTCGGGGCAGACCCATTTTTTGCCATTGCCTACGCCCCCATTATTATATTGCGGAGGCGTGTAATATGTATATACAGGCGCATTTGAATTAAGCAGCTCTGCCTTTTTCCGCTCAAATTCCTCGGGAGTTATTACCCCCGAATCAAGCAGCCGCTTGTATTCCTCAAGCGCACTGATATTGTTCACCCGGACAGGGGGAGGAGTCAGTCTTTTTTTTAATATTATGACTAAGAGCGCCAATACATTAAAGAAAAACCCCCACCAGAACCATGAACTGCCCGAATACCCCTTATCGTCGGCGAGCTTTTTGCATATTGCCCCAAACATAAAGCGGCACAGAATTGCCCCAACAAATTCTCCGATACTTTCTGCCATTATATAATCCTCTTTCCCATACTCTTACATAAGGAAACACCGGCTGCATTCCCTTATATACATTATAATTCATTTTTAAATGATGTTTGTTAATCTTTTTCGGTTTTTTTATAATTTTTTTACAAATAATAATATTTTACGAAAAAGGATCCGCAGACACCGAAAAATATCTGCGGATCGTTCCTGAAATTACAAAATTTAAAAATATCAGCACTTCACAAAACACTGTATCAGCGGCGCTAAAAACGCCAGTCCCAGGCAGATCATGAGCTGCTGCCCCGATAAGGGAACGGTATCAAAGATCGTCTGCATAAAGGGCAGATATATTGCCCCGAAAATGACCCCTGCGGAGATAAGCACCGCAAGCAGCAGCTTCGTATTATTGAAATAGGGCACGGTAAAAATGTTCTTCTCCTCCGATTTGCACTCGAACACATGGAACAGCTGGCTCATAACAAGGGTCAGCAAAGCCCCTGTTCTTGCCGCCTCCACGCTGCCGCCCATATTTGTTATTACCGTGAACGCCGCCAATGTGCAAATGCCTATAAGCACCCCTCGGATGATTATACGGAACAGCAGCCCGCCTGCAAAAAAGCTTTCATCCGAGCGGCGGGGCGGCTTTTTCATGCTTTCCCTGCCGCATGGCTCGACCCCCAGCGCCACTGCGGGCAGCCCGTCGGTCACAAGATTTACAAGCAATATCTGGCTCGGCAGCAATACCATAGGCAATCCCATGATTATCCCCAGAAACATTGTCAGCACTTCCCCGATATTGCAGGACAAAAGGTAGCGCACAAATTTGCGGATATTCGCATATATCCCCCGCCCCTGCTCAACTGCATTTACAAGTGTGGCAAAGTTATCGTCCAGCAAGACCATATCCGCTGCCTGCCTGGTAACGTCTGTTCCCGTAATGCCCATGGCAACGCCGATGTCCGCTTCCTTTACGGCAGGGGAGTCGTTCACCCCGTCCCCGGTCATGGTAACTATGTGCCCCAGGGACTTATACGCCCTTACTATCCGCAGCTTATCCCCCGGGGAAACACGGGCGTAAACGCAAACTCTCGGCGCTGCCCTTTTAAGCTCTTCATCATTCATATTTGCAAGCTCCGCTCCCGTAAGCACAGCGTCCTCGGAATTGGTCAGAAGGATACCCGCCTGCCTTGCAACCGCAGCAGCGGTGTTTTTGTGGTCTCCTGTTATCATTACCGTGCGTATCCTTGCCTCACGGCAGAGCCTGACAGCCCGCTTTGCCTCTTCTCTCGGCGGGTCGGACATTCCCATGACTCCCACAAAGGTAAGGTTTTTGTTATCCCCGTTTTCCGAATAAGCAAACGCCAGCACCCGCAGAGCGCCAGAAGCCATATTATCGCAGATATCGGCGATCTGCCGTTTGTCGGCATAGGTAATGGGACGTGTGCCGAGGTCGGTGAGAATGTTTTTGCATTTGTCGAGTATGACCTCCGCCGAGCCTTTTATATAGCTTACCGTACCGCTGCCGTCGGGCTTTTTCACGGTAACGGTCATGGAACGGCTTTCGCTGTCAAAGGGAATTTCATCGGTTCTTATAAACGTCTTTCGCTCCGCACGGCAGTTCATACCTCCCTTAACGGCGGCAATAAGCAGGGCTGTCTCGGTAGGGTCGCCCATCACACTCCATTCGCTGCCGCTTTCATTGGGGCATATGTCGCCGTTATTGCACAGAACGGCGCAGCGGAGCATTTCCCTCAAGGGAGTGCTGGTCAACAAGTTGACCGTCATCTTTGTTACATTTTCACCCTTTAATGAAATATGACCTCCCGTTTTATACCCCTGCCCCGAAAATACCAGCTCATGACCTCCCGCAAAGCCCTTGCAAACGGTCATTTTATTTTCCGTAACAGTGCCCGTTTTGTCGGTGCAGATCACAGAAGTACACCCAAGAGTTTCCACCGAATGAAGCTTGTGAACAAGAGCGTTTTGTTTCAGCATACGTCCCACAGCAAGGGCAAGGGCAATTGTCACCGTAGCGGGCAGCCCCTCGGGGATAGCCGCAATGGCAATGGTAATGCCCGTCATAAGCATATCGAAAACAGGCTCGCCCCTTATTATCCCCGCTCCCGACACAATAACGCACACCGCAAGGCATATTATCGCCACGACTCTGCCCAGCTCCCCAAGCCGTTTTTGCAGTGGGGTAAGAGGCTCTTCGATCTCCTCTATCATTCCCGAGATCTTACCCATTTGGGTATTTTTTCCCGTGGCGATCACTCTTGCCTGGGCTGTGCCCTTGGTGATAATTGTACCGCTGTAGATTATGTTCTTTTTCCCTATGGAATTATCCGTATCCGACCTGCTGCCCACAGCCTTGGACACAGGCTCGCTTTCCCCCGTCAGCACGCTTTCGTCTGCCGACAGTCCCTTTGCCTGCAAAATAACAGCATCCGCCGCAGCCTTGTCCCCCGCTTCAAGGGAAAGAATGTCCCCGGGGACAACAAGCGCCGCAGGAATGATTTTCAGATGTCCGTCCCTGCACACCTTTGCCGAGGGGGCGGTCATGTTTTTAAGCGCCTGCAATGTGCGCTCGGTGCGGTACTCCTGGATAAAGCCCAGAATGGCGTTGAGCATAACGATGATTATAATGGTAACAGCGTCCGCAGGCTCGCCGATAAATGCGGAGATCCCCGCAGCAACAAGCAGAATCATCACCATAAGATCCTTGAACTGTCCTGCAAATATTGCTAACGGACGGGGCTTTTTATCTTCTTGAATGATATTTTCTCCGTACTTCTCCAGCAGTTTTTCCGCCTGCGCAGAGGACAGTCCCGACATTCCGGGGTGTCTGTCGTGATCGTCCTGTTTTGACCTTTGAGGCAGGTCATACTCTTTTTCAAGAATTCCTGTCGGCATATCTCCCGCTCCTTTCCTTTTAGAATTTATATGATAGGGATCGGGGGATTATTCTGCTCGTCCTTTTATTTTCTCCCTCTCAGATGACGGAGAGAAGCTTTGTTTTCCCCAAACGCCGCTGTGGCTTTTTCCCTCACACGCCGAAAGCTTTGCCTGTAAAGAGCGTAATACACCGTAATCATCATTGACATATCATATTCTAAATAACTCCCCGCTTG
>CAMWIR010000001.1 GCA_947174365.1 uncultured Ruminococcus sp. | reverse complement strand
AAAAGAACAGCTCTTTTAATAGGGGTTACGAATCCGTCTAAAATCGTTTTAATAGGGGTTACGAATCCGTCCAAAATCGTTTTAATAGGGGTTACGAATCCGTCTAAAATCGTTTTAATAGTAAAAAAAAGACCGGCATTTGTACGGTCTTTTTATTTGAGGGGAGCGTGTAAAATGATAAAGTGGAAAATTCTGAGCGAAGAATATACGGATTTTCTGCGCAATAATTACGAACCCCGAATCCCGTACACTGATTACGGTAAAGATAAATACAAACCCTTTTTCGGCGAATTGTTCAGGGTTGGTGATCTGGTATATGTAACACAGGTAACATCTCCGAAGCCCAGACATTATAAGCTGAAAAATTCTCTTGACTTTCAGAAGATATATTTGGGCGACCGTCTTATTTCCTGTGTCAATTTAAATTATATGTTTCCGGTTCCCGATACACAGCTCTGCGATCTGGAATATTCCTGTATAGACAGCTTTGTCCGATTTGCTTCCGAAAAGGATAAAAGCAGGTATATCCGTTTGCTTCAATATGAATTGCAGGAAATAAACAAGCTTCCCATTGAACGGAATGCACAAATTCTGTATAAGCGCAAATATGAAAAGCCCGACGACAGTATTTCAAAAAGGTGCTTTGATTTCTTATACCTTGAGCAATGTGCACAAAAATGGACTGAAAATAGCCCCGATACCAATGAAAAGATACCGGTCGGCTCATCAAATTAAATAAAAGGAATGATTTTTTATGAAAAAATACGGTCTTTTAGGCTTTCCCTTAAAGCATACCATGTCCCCGCCCATTCATCAGAGGCTTTTTGAACTGGACGGTGTGAATGATTTTACCTATGAGCTTATGGAATACGAGACTTTGGGGGATAATGTTGAAAATCTTCTGGCGCTTGACGGCTTTAATATTACTATTCCCCACAAGGTCAATATTATAGAGCATATTGACGAGCTGGCGGATTCCGCCGAGAGGTATCACTCGGTCAACTGTGTAGCTAATAAGGACGGCAGACATATCGGCTACAATACCGACTGCGACGGCTTTCTGCGGTCTATTGAAGCGTCGGGAGGGAGTCTGAGCGGAAAGGTGCTCCAGTGCGGCTGCGGCGGAGTTGGGAGAATGATCGCCATTGAGTGCGTGCGGGCAGGGGCTGATCTTACAATTTCCGTTCCCGAGGGCTTTGAAGATAAGGTAGAGCCTGTAAGGGAATATGCTGCAAAAAACGGCTATAATAATAACATAACCATGGTGCACCCGGATGAGATCTCCGGGAAATTCGACACCCTTATAAATGCATCTCCTGTGGGAATGTTCCCTAAGGTTGACGCTTGCCCCGTTACGGAAGAGATCATCAAAAACAGCGGCTTTGTGTTTGACGTTATCTATAACCCCGAAAAGACAAAGCTTTTGCAGATCGCCGAAGAATCGGGCATTCCCTGCTGCGGCGGAATGGCTATGCTGGTATGGCAGGCGGCGGCGGCTCATGAGATATGGCTTGGGGCAAGGTATGAAAACGTCCGCATACAAAGCATTATTTCCGATATGCACAAGGTTATGGAGCAGCAGTTTTGAGCCGCAGATTTTTTGAGGGGGCTGCTCTCGCTGCACCGTTACCTGCGGTGCTCATCACCTGCCGAAGCCCCGAGGGACGCGACAATGTGATGACTGCCGCATGGACTGGCATTGTCAATACCCGCCCGCCTATGGCTTATGTTTCCGTGCGCCCCGAACGCTTTTCCTACGGGATAATTCGGGAAAGGGGCGAATTCGCAATTAACCTTACCACCTCGAAAATGGCCCTCGAAACGGACTTTTGCGGCATGAAAAGCGGCGGCAAGACAGACAAGGCAAAAAAATGCAAATTCACTCTCCTGCCTGCCGAGACCGTGGACTGCGCTGTTATCGGGCAATCTCCCGCTGCCCTTGAATGCAAGGTAAAAAGAGAGATTGAGCTTGGCAGCCATATCATGTTTATCGCCGATATTACGGGGGTAACGGTGGACGAGCGGTATATTGACAGCAAGGGTAAGATAAATTTCGGGCAGGCGGGTCTCATGGCATATTCCCACGGCGAATATTTTGCGCTTGGACGCAAGCTTGGAGATTTCGGCTTTTCGGTAAGGAAGAAGCCAAAAAGATCCCCCGACAATAAGAAAAAATAAGGATAAAAATTATGCGTATCATAGATTCTCACGCCCATTATGACGATTCTGCCTTTGACGGGGACAGAGACGGGCTTCTGAAAAGTCTTTTCTCGGAAACATCGCCCATTGACAAGATAATCAATGTGGGCTGTTCGGTCAAAGGGTCGGAAAGCTCAAAAGCGCTGGCGGAAAAATATGAGAGAATGTATTTTTCCTCGGGGCTTCACCCGGACGCTGCGGACGAGTGGAAGCAGCTTGATGTTATCAGGCAGCTTGCGGAGCTCCCCAAGTGCGTTGCTATCGGGGAAATAGGGCTTGATTACCATTACGAGAACTGCAGCTGCGATTGCAAATTGCAGAAGCGTGCCTTTGAGGAACAGCTTAAACTTGCGGAGGATCTTTCCATGCCTGTGATAATCCATTCCCGCGATGCATGGGAGGACACTATGGAGCTGCTCCGCAAATACCGCCCGAAAGGCGTAATGCACTGCTTCAGCGGTTCGGCGGAGATCGCTCGGGAGATAATAGACATGGGTATGTATATCGGATTTACGGGAGCGGTCACATTTAAAAATGCAAAAAAGGCAAGGCGCGCGCTGGAGGTCATTCCGAAGGACCGTCTGCTTTGCGAGACCGACTGCCCTTATATGGCTCCCGAGCCGTTTAGAGGACGGCGGAGCGACAGTGGAATGCTGCCGTATACTCTTGGCGTTCTGGCGGAATGCTATGGGGAAAGTCCGGAAAATATGGCTGAAATTACGGCGGAGAATGCCGAGAAGCTTTTTGATATATAATAATATTTGTTACATTAAAGGAAAGGAATGCAAAAAATGCCCGAAACAACCAAAACACCGAGATTTCATCTGCCCGAGGCTACAAGCAGTATCAGCCTTTATCTGGCGCTTCCGGATTATATGAAAAATCACCCGGAATTTTTTCGGGGTGAGATAGCTTCCTACTTTGGCTCATGGCCGCTGATCTGGAACGGGGGGCGGAATATGTTCGGTCCGCTTTCTCTTGAAAGAGTAAAGAACCAGCTTGACGCTTACAACAGCAGGGGAGTTCCCTACAGGTTCACATTTACCAACCCGCTTATAACCGAGGAACATCTCGATGATAAGGAATGCAATGAGGTGCTGAAGATCGCCGACAACGGTGTAAATGAAGTAATAGTTGTATCCCCCGTACTGGAGGAATATATCAGGCAGACCCACCCGAGAATGAAAATAACCTCTTCCACCTGCAAATGTATCAGAGATATAGAGGGCGTAAAGGAGGAACTAAAAAAAGATTACAGTCTTGTGGTGCTGGATTACAATTTCAATAATAAGACAGAGGAACTGGAAAAGCTTACTCCCGAGGAGCGCGCACGGTGCGAGATACTTTCAAATGCGGTATGCATACCCGCCTGCCCACGCAGGAGGAAGCATTATGAACAGATCGGAGAAATGCAGCTGGGGCTGACTAAAAAAAGCCGCTTTGAATCTCTTGATAAGGAGTGGTACAAGAAAAATAATTGCGAATGGGATTGTCCTACTCAGCAGATTCATCTGTACGATAATACGGACAGTCCTCTGCGGCTTATGCCGGAGGATATTTACGGAAAGTACAGCGAGATGGGCTTTATAAACTTCAAGCTTGAGGGGCGGGGAGAATTCTTTGTGACCCTTTGCGAGCAGGCGGTAAATTACCTTGCACGTCCCGAATACCGCGACAAGGCACGGCTGGAGATAATGACGGCGGCAGTGAAATATATCGGGCTTAATTATTGATGATAAGCAAATACGAAAGATCCCCCGGGCTTCAGGGCTTCGGGGGATCTTTATAAACAAACAAGGATACGGCAGGGGCGAGTGACAAGCTTCAATTATACGGCAATTCTTCGAAACCGTTAAGCAGCTTTTCGGAATTTACCCTATAGCTTTTTATACATTATTATATATGTCCGCATGATAAATGCACCGCTTAGCAAGCTGCGCATTTTTATCCGTACAATTATAGTATAAAGCCACCGTACGGAAAACCGCCGGAAAAACACGCCAAAAAAAATTGGAAAATTTTTACAAATTGTCCGGTTTTCCGCCAATCAAGGAATTTTAACACACAATTTTTATCCGCTGCACACCCTTTTTTAACATATTTTTCCATTAATTTGTGAAAACAAGCTTAAATAACAAAGAAAAATAATTTAGGTTTGTCTATTTTGCCTATTGCTTTTTCTCGAAAAATGATGTATAGTATAATCATACCGCAGATGAAGCACAGCGGATACCCCCTCCGGGTGATTGGCGTGCTTTTGAAGTAAGGGCGTGTCTTGAAACTCTGAAAACCGATTTTCAAAGGCCTTTTGGTGAAAATGTGTACATTAGGGCTAAAAATGCGATTGTAAGTTTGGCGAGTTTGTACATTGACAGAACCCCGAATGTGTGGTATAATCAAAATGCGATACAACAAGAGTCGTGTCGCAGTTCACTAATTATTGATTTCCATAAAATTTGGAAATAAATAAGAAAGAAAACCAAAACAAAACAAGGAGGATTTTTTTCATGAACATGAAAAAGACAATTGCCGGCGTAATGGCCGGTGCAATGGCCGTATCTGCAATGGCTACTATGGTATCCGCTGATCAGGATTCCATCTCTCTTACTTATGACCTCAAGAGATACGAGACTGATAAGAATGCAACAAAGGCACAGATTCAGTTCGTAATCAACTACACCAATGGTGCTTCCGACTACGGTTTTACCAGTGCCAATGACAAGATTACTGTAGGCGTTAATAAGGGCACATGGTTTAACGATGAGGTTACTGGCGAGCTGCATGATGTTGAGGTTGCATTTACTTCTCTCAAGAACAAGCTTACCGACACAGGTTCTGTAACTGTAACTCAGAAGTGGGTTAACAGCGGTGCAAATGATGCGGGTGATTTCATAATCAAGAACTACACACCCGTTTCACTGGGAGGAAAGGATTTTACCATTAAGCTTGACAAGAAAGGGGATTCGCCCGCAGCAGATACACTGAACATCAGCGGCTTTGATAATGAAAAGCTTGGTCAGAGTGAGTCTGCATTTGATTTCTCTTTCCAGAGCGGCGTTATCAAGCTCAACTATGAGGTTCCCGCAACTGTATATACCAATATTGCTGAGGGCGACATGAGCTTCGGTTGGAACGGCAAGACTGTTCTTGAGTGGCTTGGCGTTGATCCTAAGGGCGACAAGACTCTCGGTCAGAAGGAGCTTATGGAGGGCGTTACTGCAAATGTATCAGGCATTACAGGTGCAGCACAGCCTATCGCTGTAGGCGCTTTCAAGGCAGGCGCAAGTGAAGACAAGATTTATCCTCTGAAGTCTTCTCTTACCAATCCCGCAAATGTTACCAAGGCTCTTACCGAGCGTAAGGCAGGCGGCAAGTACTACACCAACCCTGTAGCAGTTCTTAACGACGCTATCGCTAACAACGAGAACGTAGTATTCGAGTTCAGAAGCTACAACGGCTATGTTGCAACTGCTAAGTCCAAGCTCTTCGGCGGCGACTGGATTGAAGTTGACCGTGCTTACGGCTGGCAGGTAAATTCTCAGGACTGGTACAATCCTACCTTTGGCCAGCACCTGTACACCAACCTTGACAACTCCTACAGCCTCATGGGCTCTACTGAGTTCGATATGTTCGGTTCCTACAGCGCTGCATGGGCTCAGAACCTGTTCACCGGTGCTATCGTTGTAAACAGCGGCCTTACAATGCAGCTGTCCGACACCGATAAGTTCAACTGGGGCGCTGATACCCTCTCCTTCGACTGGTTCACTATCACCGACGAGGGCAAGGTAACAGAGGCTAAGACATTCCTCACCAAGATGCTCCTGTACACTCCTGTTGATTGGTACTGGGATACTCTTACCGTAACCGTTGGCAACCTCGAGGAGGACGATATTGTTCCCGGTGAGGGCGCTGAGGGCGACGGCGATGAGATCACTGATGACGGCGATGAGATCGTTATCGATCCTATTGACGAAGTTGACGAGCCCGCAGTAGTTGACGAGCCTGTTGTAACTGAGGCTCCTGTAACTGAGGCAGTTGCTCCTGTAGAGCCTGTTCAGTCTCCTAAGACCGGCAACGCTCCCGTTGCTCTGGCTGTTATCCCTGTAGCTCTTGCAGCAGCAGCAGTTGTTGCTAAGAAGAGAGGCTAATTGAAGCCTTAGGCTTTAAGGGTTAATTCCTAAAAGGTTTATAGACTGCCCGCAGAAATGCGGGCAGTTTTTTTGTGCTGTGCGGCTATTGACAAAATAAAAAAAAGTGTTGTATAATAATGAATGAACAATATTTTCTATATTCTTTAGCTGCATTTTGCAGTTTTTGTTTGTAAAAGTGTCATGGCGCTGCAATTTGCTTACGGTTATGTATAAAAAGGGTGTGAAGATAATGACAGATAAGGAGCTCGTTAATTTAATTGATGTTTTGCGGGAGAAGGATATTCCCGGAGATGAGATCATACGAATTATAAGGTATATTGAAACTCATGAACCAAGAGAAAATGAACCTCAGATAAAGGGCAGCAGCGAGAATAATTAAAAGGCAATAGGGGCAAACCTGAATGCTCACAGGATAATATGGTCTTTAAGAATACGGGCAGGAGATATTCCTGTCCGTATTCTTTTTGGGCGGCAGAATGACCTGACAAAAAAATATGATGTTTTTGTTTTGGTGAGCTTGTTAATTGTACATATTGTCTAAAAAATATGTCATAATTCCCCGTATTATGTGATTTTAATTATACAATCCGTAGAATGCAACAATAGGACTTTGAAAATTTTGTGACAAATTACCAAAATATTAGCGCGAAAATATACACAAAAAATTCTACAATTACTTGACAAGTCTTTGTATAATTGTTATAATTATTATACGGGTTCATATTTTTTCACCAAATGCACATTACAAAAATACATAAATGAAGCGGCGTTTGGTTAAATATTACCGCCATGCAAAACAACAAACAGCAAAATTGCGGCGGTGAATGTTGTGTGTATCACAAATGGTGTGTGCTGTATGTCCGAAAGGTATGGAATGCACGGCGCGGTATGTGCACTGCGTGTGCTGCTCACAATATGACCTATTCTCACACGAAAGGTGGTCTATCTTTTGTCAAGGAAAACCAGTCTGAAACGATTTTTGTCCGGCGTTACAGCTGTGACCGTATGTCTCGGTTCATTCTCCTTTACTGCGCTTGCCGATGAATCGGGCGGCTCGCAGTCGGACGGACAAGCGACAATCATGTACGAAAAGCAAAAGACCTACAGCGATTACCACGACGAGATCGCTGACGCCCCGCGGCCAAGAACCAAGAATATCGAGGGTATGTCCATGACCTACGATTCCTGCGAAAACGGCGCAGAGGTCGAGGTGGGTTCTTACGAGGGCAAGAACAATGTTGTCATATGGAGCAATGAGGACGGCAAGCTGAATTTCAAGGTCAATGTGGAAACAGCGGGCGCTTACAACATTCAGGCGACATATTTCCCCATTACGGGCGGCAACACTACCTCGGAAATGTCCGTGCTTATTGACGGCGAAATTCCTTTCGACACAGCAAGCCGTGTTTCATTCCCCAGGGTATGGAAGTCTAAGTATGAGATCGCACCCAACGAGAGGGACAACGAGACCCGTCCCCCGCAGATAGAGGATCCCAAGTGGGTAACGACCTCTTTTAAGGATTCCGACGGACTTTTCAATGAACCGCTGTACTTCTATCTGGATGAAGGAGAGCATACCATAAGTCTTTCTTCGGAAAAAGCTTCCGTGGCTATTGCCGATCTCAGTCTTTTCCAATATGAGCCTGCACAGGCATACAAGCGCCCCTCCGATGATGATCTGCACAAAAACGACGGTGCAGAGCCTATCAGATTACAGGGTGAGAGCTACAAGAATACCAATTCCCAGACCATATTCCCCACCTATGACCGAGGCACATATCTGACCGAGGATCATACGGGCAACCCCTCCCACCCCGTTAAAGAGCGGTACAACACCGTAGGCGACGGCACCTGGGACACATCGGGACAGACTGTTACCTGGGAAATGAACGTGCCCCAGGACGGGTACTATAAAATAGGCATAAAGGGCAGACAGGACGTAATGAGAGGTCTGTATTCCAATCGCCGCATTTATATTGACGGCGAAGTTCCTTCCGAGCCTTTCGAGCAGGTGAAGTTCAACTACTCCACTGACTGGATCATGGTTTCCCCCACGGACAGCACGGGAGAGGAAGCGTATGTTTACCTTACCGCAGGAACTCACGAGCTTACTCTTGAGGCTATTCCCGGGGAAATCGGCGAATCCATGCGCCGTCTGGACAGTGTGGTTTACGAGGCTAACAGCTACTACCGCAAGATACTGATGATAACGGGTCCTAACCCCGACAAATACACCGATTACCGTATTTACAACGAAATGCCCGATTTTATGGAGGCGTGTGTAACGTTGTCGGCGGAGCTGAAAAACGAGCAGGAGATCATAGAGGGCCTCTCCGATTCCTCGGGTTCGGAAGCAACGGTGCTTGCCCGTCTTGCAGACGTGTTTGACCGCTGCATTAACAAGCCCAACAAGATCCCCGACTATATCTCCAACTCCTCCATGAAGGATAATATAAGCGCAGTTTCCTCCTGGATGAGAGAATACCGCGACCAGCCCCTGGAGATAGATTTTATTGAGCTGCTCCCCGCCTTTGACGGCAAGGGCAAAAAGTCGGAATTCACAAGCGTCAAGGAAAATTTCTTTAAGTCGATAGCATTTTCCGCAAAAGGATTTTTCGGTTCTTTCTTTGAGGATTACACCGTGCTTTCCGATTCCTCGGCGGATTCGGTAATTGTATGGGTAGGTCTCGGACGTGACCAGACAACGGTTGTAAAGCAGCTTACCGAGTCGGAATTTACTCCCCAGACAGGCATTGACGTTTCCATTAACCTGGTACAAGGTACTATTATGGAGGCAGTGCTTGCAGGTAAAGGACCGGACGTTGCAATGTTCGTAGGCGGTGAGTTCCCCGTAAACCTTGCTATCCGCGATCTGCTTATCCCTCTTGACGATATGCCGGGCTTTGACGAGGTGAAGAGCCGTTTCCAGGAAACTGCAATGGTTCATTACACTTATGATGATAAGGCATACGGCATACCCATTCAGAGAACATTCCCCATGATGTTCTACCGCACCGATACCCTTTCGGAAATAGGCATTACAGAGCCTCCCGAGACCTGGCAGGATCTTATAGATATGCTCCCTGCTATCCAGCGCAAATATATGCAGCCCGGGCTTATCCTCCCCGCCAATGTCAACGGAAACGCTGTTGCCCCCTCCACCGAGGTAGGCCACACCTTTGCAATGCTTATGCTGCAAACGGGTCAGAACTACTACAATGCCGACCAGACCGCCACAAACTTTGATACTGTGGCAGCGGTTGACGCATTTGATATGTGGACAAAATTCTACACTACATACAACTTCGATCAGGTTTACGACGCATTCTCCCGATTCAGAACAGGTGAAGCGCCTATAGTTATCCAGAACTACTGCTCATTCTACAATCAGCTGAATGTGGCAGCTCCCGAAATAAAGGGTGCGTGGGACTTCTGCCCCGTTCCCGGAACAAGACGTGAGGACGGCACTGTTTCCCATGCGGCTAACTCCTCCGGTTCGGGCTTTATCGTATTAAAGGACTGCAAGAATGTGGACGGCGCCTGGGAATACATCAAGTGGTTCACCGACACCGACACAATGGTGACCTACGGTCAGAATGTTGAGGGCGTAATGGGCCCCTTAGGGCGGTTTGAGTCTGCAAATGTTGAGGCTCTTCAGAAGCTCAACTGGTCGAAATCCGACCTTTCAAAGATCAACGCTCAGCTGAACGAGCTGGACGAAATACCCATTATCCCGTCCTCCTACGTTGTAACAAGAAGTATCATGAACGCATTCAGAGCCGTTGTAAACGACGCTGACAACGCCCGTGAGACCCTTCGCTGGTACAATAAGGATATCAACACGGAAATTACCCGTAAGCGCAAAAACTTAGGTCTTGATGACTAAAAGAAAGGAGGGCTTTAGCCTTGGCTGAAAATACTTCAGTAAAAAAGGAAATTCTGCTGCCCTCAGAGAGAAAAATGTCCCGCAAGGAAAAGCGCGACTACACTCTCCACGAGATGAAGCGAAACTATATGTGCTATGTAATGCTTGCGCCGTTTATGATACTGTTTCTCATATTTACGGTAATACCTGTAGTAATGTCGCTTCCCATGGGCTTTACCGACTTTAATATGGCAAGCTTTCCCAAGTGGATCGGCTTTCAGAATTTCTACTCAATGTTCCTGGAGGACGATGTATTTATCCAGTCCATCAGAACGACCCTTATTTTCGCAATTTTTACAGGGCCTCTCAGCTATGCCATGAGCTTTATGCTGGCGTGGCTGATAAACGAGCTGCACCCCACTCTTAAGACCCTGTTTACTCTGGTGTTCTACGCACCGTCAATGGCAGGTAACATCTACTTCGTATGGCAGCTCATTTTCTCGGGCGACCAGTACGGTTATCTCAACGCTTTCCTTATGGAGCTGGGCTTTACCTCCGCTGCCAAGCAGTGGCTCACCGACGGAAACTATGTGCTCGGCTGCGTTATCGTGGTTCAGCTGTGGGTATCCATGGGTGCGGGCTTCCTTGCTATGAGAGCGGGCTTCCAGGGTATTGACAAGTCCATGTATGAGGCGGGCGCTATCGAGGGAATCAAGTCCCGTTTCCAGGAGCTTATCTACATAACCATACCCTCCATGGGGCCCTCCCTGATGTTCGCTGCGGTAATGCAGATAGTTTCCTCCTTTACCGTTGATATCGTGGGTAGAACCCTTGCGGGCTTCCCTTCTACCGACTACAAGGTACATACCATTATGACCCACGCTTATGACTACGGCTGGGTAAGGTATGAGATGGGTTACGCCTCCGCTGTATGTTTCGTTCTGTTCATAGCAATGCTTGTGTGCAACAACCTTATAAGCAAGCTGCTTGGCAAATATGTTGACTGATAAGGGGGGAGTTTACGTAAAATGAAGAAAAACAAGAAGAATCTGAAGCCCTCCGAGCTTGCCGCTCTTCAGGAGGCGGAAAACGCTGCGGCGCTGGAAGCCTTAAAAAAGCGCAGAGAAAAAGAGCATAAGAAAATGCTCAAATCCAAAGGCTCCAACAAACAGGTGGGCAAATCCTGGAAAAATGATGTAGGCATTTTCCTGCTGCTGTTCTTTACGGGTCTGTTTATGATCTTCCCCATTTATCTTGCAGTGGTAAACTCCATAAAGCCTGTGCAGGAGGTATTCCTCATGCCGCCTAAGCTTTATGCGATGGACCCCACCACAGATAACTTCCGCGACCTTTTCAAGATCGCCAGCGATTCCTGGGTTCCCTTTTCGAGAAACGTGTTCAACAGTATTTTCGTTACTGTTGTGGCGTGCGTGTTCCACGTGCTGTTTGCCTCCACTGCGGCGTTTGTACTCTCAAAGTGCAAATTCCCCGGAAATGCGCTTCTCAACCAGGTAGTAGTCATTGCCCTGCTCTTTAACTCCACTGTACTGTACATCATGCAGTATATGGTAATGGCTACCCTCGGCATGATCAATACATATTCCGCACTGATCCTGCCTATCATTGCTTCCACTATGGGTCTTTACCTGATGAGGCAGAGCATGAGCACCATACCCGACGCTATGATAGAGGCAGCCAAGGTGGACGGCTCGGGGCTGCTGCGGATATGCTGGGGCATAGTAATGCCCAACTGTAAGCCTGCGCTTATGACAATTATCATCTTTGAGTTCCAGACTGCATGGAACACCAACGGCGGCGGCCTTGTCTATGATGAGGCGCTCAAGACCATTCCTGTAGTAGTCCAGCAGATAGCGGCGGCAGGTATGGCAAGGCAGGGCGCGATCGCAGCCTCTGCGGTGGTACTTATGATACCTCCCCTGCTGGTGTTCGTTCTGGCGCAGAGAAACGTTATGGAAACCATGGCTCACGCAGGTATGAAAGACTAAGCATTTGTACTGTGTAAATTGCACCGGGTGCAATTTACAGCGTGAAGAATTTACAGAAAAGGGTGATGATATGTCAGGCAAAGGGCACGTTCTTAAAAGACTGTTCTGCACGGCAGGCGCAGCGGCTGTGATGATCTCGGCTTGTGCCGTGAACGCAGTTAATGCCGGCGCTGCGGAAAGCTACGACCCTTACAGCTATGACCAGTGGGGAGACGCAGTTTCCTCCCAGGCAGGATATACCGCTTCCGAATTTATTGACGGTCAGAAAATAAAAGGACTGTATGAGCACGTTGAGGCAATGAACGGCTTCGATTATGACGAGGAGGAATGGAAAAATCTCCTTAACATGAAAGAGCCTGCGGATATGTTCATATCGGGCGACAATCTGCTTTATATAGCTGATAAGGCAAACAACAGAATACTGGTGACAGACCTTGATTTCAACCTTGTAAACTATCTTGACACTTTCTATTACAACGGCAAGACCTTAAAGCTCAAAAACCCCGAGGGCGTGTTTGTGGATAAGTACACGGGATATATCTACATATGCGATTCCGAGGGCGGCGGAGAGCTGAATGACGAGGGCGAGATAGTGAACAACGCCATAGGCAGAGTCATAAAGTGCGATACACGAGGCACAGTCGACAGACTGTTTGAAAAGCCCGTGACTGAGCTTTACGACCAGAACCTTACCTATAACCCCAGAAAAGTTGCTGTGGACAAAGCGGGCAATGTTTACATTGTAGTCCGCTCGGTAACAAGGGGTGCGGTAATGTTCGACATTGCGGGAGAGTTCATAGGCTTCTACGGTGCGAACCGAGTTGAGGCTACCTCCGAGATAATCATGAACGCATTCTGGAACACTATCTCCACCCAGGCGCAGCGTGACAGAATGACGAAGACCACTCCTGTAGGCTTCACCAACTTCGATCTTGATGACGACGGCTTTATCTACACCGTTACCGAGTCTGCGGACGTTAAGACGGACGTTGTAAAGAAGCTTAACCCCCGAGGCGCAAATATCCTTTCCTCGGCGCTGGGTGACGATACCTTTTTCGGAGATATCCCTCCCGCATACTATTCTATCTATACCAAGACTTCCGCTCTTACGGATATTGATATAGGTCCCAACGGAGAGATGAACATTCTGGATTTTGCTCACGGCAGAGTGTTCCAGTACGATAAAATGGCAAACCTTATGTTCGTACTGGGCGGCGACGGCGACCAGCTGGGTACCTTCCGCAGCGTTTCCGCCATTGAGAGCTATGACAACAAGCTGTTTGTTCTCGACTCCCGCAAAAACGGCATAACCGTATTTGAGCGTACCGCCTTCGGCGATATTGTTACCGAGGCGACCAACCTTTACAATGCGGGCTATTATGAGGAATCCTTCCAGCCCTGGCAGACCGTTATCAAGTTTGACGGCAACTACCGCAGAGCATATGTGGGCGTAGGCAATGCCCTGCTTTCCGCAGAGCAGTACAAGGAGGCTATGGAATACTTTAAAATTTCCCAAAGCCGCAGACGGTATAACAGAGCCTTTGAGGGCTACCGTGACCAGATACTCCAGAAATGGTTCACCCCTGCGATAATCCTTATAATAGTTATCGTTGTGGCGGTCAAGGTGATAGGCTCGCTCAACAAAAAGGGAATCATCACATTCCCGTGGCAAAGAAAGGGAGGTGTGTAAGTTATGCTGGATCTTACCCAGGGGCAATTTGTAAAACACGTAGTTATGCACCCCTTTGAGGGCTTTGAGGATCTGCGGTGGAAAAAAGCCGGTTCTATGAAAATAGCTTTGGGCATAGTCTGCCTGCTGTTTATACAGGCGCTGGCTTACAACCGTATGTACGGCTTCCAGTATTACACCGACTACGATAAGCTTTTCAACATCATTCCCTACATTTTCCAGTCTTTCGGACTGTTCCTGCTGTATGTTGTCTGCAACTGGGCAATGTGCACCCTCTTCGACGGGGAGGGGTCAATGAAAAATATCTTCATTGTTACCGCCTACTCGCTGATACCTTATATAGCGGGGTATCTTATCGGTACGGTGCTGTCCCATGTGCTTATAAGAGATGAGTACATATTCATTCAGGCATTTGAGGTCATAGGCACGGCATGGACAGTGGTGCTGTTCATCTCGGCAATGAAAGCGGTCCACCAGTTCTCTTTCGGAAAGACCCTTGCACTTATTGCCCTTACCTTAGTGGCAATGATAGCGGTGATATTCCTGTTGGTGCTGCTGCTGACCCTTTTCCAGCAGGTGCTGATATTCATCTTCACGATCTACACGGAAATTTCCTACCGGCTGAGAGTGTAGCAGATCAAATTTGAAAAGTGGTGATTATATAATGAATTCAAAGCTTAAAAAGAGTCTGGCTTTCCTGCTGTGTCTGGCAATGATGATACCCTCTGCCGCTTCCGTTTATTCCGAGGACGCTCCCGAGGAGGACACATCTGCCGAATCCTCCGAGTCTGCGGATGAAGAAGAGGAGGAAGAGGAAACTCCGAGAACAGAGGAAGAGGCAATGGCTTTAATGGAGAAGCTCTCCACTAAGGGAGACCTTACTCTGTATATGAACTCCAAGGAGGGAACTCTTGCCTTAGAGGACAAGAAGTCGGGCAAGATATGGTGGTCGAACCCCGTGGATCTGGAGACTTCCAATGCAAAGCTCAGCCAGAAGCAGGAGCTTGCCTCGGGAATGACCCTTACCTACGGTGAGCCGTACCCCCGTTCCACAACTACCCAGAACAGCCACGGCAAGGGCAGCTATAAAATGGAGAAGATCACAGACGGCGTTCGGATAACCTATTCCTTCGACCAGCCCGGCATTGATATTCCCGTGGAGTTCACCTTGCAGGACGGCTACTTAAAGCTCTATATCGACACAAAACAGATACATGAAAACAACCCCTCCAGCTATGACGGTCAGCTTGTATGCGACCTTGCGCTTATGACTACCTTCGGCGCTGCGGGACTGGAGGACGAGGGCTACTTTGTAGTGCCCGACGGCGGCGGCGCTGTAATAGAGTTCAATAACGGCAAGACCGGCATGAAAACCTATACGGGCATTGTCTACGGCAGGAACATTACAATAGTAAAGACCCAGAAGCAGGCTGTTATCCAGAATGTGAATATGCCCATGTTCGGCATAGTAAAGCAGGGCAGGGACGGCGGTCAGGATGCGGGACTTATGGTGGTTGCCGACAAGGGCGACACCTGCGCTTCTATCAATACCTACGTTTCCAACCAGCAGAACACCGATTACAACTCGACTTATTTCGATTTCGAGCTTCGCACCCAGGATGAATACCTTATGGGCGGCGAGTCGAACCCCTTAAAGGTATTTGAAAAGCGAGGCATACTCGTTCCCGAGGTAGAGGTAAGATATTACCCCGTATCCTCCGACGACGGTAAAGTGGACTATGTGGACATTGCCGAAAAGTACAGGGAATATCTCATTAACGACAAGGGCGTTGTGGATAAGGATCTCACCGATTCTTCCTCCCTTTTCCTTGACCTGTACGGCGGCACGCTTAAAACCGAGTCCGTAGCAGGGCTGCCCGTAACGGTAAAAGAACCCGTTACCACCTTTGCTACAGCTCAGTATCTGCTTCAGACCCTGGGTGAAAACGGCGTTGACGATATGGTCGTGACTTACCACAAGTATACCGATGAGGACATAGGCGAGAAGATAACCGATTCCTTTAACCCCGCCTCAAAGCTCGGCGGCAAGAGCAAGTTCAAGAGCCTCAAATCCTACGCCGAGTCAAACAACATAAAGCTTTTCCCCTCGGTAACGAATCTTACCTATAAGACAGGCAACGGCTACTGGAATATGACCAACACCGCCATGAGAGTTTCCAACGCCTATGCTCAGATCTCCGAATATGACAGGGCACACGGTATAGCGAACGAGTATTACGATCCGCTGTCGCTCTTTACTCCCGATTCCTATAACAAGGCGTTTACAAAGCTCCTGAAGAGCTATCGCAAGAACGGCATAAGCAATTACTCTTTCGGCGCTCTTTCCAATACCATTTACGGTGACTACAGCAGAAAGGCTGTGTCAAGAGAAAAGGCAAAGGGAATAATCACCGATATATATGCCGACGCAAAGTCCGACGGTACAGTGCTGGCGGATAACGCAGCAGCTTATGTTCTGCCCTATGCGGACTATATCGCCAATGTTCCCTCCTATTCCAGCAAATTCGACCTGTTTGATTATGAGATCCCCTTCTATCAGATGGTAATGCACGGGATTACACCCTATGCAGGCTGTGCTGTAAACAGCGAGGCGGATATTGCCGAGGCAGTTCTCACCGACCTTGCCGCAGGCAGCAACCTGAGCTTTGACTTTGTGGGCATTCCCGCAGCCGAGCTTAAAGACACCAAGCTGGATAAATACTACTACGCATACTATGCAAACTGGGCTGACGACGCTGCAAAGCTTTACAGCCTGGCAAACGAAGTGCTTACCCCTGCTGCCGACGCTACCATAGTTTCCTATGAGATAACCCACGAGGGCAACGAAATAGAGACTACCTACAGCAACGGCTACAAAACAGTGGTAAACTACAAGAAAAAATCCATTGAAGCGGACGGCAAGACCTATAAGCTGTCCGACTATCTGGGAGAGGAGGTACTCGGCAAATGAGAATGTCCTACGAAAAGAAAAAGGGTCTCTACGGCTACGGCTTTATAGCCCTGTGGTTTGTGGGAGCGCTGATGTTCTTCATTATCCCTGTTATCCAGTCTTTCATTTACTCATTCTATGATGTAAAGCCCGACGTCGGTGCGCTGATAATGTCTCCCTTGGGATTTGCAAACTACAAAAGAGCCTTTGCCACCGACCCTGATTTCAGAGTAAACCTCACCTCGGTTCTGGGGCAGACCGCATGGCAGCTGCCTGTAATACTGGTGTTCTCCCTGTTTGTGGCGATCATCATCAACCAGAAATTCAGAGGAAGAACATTTGCAAGAGCGGTATTCTTCCTGCCTGTAATTATCGCCACAGGTCCTGTATATGCAATCATCACAGGTAACCTTGACACCAGCGGAACAGCCGACGCCGAGCAGTTTTCCACAATGTTCTCCTCGGATATGGTTGACGAGCTGCTGGAATTTGTGGGAATTTACGGCTTTAACGACCAGCTTACCGATATGCTTTCCACCATGACTTCCGACATTCTGAACCTTGTGTGGAAATGCGGCATTCAGATAATCATTTTCCTGTCCGCACTTCAGGGCATACCCACCTCGGCTAAGGAAGCCGCAGCCATTGAGGGTGCTACTTCATGGGAATTCTTCTGGAAGATAACTCTTCCCTATGTATCCCCCATGATCCTTGTAAACCTGGTTTACACCATTATTGACACCTTTACAGACCCCACCAACGTTGTCATGGAGCAGGTGCTTTCCGTACAGGATGACTGGCGCTACGGCTACTCGGCGGCAATGGCATGGAGTTACTTCGCAATCGTACTGCTGGCGGTCGGCATTATCTTCGCAGTAATGAACCGTATCGTCTACTATGATGATTAAAAGGAGGCAGAATAATGGCAGAAGCAGTAAAGGATAACCCCATTTCGGCGTTCATGAAAAAACGAGCTGCCGACAAGCCTCCCAAGGAGGAAAAAAGATCCCGCAAGGAGGAAAGGGAGCGCTTTAAGAAAAGACTGGCCACCCTTACCCCCATGGAGCAGAAGTACCTGAAAAGGAAAAGAGCCTTTGATGCAGTGTGGCCCATATGCCGTGCGCTTCTGGTTTTCGGACTTTGCTTCGTAATCATCTACCCCCTGCTGTATATGATAACAGCAGCATTCCGCCCCCGTTCGGAGATGAACGACCCCACCATAATCTGGCTGTCAAGGACATATACCTTGTCCAATATCAAGGACGCCGCAAGAACAATGGAATTCGGCAAAACGCTGATGAATACACTGTTCCTCAATATCGGCTGCTCCGTCCTGCAGGTAATCACCTGCGCCATCACAGGCTACGGCTTCGGGCGTTTCAACTTCAAGGGCAAGGGAATACTGTTCGGCGTGGTAATAATGATGATCCTTATGCCGCCCCAGATCATACTCATTCCCCAGTATATGTTCTTCCGTTACTTTAACCCCCTGGGCGTTTACCACATGATTACGGGAAATTATATCAACCTTATCAACTCTCCACTGACCATGTATATGCCCGCCCTTACGGCTAACGGGATCAAAGCGGGACTGTTTATATTCCTCTTCCGTCAGTCTTTCCGAGGGCTTCCCAAGGAACTGGAGGATGCAGCGTACCTCGACGGCTGCTCACCCCTTAAAACATTTGTCAGCATAATGATCCCCAACGCAGGTTCGACTTTCCTTACGGTATTCCTGCTTTCGGTCGTATGGTACTGGAATGATTACTATGTAAGTACATCTTTCTTCACCGACAACAGCACCATTGCGCTTCAGCTGAAAAACCTGGACGCTTCTCTTACAAGAGTTATCTTTAACAACGGTAACGTTAAGGTAAACCAGCGTGAGCTTATCGTGTGGATGGAATCGGGCTGCCTTATCTCCATTACCCCAATTCTGATAATGTACATCTTCTTGCAGAAGAATTTTACCGAGGGTATCGCAAGATCGGGTCTCACCGGTATGTAATGTGTAACACTGTGTTTTCCGCCGCCGCAGAGCGGGGGAAAACCACCCTTATGTTTGTAAACGTGTGCGGCAGGAAACTGCTGCACACTTTGCAAATAAAAAAAGCAAGTGCTGATTTAACCGAATTTGCCGTCCGATTAGATCAGCAGTTGTTTTTTAAAGGAAATCTTCTGATCCGCCAAACTTTTCGGATAAATTTATGGAGGTATTTATGTACGAAAGAATGCTTAATAAACAGGCAGAACCTACCATAGAAGAAATGACAGAATTTTGCGGTGAAAATTCGGAAAGATTTTCTTTACTTAACGAATGGCTGACATCTGCCTTTGATACAGAACAAAAGGTCGTTTTCCCTTACGGTAATAACTACGGTTGGGGAGTTGCCCATAAAAAGAAAAACAAGCTTATTTGCAATATTTTTGCCGAAAACAATGCGTTCACTGTTATGATGAGGTTATCGGATAAACAGTATGAAACCGTCTACAGTCAGCTGCAAAAGTATGCACAGGAATATATAGACAACAAGTATCCTTGCGGTGACGGCGGTTGGATACATTACCGTGTTACAGGCAAGGAACATTTTGACGATATAAAAATATTGTTATCTGTTAAATGTTCATAATAATATCATTGAGTTTCTGCTTGTCGGCAAGTTCGGCAATTTGAAAAATCAAATTTCTTTAATGTAATTAAGAGTAAATAATAAGAAAATTGATATTTTGAGGTTGGTATATAAAAAAATTTAGGAGAGAATAATTATGTTCGGAAACAGTCAGGAAAAAATAGATAGATCCCACACCCTATTCTACACCCGCCCTGCCGCCGACTGGAACGAGGCTTTGCCTGTCGGCAACGGCAGACTGGGGGGAATGGTTTTCGGCGACCCCGCCGCCGAGTTGATACAGCTCAACGAGGATTCCCTCTGGTCGGGAGATTTCCGTGACAGAAACAATCCGCTGGCATATGATAATTTGGAGAAAATGCGCACCCTCATAAACGAGGAAAAAACCACCGAAGCGGAGGCGCTCTGCTCACACGCCTTTTACGGCACAAACGAAAACCAACGCCATTATCAGCCTTTGGGCGACCTGCATATTTGGCAGCATTTTGATGGCGAGTATTCCGATTACCAAAGAACGCTGCTCCTTGATTTTGCTTTGCAGGAAACAAAATTTACCGTGGGCGATAACACATTCACACGTCAGATTTTCGCCTCAAAGCCCGACGAGGTAATAGTCATTCATTTCACATCCGCAAAGGGCGGCATAAGCTTTACCGCCGCCATTGACGGCAGAGACGACAACTACGACAAAAACGAGGCATACGACGATAAGACCCTCCTTTTCACCGTTTCCGACGGCATTCCCTATGCCTGCGCCATAACCGTCCGCTCAGATGACGGAGAATGCGGCACGGAGGCTAACAGGATATACTGCAAAAATGCAAGTTCCGCCGATATTTTCATATCCGCCCAGTCCTCATGGCGCACGGGGGATTATGTGAAAAAAGCGGTAAGCGAGGCGAAAACCGCCGCAAGAAAAGCTTACGATACCCTTTGGAAACGACATGACAGATATTACAACTCTCTGTATTCCCGTTCGTATGTCCACATTGACCCGATAAATGAAGTCCCCGCAAACACCGAGGAACGCCTTAACGCTGTCAAAAACGGGGCAAAGGACAACGAGCTTGTGAACCTCTACTTCAATTTTTCCAAATATCTTATGATCTCCGGTTCGGGTGAGGGCACGCTGCCCCTGAATCTCCAGGGCATATGGAATAAGGATATGTGGCCTGCCTGGGGGGGAAAATATACCGTAAACATCAATACGGAAATGAACTACTGGGCAGCCGAGGCGCAGGGTCTGGGCGTTTGCCACACACCCCTCTTTGACCATATCGAGAGAATGCGTGAAAACGGCAGAGTCACCGCAAGGAAAATGTACAACTGCCGGGGCACAGTCTGCCACCATAACACCGACATCTGGGGAGATACCGCCCCCCAGGACAAGTGGCTGCCCGGCACTCTGTGGCCAATGGGCATGGCGTGGCTGTGCACCCATTTATGGGAGCATTTCTGCTACACACGTGATTATGATTTCCTTGAGGAAAAATTTGATACCATGCTGGAGGCAGCGGAATTTTTCCTTGACTTTCTTACCGAGGACGAAAAGGGCAGACTTGTAACAAACCCCTCTGTTTCCCCCGAAAATACCTATTACGCCAAAAACGGCAGCACGGGAACTCTCTGCAAAGGTCCTTCCATGGACAGTCAGATACTTTACACCCTGTTTACGGATGTGTACGGTTTTTGGGTGAATCTCGGGATCGACGAAAGAAAGATAACGCCCGAGCAGGAGGAAACCGTGAAAAAAATAATGGCGGCAAGGGAACGTCTGCCAAAGCCCGAAATAGGCAAATACGGTCAGATAATGGAGTGGGCGGAGGACTATGACGAGGTAGAGCCCGGACACAGGCATATCTCTCAGCTATATGCCCTCTATCCGTCAAATATAATAACCCCCGAAGAAACACCCGAGCTTGCCGCAGCAGCTAAAGCTACACTGGAGCGCAGACTTGCCCACGGAGGCGGACATACGGGCTGGTCAAGGGCATGGATAATCAATATGTGGGCACGTCTCCACGAGGGCGAAAAGGTGGAGGAGAATATAAAGGCTCTGCTCAGCTGGTCTACTTCAATAAATATGTTCGATATGCACCCGCCTTTCCAGATAGACGGCAACTTCGGAGGTGCGGCAGGCATAATCGAAGCCCTTTTGCAGACCCATAGCCGTGAGATAAAGCTATTGCCCGCCCTGCCCCCCTCATGGCAGTCGGGCAAGGCAAGACTTTACGGCAGAGGCGGCATGTGCATTGAATTTGAGTGGCAGGAGGGCAAGATAAAAAAAGCTGTCGTGAGCTGCATTGAGGGCGTAAAGGCAAAGCTGCGTTCGGATATTCCCGCAAGGTTTACAAAGGTCAGCGGCATAGGCGCGCAAAAAAAGGAAGAACCCCTTGATGTGACAAAAGAGGGCAATGTTTACAGCTTTGTCACCGATAAAGAATCGGCGGTGCAGATAGTATTCAACTAATGAGGGCAGCGGCAAATAATACCCCAATTTTTTCGGAGGATAAACCATGAGCGAATTTTATAATCCCAACGATCCCGATCAGGGAAAAGTAAGTCTTGATAAGCCATATAGAAAAAGCGGCTATTCGGGAGGCTATACGACTTATGAAGAGCCTGCACCCGAGCTTAATATAGTAGTGGACGACGGACCTGTGTATTGCAGCCGCTGCGGCAACCCCATAGAACCGGGAGACGCCTTTTGCAGCAAGTGCGGCACAAAAACCTACGGCAACAGGCAGGACAATGCGCTGCAAAGGCAGCAAGCACAGCAAATGCAGCAGTCACAGCAAGGCTACGGCGGCAATATTCAAAGCGGCATTCCCATGAATATTCAGGGGGGCGTGCAGGGGCAGCCTCCAATGGACGCCTACGGAAACCGCACTCAAGGAGCGCAGTTCGGCTCGGCTCCTGTAGTCAACAACTATTATTACAACAGCAACAATAATATAAACAGCGGCAATATAAATGCGGGCTTTAATATGAACGGCAGGGTAAAGGATAAATATATTTCTCTGCCCTTGTGCGTATTTTTGGGTTGGTTCGGTGTGCACCGCTTTTACGAGGGAAAAATCGCCACAGGCATTCTATGGCTTTGCACGTGCGGACTATTCGGTATAGGCAACTTAATTGATATATTGATCCTTGCATTCAAAAAGGGCAGATATTACAACCCGTAAGAGCAGTATGTTTTTTCGTCAAATTAACCAAAAATCCAATTGTAATTTTTTGTCAAAAAATTATAATTAATTGTGGAAAAAAACGGATAAATATGGTATAATAAATATAAGTATGAGTATGTCCCGAAAAAACGATAAAGATAGAGTACGGGAAAAACAAAACAGGGAAAAACACAAAAGAAACGAGGTATGAACAGTGTCTGTAAACAGCTTTGCGGACTTCACCGAAATGCACACATCCTTTTTGCAGGAGATAGGCAATATGGGAGCGGGCAATGCGGCGACAGCCCTTTCGGATATGATAACAGCACCCACGGATATTTCCGTGCCCACAGTAAAAATAATCTCCGCCGCCGAAGCGGCAAAACTTGCGGATATGCTCAGCGGGCGCACCGAGGCATATCTTATAACCCTTTGCGGCGATTTGAAAGGTTCGCTTCTGTTCGTCATACCCTTTGCCTTTGTGGAGCGGCTGGTGCAGACCTATTTCCCCGGGGCTTCCATAAAGTGCAAGGCGGATTTTGACGAAATGGCGGCGTCCGTGGTGCGTGAAATGGTGAATATCGTTGCCGCATCATACGCCAATAACTTTGCCATGCTGTCGGGCTTTATGGTGGATATATCCGTGCCCGAGTCCACCACAGCCCCCTCTTCAAAGATCATGGCGCAGAACGACATAGGCACGAATACTGTCTGCTTTATCAACAATACCATGGAAATAGTTGACTGCAAAAAAAGCTTTAACGTCCTCTTTTTTCCCGAACTGCAGACTATCAAGAAATTTATGGGTAAAATAGGCATTGAGTGTTAATAAATAATGTCCCGATCAGGCTTTGTGTTCCCTGCAAAATCCGTTATATAAATACTCCCTTTTCGGAATTATGCACCCATATTAAATGAACCTGTAAATATGCATTTCAAATAGCAGGCAGCTATTTTATAATCAAGTAATCGGTATTTGCAAGAAAATAGAAAATTAAAGCTTAAGTATGTGTGAGGCAAAGGAAATGATTTTATTTATTCAGTGCGTGGTGTGTTGTTTGATTTTAACATTAGCAATTCTGCCGGCACAATATAAAGATCCTATAAATATGATTATGTCTTATCCTCCTAAAATCAGACAAAGAGTGGAAGAATTACCGCAATACAAAGGAACGATTAAGCAAAGGGAAAAAGTTCATGTATACAAAAAAATATTTGGGCTGATATTTTTTGTGATTGTTTTATCCGGCGTTGCCTATTTGTCAGGATGCAGGAGCTTTGGCACAACCTTTGTTCATGTATTTATATTATTTTTCGTTGTGAATATCTATGATCTGCTTGTCCTGGACTGGGGGATCTTCTGTCACAGTAAGAAGCTGAGAATATCCGGCACGGAAGATATGGAAAAAGAATATAAAGATTATATGTTCCATGTAAGAGGTGCTTGTATCGGTGTTGGTTTAGGAGCAGTTGTGGCATTGTTATCGGGATGCTTGATACATTTTTGGCTTGCAGTATAAAATTTCGGTGTGAAAAATTGTTGGAAAAATGCAATTCAGTAATCGCGTGTGAGAATATGCAATGTACTTCAAATTTTAAGCGGTGGGAACACTTTTCCGAAAAGGAAATTAATAATGAGCGGCATTCTGTAAGTCTGTGACTATTAACTGCCGGGAGGAAATAAAAATATGAAACTGCTTGCGATCGACGGCAACAGCATAATGAACCGAGCCTTTTACGGAATAAAAGCCCTGTCCAATAAAAAAGGCGTGTTCACCAACGCCATTACGGGCTTTATGAATATCTATATGAAAATATCCTCGGAAATTTCTCCCGAGGGAGTTGCGGTTGCCTTTGACCTGCGTGAACCTACATTCAGGCATAAAGCAAACGTCAGCTATAAAGCAAACCGCCACGGTATGCCCGATGAGCTTGCAATGCAAATGCCCCTTATAAAAGACATTCTGAAAGCTATGGACATAAAGGTACTTGAATGCCCCGGCTTTGAGGCGGACGATATTTTAGGCACCCTTGCTTCCTTGTGCAAAAAAGAGGCAGGGGATGAATGCTTTATCCTCACAGGCGACAGAGACAGCTTACAGCTTATAACCGATAACGTCACCGTACTTCTCCACGGCACAAAGGAGCTTATCCGCTGCACTCCCGAGAAATTTGCCGAAATGTATCAGGGACTCTCTCCAAAACAGATAATTGACCTTAAAGGACTTATGGGCGACAGCTCCGACAATATCAGCGGCGTTAAAGGCATTGGCGAAAAAACAGCCATGAGTCTTATCAAGGAATATTCCTCCATAGAAGAGCTTTACGAAAAGCTCTCCAAAGGGCAGGTCACCGCCACAAAATCCGTCATAGCCAAGCTGGAGGACGGTGCAGACTCCGCCAAGGAAAGCAAATGGCTTGCAACTATCGTAACAAACGCTCCGATAGACCGGGATATAAACCAATACAAAACAGCGGAATGCGACAAGGAAAAGCTTTCGGAGATTCTAACGGAGCTTGAAATGACAAGACTCTTAGATAAACTGAGCCTTTTTCCAAAGGCTGCTAAGTCTGCGGACGTCAGCGAAGCATTGCCCGAAATGAAGCCTATCCCCTATAAGATCGAACAAATGACAGCGGCGGACATTACCCGCAGCGCCCGTAAATTTGCCTTTATCTTTACCCCCGGGGACGGTCTGCTTGCAAATTCTCTTTATGTCGCACAGGACGAAAAGCTTTGTAAATTCGACAGCAACGAGGATATTTTAAATCTCCTTTCAAGCGAATGCGAAAAGGTGACCTTTGCCGCCAAGCCCGCCTACAGATATTGCTTTGAGCAGGGCAAAAAGCTCCGCAGCATTATAAGCGACGCCGATATTGCAGGCTATCTCCTGAACGCTTCCGCTGCCGAATACAGAATAAGTATGCTCTCTGCGGAATATAACTGCCCTGTCTATGAAGATTTAGGGGAATACAGCGATATAGCCGCACTGTCGGGACTTTGCGAGCGCCTTGACAGCGCGGTGGAGCGCCTTGGCATGGGCAAATTATATCATGAGACCGAGCTGCCCCTAACGGAAGTTCTTGCTTCCATGGAATATATCGGCGTAAAGCCCGATACCGACGGCATAAGAGAATTCGGCAACAGCCTCTTGGGCGAGATAGAGGGACTGGAGGAGCAGATATATTTCCGTGCAGGTCATAAGTTCAACATATCCTCTCCCAAACAGCTGGGCGTTGTTCTTTTTGAGGAAATGGGGCTGCCCCACGGCAAAAAGACAAAAACCAAAACAGGCTATTCCACGGGAGCGGAGGTTCTCGAAGAGCTTCGTGACAAAGACCCCATAATAGATATGGTGCTCACCTACAGGCAGTATACAAAGCTCCAGTCCACCTATGTGGAGGGGCTTCTTAAAGCCGTTTCCCCCGACGGCCGTATCCATACCGTTTATAAGCAGACCGAGACCCGCACAGGGCGTATATCCTCCACCGAGCCGAATTTGCAGAATATTCCTGTGCGCACCGAGCTTGGACGGAATATGCGGCGGTTCTTTGTAAGCGGCGAGGGCAAGGTGTTCGCAGACGCCGACTACAGCCAGATCGAGCTTCGTATCCTCGCCCACCTCAGCGGCGATAAAAATATGCAGGAAGTCTTTAACAGTGGCGGCGATATCCATACCACCACAGCCGCACAGGTTTTCGGACTGCCCCCCGATATGGTGACCCCCGAAATGCGGCGGGCTGCCAAGGCGGTAAATTTCGGCATAGTCTACGGAATAAGTCCCTTTTCTCTCTCTAAGGATATAGACGTTACCGTGGCGCAGGCAAAGCAGTATATAAACGGCTACCTCACCAATTTCAGAGGCGTAAAGGAGTTTATGGAAAAGTCCGTTGAGGACGCCACTGAAAAAGGCTGGAGCTGCACCATGTTCGGCAGACGGCGGTATATCCCCGAGCTTGCCGCCAAAAACAAAAATTTGCAGGCGTTCGGTCAGCGTGCCGCCATGAACGCCCCCGTCCAGGGCACAGCCGCAGACATTATTAAAATGGCTATGGTAAAGGTCTACCGCCGACTTGAAAAGGAGCTGCCAAGCGCAAAGCTCATTTTACAGATCCATGACGAGCTTATCATAGAAGTCCCCGAAAAAGACTCGGCGGCAGCGGTAAAAATACTGGGCGAGGAAATGCGCTCCGCAGCGAATATCGCCGTCCCCTTAGCCGCCGACGTGGAAACAGGCAAAAGCTGGTACGAATGCCATTGACAGAGGTTAGATGTTAGAGGTAAGAGGTTAGAAGAGAGTGATGGGACGGGATTTGCTTTATTTTGATTGACTGTTTGAGTGAGACAATGTGATGAGCTTGGGCGTTAGGCAAAAATGTGTTTCGCTATAATAATATTATAACAGATTTTGATTTGCTTGTCAATAGCTTTATGCAAAAATGTTATGATGTTTGAAATATTTGTATATATGCACAAAACAAGGCATAAAAATTATTTAAAGAGGATAAGTTACAGGCGGTTATAAAATCTAACCTCTTACCTCTAACTTCTAACCTCTAAAGGAGTACGGATATATGAATGCTGAGCTCAAATTAACCGATCTTATAAACGTTGACATTCTCCAGCAATTGCAGGACGCATTTTCCGAAATGACGGGAATGGCAGCGCTGACCACCGATAAGGACGGAGTTGCCGTAACAAAAGGCTCGAACTTTACCGACTTCTGCATGAAATATACCCGATGCACCGTTAAAGGAAACAAGCGCTGCAATGCCTGCGATAAAATGGGAGCAGAGCAGGCAATGACCGAGGGCACAGCCAGCGTATACACCTGCCATGCAGGACTGGTGGACTTTGCCGCCCCCATTATAGCCAACGGGCGAATGGTGGGCAGCTTTATAGGCGGACAGGTGCTGACAAATCCCCCCGACCCTGCCAAGTTTGCCCGTATCGCATCGGATCTGGGGATAGATATAGGCGAGTATTACGACGCAGCCTGCAAGGTGCGCATAGTCGACAGGGAGACCGTAGACCGTTCGGCAAAATTCCTCTACACCATGGCAGCCATTCTCTCAAATATTGCCTATAACAGCTATATGCTCTATCTGAGCAACCTTGAAATAGAAAAGATCGCCCGTGCAAAATCCGACTTTCTTGCCAATATGAGCCACGAGATACGCACCCCCATGAATGCGGCTCTGGGTATGTCGGAAATGGCGCTGAGGGAGGAAATGTCCCCTGCCGCAAGGGAATATATACACCAGATCAGATCGGCGTCCAAAAGCCTGCTGGTAATTATCAACGATATACTCGACTTCTCCAAAATAGAATCGGGAAAAATGGAAATAACGCCCGTTACATACGAGCCGCTGAGCCTTATCAACGATATCGCCAGCATAATCAGCACCCGTATCGGCTCAAAAAATATCGAATTCATTATGGATATTTCTCCCGATATGCCTCACAGACTTCTTGGGGATAACGTCCGTATACAGCAGATAATCATGAACCTGCTCACCAATGCCGTAAAATTCACCACGCAAGGACAGGTAGTGCTTAAAATGGAGTGCGTGCCCTTCGGGGGAGATACGGTGATGATGAAGGTCTCCGTTACCGACACGGGCAGCGGCATAAAGCGTGAGGATCTGAACAAGCTTTTCCGCTCATTCCAGCAGCTGGACAGCAAGCGAAACCGCAATATTGAGGGCACGGGTCTGGGGCTTGCCATATGCCGCCAGCTTCTTTCCCTTATGAACGGCGATATCAGCGTGGAAAGCGAATACAATAAAGGCAGCTGCTTCTCCTTTGTCCTCCCCCAGCAGTTGGTGAGCGAATCCGCAATGAATATCCGGAGGAACAACCTGCCCAGAACAGCCGTGCTTATCAACAACGGCTACCTTAAAAAGCAGGTAATGATTGACCTTGAAAGAATAGGCATTGCCGCTACCGATATGGAGGAGGCAAGCAGCCTCTCGGAATATCACGATTATCTTATCGTGGAACGCACTCTTTATTCGGATAAAATAAGCAAATTCTTCAACCCGGGCAAGGAGCCTGTAAAGTGCATTATCATAGATAATTTCGGCAGCAATTTCCACGATGATACCTCCGAGGATGTAAGGATAATCCGAAAGCCCGTGTATTTCCTGAACCTGTTTGCAGCCATGGGGCTTATCCCCGAATATGCTCATGGGGAAACGGAAAGCGAGGAGGACTTTGCCTTTACCGCCCCCGACGCCAATATTCTCATAGTTGACGATAACTCCGTCAACCTTACCGTAGCCAAAGGGCTTATCGCCCCGCTCAATATGCGGGTGGACACAGCCATGAATGCAGGAGAAACCATTGAAAAGGTCAAGGGCATGATGTACGACATCATATTTATGGATCATATGATGCCCGAGGTGGACGGCGTGGAGACTACACGTATAATCCGCCGTCTTATGCCCGAATATGCCAACGTCCCCATAATAGCCCTTACCGCCAATGCCATAGGAGGAGCAAGGGAAATGTTCCTGCGGGAAGGTATGAACGATTTCCTGCCAAAGCCAATGGACGCCAAGGATATTATCTCCATGGTGCGCAAATGGCTGCCGTCTGAAAAGCTTATTCCAATTAATAAGGACGAGGCGGAAGCCTCTGAAAAGGAAAATAAAGAGAACGCTCCCTTGCGCATAGAGGGTCTCAATATAGAGAGCGCCGTAAATCTTCTTGGCAGCGAAAGTCTCTATATGGCTGTGCTCAAGGAATACTATATGACGATCGAGAAAAAGTCGGCTGTTATCGAGGATTATTTCAAAAACGAGCTGTGGTCGGAGTATACCATTGAGGTACATTCTCTTAAAAGCACTTCCCGCCAGATCGGCGCAGACGACCTTGCCACTATGGCAGCTGAACTGGAAAAAGCGGGCAAGGAACAAAACACCGAGTTTATCAAGGCAAAGCATGGAGCTATGCTGAAGATGTACAAAGACTATAAGCGTATACTTTCCCCCGTGTTCCCCGATTCGGAGGTCAAGGAAATACACAGAGCTGCCGATCCTGTGGAGATCATGGATATGCTTGACGAGCTTAAAGAAGCGCTGGAGAATTTTGACACGCTTATGATAGACGATGTAATAGAAAAGATGAACGGCTTTGTATACGACAATGTATTCGGGGAATTTTTCACAAATCTCAAAAACGCCGCCGAGGATTGCGATATAGATACCTGCACAGCCATAGCGGACGAGTGGAAAAAGGACATAGCCGATCTGTACATAAACAGATAGTCGGAGGTTAGGGAAAAGCCGCCAATAACCGTTTGTGAGATCAAAATATTTTAAAAACGGTTTGATCGGTGCTTTACCGAAAAAACAAAAAGGATGTGTTTTAATTGTCGGCAACATTCGGACCCGCAGGCAGCGGAGACAGCTTTAAAACCATGGGATATAAAAGATCCGTTCAGAGCCCTGAGTATTTGGAGAAATTCGGACTTACCCATATGGAATACCAGTGCGGGCAGGGAGTAAGGATATCACAAAAGGCAGCGGAGGAAATAGGCACAGCCTTTAAAAACGCAGGTATGACATTATCCCTGCATGCTCCTTATTTCATATCCCTTTCGGGAACAGACGAGGAAAAACGTCTGAACTCTGTGAGCTATATTCTGGAATCCGCCAAAGCTGCCAAAGCAATGGGAGCGCAAAGAATAGTTATTCACAGCGGCTCATGCGCCAAAATTTCCCGTGAAGAGGCGCTGGCACTGGCGAAGGACACTATGAAAAGGGCGAAAAAAGCTCTTGACGAGGCGGGTCTTTCGGATATTATCTGCTGCCCTGAAACTATGGGAAAGGTAAATCAGCTGGGGACTTTGGAAGAGGTCATTGAAATTTGCAAGGTGGACGACAGCTTTTTGCCCACTGTGGATTTCGGACACCTTAACGCCCGCACATTCGGCGGGATAAAAGGCAAAGAGGACTACGCCAAAATGCTTGATCTTATGGAAAACGGCGTGGGCTTAGATAGGGCAAAGATTTTCCACAGCCATTTTTCCAAGATAGAATTTACTGTCCCGGGCGGCGAAAAGCGCCACGTTACTTTTGAAAATAACAACGGCTTCGGTCCGGATTATGAACCTCTTTTGGAGGAGATTTACCGTCGGGGCTGGTCGCCCACGATAATCTGCGAAAGCTCGGGCACGCAAACGGAAGATGCGGCGGAGATGCAGAATTATTACCGCTCGCTTTAAAATGGCAGCTTACACTGTAAAACCGACAACCATTAATAATTTTTAATTTTTCCTAAGCTTATATTAAAATAACATTACACCACATTAAAATCTGATTAAAAAACGGCAATATCTATTGACAGGCAAGGATTTTGGGAGTATAATTTAATTGTAAACAAAAGCTGTCGGGATTTTCTCCTGAAGGGGAAACCCTCATTATGAAAGGAATGATTTTTTATGTTAGGCTATTTTCAGCGCGTTAAAATATGCTGCACGTTAGCGGGTGCGGCGGCTGTTCTGGTAGGGCAGAAGATCGCAGAATCGGAAACTGTCCGCAAGACGGCGGTTGATATTATGGCTGCGGGTATCAAGGTTGTGAACGGTGCAACCGATTTCGTAAAGAGCGTTTACGATGAGGCTGCAAACAAGGTCGTTGATGAAGAAAAGACCTCCGCCGAGGCCGACAAGGGTGAGGAAACCGCCGATTCCGTGGCTACATATGCCGACGACCCTGCTACCGACTGAATTTGACTAAATCCCTTTACAGCGCAGATACCGAAAACAGTGTGCAGCGCAGTACATCATTACCCAAGAGGGCGTATGCTTTCTTGGGTAATCTTGGTAATGCTGTTAAAAAATGGAGCTTTTAATATGAATGTAGTTTATGCAAGCGATGATAATTTTTCCCAAATGCTTGGCATATCAATAATCTCGTTGTTTGAAAATAATAAAAAATGTGAGGATATTGCGGTTTATATCCTTGACGACAAGATCAGCAGCGGCAATAAGAAAAAAATAAATTCGATAGGGGATAAATATAACCGGAAAATATCGTATATTTCCGTGGAAAATGTGCAGGTCCCTCAGGAGGTGCGGTCTCTGCGGTGGAGCAAAAGCGCTTTTACAAGGATATATCTGCGGCGGCTTTTGCCGAAGGAAATTGACAGAGTGCTTTATCTGGACTGCGATGTGCTGGTGCGCAGAAATTTGGAAAAATTTTACATGACGGATACCCGGGGCTATTCCGCAGCGGGAGTGCGGGACTGCGTAAGCAAAAATTATCTGAAAAACCTTGGAATGGGTGAGCATGATCTGTACTGCAACAGCGGGGTGCTGCTTATTGATCCGAACAAATGGCACGAGGATGAATTTATGGATTTTCTTAAAGCTCACATTAATTCTGTGACATATCCCGATCAGGATGTGATAAACGGCGTATGCTCCGAAAGAATGCTTTGCGTCCACCCTTGCTACAATTGTTATACCGCGCTTTTTGATTTTTCATACAATGATCTTATGGCTTTTCGACAGCCAAAGGAATATTATTCGGAAAAAGAGATACGGGAGGCGAAAAAAGATCCTGCGATCGTTCATTTTACATCAAGCTTTTTATCGGTCAGACCCTGGGTCAAGGGATGTGAGCACCCGTATTCTTCCGAATGGGCAAGATATAAAAATATGTCCCCATGGCGTGATATACCCCCTATGAACGACAATCGCCCGAGAAAGAAAAAAATTGCGGCAGCGGTTTACAAAATGCTGCCGAGGAAAATTGCTGTTAATTTGGTCGGGCTGCTGCATGCAAAGGTGTTTCCGATGATGAAGGGAAGAAAAGGATAAATGGGTTATTACTAAGGTAAATCGCTGAATTCCTGTTTATGCGAGTAATCGGATACAAACAATAAGCCCCGAAGCAGTTATCAATAATTGCTTCGGGGCTTAAACTTCTTTATAAGTATGACTTGGATTTAATTAAACATTTTACTTTAAATTATTATGCACGCTGATCCTGTTAAGGGCACGCTTGAGCTTGAGCTCCGCAAGAGCAAAGTCACGCTCGCTGTTCTTTGCGGCAATTCTCTGCTCGGCGTTTTCTCTGGAGCGCTGCGCCCAGTCAAGGTCAATCTCGTCAGCCCATTCCACAGCGTCTGCGAAAATGTGCACCTCGTTTCCGCCGACCTTTATCAGTCCTGCGGAAACCGCTGCGGCACGGCTGCCGCTCTCGGTGGTTATTTTCATAGGTCCCGAAGGCAGACTTGCCACAAGGCTTATGTGGTTCGCAAGTATACCTATGTCGCCCTCGGTGGTGCGCACGATTACCTGCTCGGCGTTATCGTCGAAAAAGGTCTTTTCGGGCGTTATCACCGTAAGCTTAAAGGGAGTTGCCATATTACTCTACCCCCTTATTCTGCGGACTGCTTTGCTTTTTCAACAGCCTCTTCGATAGTTCCCACAAACAGGAATGCCGACTCGGGCAGGTCGTCATGCTTGCCCTCGATTATCTCCTTGAAGCCTCTTATGGTCTCCTTTAAGGGAACATATTTGCCCTGCATTCCCGTAAACTGCTCGGCTACGTGGAAAGGCTGGGAGAGGAATCTCTGGATCTTTCTCGCTCTGGCAACGATCAGCTTATCCTCATCGGAAAGCTCGTCCATACCCATGATCGCAATGATATCCTGAAGCTCTGTGTATCTCTGGAGAATGTTCTGCACGCTTCTTGCTACCTCGTAATGTTCCTGTCCAACAATATCGGGAGAAAGGATTCTCGAGGTGGAGTCCAGAGGGTCTACCGCCGGGTAAATACCCAGAGAAGCGATATTTCTGGACAGTGTGGTAGTAGCGTCCAGGTGGGCGAATGTGGTTGCGGGGGCGGGGTCGGTAAGGTCGTCCGCAGGCACGTATACTGCCTGTACGGAAGTGATTGAACCCTTGTTTGTAGATGTAATTCTCTCCTGCAATGCGCCCATTTCCGTTGCAAGTGTAGGCTGGTAGCCAACCGCCGAGGGCATACGCCCGAGGAGTGCGGAAACCTCAGAACCTGCCTGTGTGAAACGGAAGATGTTATCAATGAACAGCAGCACGTCCTGACCCTCCACGTCACGGAAATACTCCGCCATGGTAAGTCCCGAAAGTCCAACTCTCATTCTTGCTCCGGGAGGCTCGTTCATCTGACCGTACACAAGCACAGTCTTGTCGATAACTCCCGACTCGGTCATTTCATTGTAAAGGTCGTTGCCCTCACGGGTACGCTCGCCAACACCCGTAAATACGGAAATACCGTTATGCTGGTTGGCAATGTTGTTGATAAGCTCCTGAATAAGAACCGTCTTGCCAACGCCTGCGCCTCCGAAAAGGCCTATCTTACCGCCTTTAAGGTAGGGGCAGATAAGGTCGATTACCTTGATACCCGTTTCGAGTATCTCGTTGGAGGCTGTCTGCTCCTCATAGGAGGGAGCTTCACGGTGGATAGGCCACCGCTCCTTGGCCTCGGGTGCGGGCTTGTTGTCAACAGGCTCGCCCAGGAGGTTGAATATACGCCCCAAGGTGTTCTTTCCCACGGGAACTGTAATGGGCGAGCCGGTATCTACCGCCTCTGTGCCTCTTACAAGTCCGTCCGTGGAGGACATGGCGATACATCTTACAACGTCGTCGCCTATGTGCTGCGCCACCTCGCAGGTCATTTTACTGCCGTTAAGCTCTATTTCGATAGCGTTCAGCAGGTTCGGCAGATTATCCTTTGCAAACCGGATATCTACTACCGCACCGATTATCTGTACAACGCTTCCGATATTTTTCTTCGGCATTTTATCACCTCAGCTCTTAGAAGTTTGTTTGTTTTGAGTTGCTCCTTACTCTGCCCGCATTTCATTTACACTGTTATGCAGATTTCTGCGGAAGAAGTTAGAGGTAAGAGGTTAGATTTTATAACCTCTAAAAATAAAAATATATATGCTGTATAAATTCACTTAAATATACAAAATGTATAATTATTCCGACCCTGCGCTTGCACCGCCCACGATCTCGGTGATCTCCTGAGTAATGGACGCCTGACGGGCACGGTTGTAAATGAGCGACAAGTTGCTGATCATCTCGCTGGCGTTGTCCGAAGCGTTCTCCATGGCATTGCGCCTTGCAGCCTGCTCGGAAGCAAAGCTGTCCACCACCGCTCCGAAGATCATTCCCGTGATATACCTGGGAACAATGTGGTTGAAAACCTCACCGACGGACGGCTCATAAATGGGCAGCGCTTTCGATACCTCGATATCACGCAGCTCCACAGGCAGCAGGTGCTTTGTCACAGCCTGCTGGGTAATGGCGGAAACGAATTCCGTGTAGAATATTTCCGCCCCCCTGTAAACGCCCTTGATATAGGGATCTACCACCGCATCCGCTATATAGGATGCCTGGTGTATCTTTATTCCCTCGGCTATTGCGGCGTGGCGCTCAATAAGGTTATAGCCCCTTTTGTCGAAATACTCCACAGCCTTTTTGCCGATCGCAAGAATGTCAACATTATCCTTGCCCCCCAGCTCTTCTATCCTTGCAGCCGCCATTTTGAACACATTGGAGTTAAAGCCGCCTGCAAGACCTCTGTCGCCCGCAACCACAACAAGCAGGGTCTTACCCTCGCTGTCGCTTTTTGTGAACGGAGAGAGGAACTTGGGGTTTTCCGCCTGTATAACGCACATGGTATCATACAGCTCTTTATAATAAGGTCTGGCTTTGTCTGCCTTCTCCTTTGCCTTTCTGAGCTTGGAGGAGGCAACCAGTTCCATGGCTTTTGTGATCTGCATAGTGGACTCAACGCTTTTTATACGGCGTTTTATGTCCTTCATATTTCCTGTTGCCATGCGTCCTCACCGCCTTACAGGCTTTCAAGGAATTTCTTTACGAATTCCTCAAGTTTGTCTTTAAGAGCCTGCTCGTTATCCTTTGTCAGCTCCTTGGTTTCCTTAATGGAGTTTACGATCTCGGGAGCAGTTTCCGCAATATCCGCAAACAACTCAGCCTCGAAGTCGTGTATCTTCTCCACGGGGATATCCTTTAAATAGCCGTTGGTAACGGCATAGATAATGATTACCTGATTTTCAACGGTAAGAGGCGAGTTTCTGTCCTGCTTCAATACCTCAACCACTCTCTCACCCAGCGCAAGCCTGTCCTTGGTATCCTTGTCCAGATCCGAACCGAACTGGGAGAAGCTTTGCAGCTCTCTGTACTGGGAATAGGTGAGCTTTAAGGAACCCGAAACCTTTTTCATAGCCTTTATCTGCGCTGCGCCTCCAACTCTCGATACGGAGATACCGGGGTTTACGGCAGGACGAACGCCCGAGTTGAACAGGTCTGTTTCCAGGAATATCTGCCCGTCGGTAATGGAGATAACGTTGGTGGGAATGTACGCAGAAACGTCTCCCGCCTGAGTTTCGATAACAGGAAGTGCCGTTATCGACCCGCCTCCGTATTTCTCGTTCAGGCAGCAAGCTCTTTCGAGCAGTCTTGAATGGAGATAGAATACATCTCCGGGGTATGCCTCACGTCCGGGCGGTCTTTTAAGCAGCAAAGAAAGGGTACGGTAAGCCACAGCGTGCTTTGACAGATCGTCGTACACGCAAAGCACGTCCTTGCCCTGCTTCAAGAAATACTCGCCCATGGCAACGCCCGTATAAGGCGCAATATACTGCAAGGGCGCAAGCTCTGAGGCGGTAGCGGAAACCACAATAGTGTAGCCCATAGCCCCGTTCTTGTCCAGCGTTTCCACCACGTTTGCCACAGTGGAGCGCTTCTGACCTATCGCAACATAAATGCAGATAACGTCCTTGCCCTTCTGGTTGATGATTGTATCCAGCGCAATCGCTGTTTTACCCGTCTGGCGGTCGCCTATGATAAGCTCACGCTGACCTCTTCCGATGGGTATCATTGAGTCTATCGCCTTAATGCCCGTCTGCAAAGGTCTGCTTACGGATTTCCTTGTGATAATACCGTAGGCAGGCTGCTCAATGGGCATTTTCTCTTTTGCAAGGACAGGACCCTTGCCGTCAATGGGCTGACCCAGGGAATTTACAACTCTTCCCAGCATCTCATCGCCCACAGGAACGGAAACAACGTTGCCCGTTCTCTTAACGGTGTCGCCCTCCTTGATCTCAGTGTCCGCACCAAGCAGCACCGCTGCCACGAATTCCTGCTCCAGGTTCATGGCCATGGCGTATACGCCGCCTTCAAACTCTAGCAGCTCGCCCGACATACAGCTGTCAAGCCCGTGGATACGTGCAATACCGTCACCCACGGTAACGACCGTGCCCGTGTCGGTCCGCTCAATTTTGGAACTGAAGTTCTTGATCTGATTTTTAATTATACCGGTTATTTCATCCGGGCGCAAATCCATCTGATTCACCCTTTCGTTTTTCAAAAAGTGTCTATGGCGGGGTTTTAGCCCGCAACCATATCCTTGATTTGCCTGTGCATATTTTCAAGCTCTGTTTTGACCGAGCCGTCCAGCATACTGCCTCCGCAGGTAATGACCATACCGCCTATTATCGAGGGGTCGGTCTTTTCGATAAGGATGATCTCCTTGCCGTACATCTTGCGGAGCTTTGCCATAAGCTTTTCCCGCAGCTTATCCTTTAAGGGAACTGCCGTTGTGACAGTGACCTCCCTTATGCCGTATTCCTCGTAGTATTCCTTTCGGAACTCCTCGGCAATGCCGCTAAGGCAGCCGAAACGGTTTTTCGTAACAAGCACGCAAAGGAAATTATAGATAATGCCGCTCACTCTCCCCTTGAAGATCTTCTCAATAAGGGAAAGCTTCTCGCCCTCTGTAACAGTGGGGGCGCACAGCACCGCTGCAAGCTCGGGATTGTCCCCGCAAATGCCCGCCAAGGTGCTCAGCTCCTTGTCCATGGCCTTTGCGGATTTATCCTCTCTTGCTATAGATAACAAGGCGGAAGAATAAACCTTGTCAACAGAGGTCGCCATATAAAGCCACTCCTTTCCTACATTTCAAAGGGGTCATTCATCTTCTCCCAAGCCGCCTATAAACTCATCAATAAGCCTGTCCTGCTCCTCGTCCCCGGCAACCTCTCTGCCGATGACCTTGCCCGCAATAGTTACGGCAATATCGGATATCTCGTCCTTGATGCGGTTTACAGCGCGCTTGCGCTCCCTTTCAATGTCGGCATTAGCCTTATCAACAAGCCCTGCGGCTTCCTGCTTTGCATTTGCGATGATCTCGTCGGAGCGCTGTTGAGCCTTTCTGGTAGCCTCTCTCACACGCTCGTCCGCCTCGCTTTTGGCAGCAGCAAGCTTTTCGTTGTACTCGGTCTCCTTGCTTTTGGCAGATGCAAGAGCTGCGTCGGCTTCTTCATAGGTCTTTGAGACCTGCGCCTTCCGTTCTTCGATTATCTTGTTCACAGGAGCAAACAGAAATTTTTTGAACAGTAAAAACAGAATAAGAGTATTGCACAGAACGCCGATTATTGTACTCGGCTCAATGCTGAAAAAATCGAACCATTGACTTGTAACATTCATATTTACACTTTCCTCCCTATTCTGCCGCTTTCCCGTCCGATTAGCCCAGGTGCTTCAGGAACGGATTTACAAACAGCAGAATGATACCTACGAGAAGACCGTAAATACCTGTTGACTCTGCAACTGCGCAGCCGATGAACATCGTAGTGGTGGCAGAGGATTTAGCCTCGGGCTGTCTGCCGATAGTCTCGATAGCCTTACCTACAGCGTAGCCCTCACCGATACCGGGGCCGATACCTGCAATAAGCGCCAGACCTGCGCCTATACCCTGACCCATGAGTACGATAGCCTTTGCAAAAAGCATAGCCTGTTCGTCAGTCATCATATTCATAGAAATTTACCTCCATAAATTTTTATTTTCGGAAAATGTATGTATTTACATTTTCTGCGTCAACTTGTGTCGCTGTGGTTTTTATCAAAACCGCATAATAAATTTGCCTTGATGATCTGCAATCACCGTAATTATTCCTCTTTCCCTGCCGCGTCGCCCACATAAGCCATAGTCAGCATTATGAAAACGTAAGACTGGATAACGCTTGAGAAAAAGTCAAAATAGATCGACAGCACCGCAGGAACGCCTATCTGGAAAATGTGGAAATTGTTAAGGAATGTGGCGGAAGCCAGCGCAGGGATAAGATTATACACCACATTGCTCAGTACCGTCAGAAAAGCGTAAATAATGGAGCTGATGATCATGCCGCTGGAAATGTTGCCGAACATACGGAGCGCCATAGCCACAGGCGTTGCGACCTCGCTCAGTATGTTAATGGGCGTAATAACGGGCACAGGCTCGGTAAACCCTTTGAGATAGCCTCCGAATCCGTTGCTCTTTATCTTGTAGAAGGTTATGAGGATAAGTGTCACAGCAGCCCATGTGCCGGTGCAGTTGATGTCAACGGTCATACTGCGAAGCCCCAATACACTGACCAGTGAACCCGTCAGAGCAAAGGTGAATATGGTGGCGATATAAGGCGCCATGTGCATCATTTTAGCTCCCATATTTTCCCTTACAAGGTCATTGAAGAACGTGACGAACCACTCAGCCAGAACCTGCCTTTTCGACGTGGGAACTACCTTCAGATCGCTTGTGAGCCAGCACATAAGCGCAAACAGCACAATTATCAGCAGCCACCCCGTAACGACCGTTTCGGAAATGGCGAAAAGCTCCGTATCACCGTTAAAAAAGATTATCATTTTCTTGGGACCCACAACGTCCACATGAAGCTCGGTGTCAAAAGCCTTCACAGCGCCTTCGGTCGCAGCAAAAAGCCCGGCGGCGATTTTATTAACCATAGAAAACAGTCACCCTCCTTTCCCTCAGATTTGTTTGTCTCCTATTTCCTGTCTCTGTTTTTGAAATGCTTTATCGCTGCGTCCGCCGTGTATATGGTCTTTGGCCATAAAAGAGGGAGAAACACTGCCACAGGATTTATCCCGTCACAGTTAAAGCCCACGACCAAAGCAGCCCCCATAACAGTCAGACGAATGAGATAGAAGCTGAACATATACCTTTGAGCGCTTTTCTGCGTGGTTTTTTCCACAGCCCGCTCGGCGGAATACCCCAGAAGAAGGAAATTCGCCGTCATAGCAGCCGTACCCAGCAGCAGCCCCAGAGGAACCTCCGGCCGAAGCCCGTAAAAGGGCAATGCAGCAACAAAAACCAACAGATCCGCAAACAGAGCCTTGGGCATTATGAAATTGAACTGTTCATTTACCATTCTGCTTAAAAAGGGAATTTTCATATGCCTGCCGCAGCTCCTTTGCCGTGTATAAACCAAGTCATTTTAATAATAAATGACACACTTATACAACTTATATTATACCAAATCAAGAAAAAAAAAGCAACCGTTATTGCAAATTTTATACATTTTCCCCAAAAAATTATACATAATTACAATTATTCGGAAACTCACAAAGGTCACTTTTGTAACATTTTACAATTTCGGTACAACTTTAAAAAAAGTCTTGACAATCCGCCGCAAATATGTTATTATGAATTAGTTGTGGATAGGCTCTTTTACCGGGCAGACTATATAATATAATCAAAGACGGCGGGGCGTAACTCAGTTTGGTAGAGTGCTTGCTTTGGGAGCAAGATGCCGCAGGTTCAAGTCCTGTCGCCCCGATTTTAGATGTTAGAGGTAAGAGGTTAGAATAGTAAAATCCCACAAGCGTAAAAAATACGGAGGAGTTCCCGAGTGGCCAAAGGGGGCAGACTGTAAATCTGTTGCTTTCAGCTTCGATGGTTCGAATCCATCCTCCTCCACTTAGAAGCAAGAGGCAAGATGAATGGTATGTTCATCTTGCCTCTTGCTTTTTGTGTTATTTCAATTTTCTCAAAATGAGCGACATATCATTTCTGTCTTATGATATGAAATGTACAGACAGGTACTCTTTTGTTGGTATCGTTTTGTTAAAAAAACTAAAAATGTAAAAAGTACTTGACATTTAATGTAAAGCGTGCTATACTAATATTGTAAAGTTAACTTTACCTCATAGGAGGGCGATATGATTGCAAAACAGAATTCAGGAACTTCGCAAGGCAAGGAAGGTCACACAGCAAGAGCTTGCCGATGCACTGAGTGTTACTCGTCAAACAATTATTTCATTGGAAAACGGAAAATATAATGCTTCTCTTATCCTTGCGCACAAGGCAGCGCAGTTCTTTGGTATGACGATCGAGAAGCTGTTCATTTTTGAGGGAGAAGAAAATTTTAAAGGAGGATCATGATGGAGAATTTCAGAAAAAAGGTCGAAAGGCGTTTTAAACTTGATACTTTGGTTTGTCTGTGCAGTCTTGCACTGTATTTCATGCTCGTATTTCTCACAAATGGTGCAAGTGATATTGCGCAGGCAGTTTCAATGGGTGTTTTTGTCGGAATGGAATCATTTGCAGTATATAGTCTTACGAGAACATTTGCCACCCTGCGCAATGAGAAAAAATTAAAAGAAATGTACATAAACGAAACCGATGAGCGCAACATTGCCATCAATAAGGAGACATCGCAAAAGAGTTCGGCTATATCAATGATGGGGACTGCTATGGCTGCTGTTGCGGCAGGTTTTTTCAATGAAAAAATTTGTTTTTCCTTAGTTGCCGTACTGCTTTTCAGCGCATTGGCAACGGTCATTGTTAATGTATATTATAAAAGAAAAATGTGAGGTGAAAATCATGATACAGGATTTTTTTAACGCGGCATTTCCGTGGATAATCTTAGGAATTGGTTTGGCGGTCGTTTTTACGGTCGAAGCAAATAAAAAGAAAAAGAAATAGTCACATTTAGAAGCAAAAGGCTAGATGAAGAAAACCAACATCTTGCCTCTTGTTTCTTTATTCTATTTCTCAATGAAAATGAGAGGACGCCAAAAACTTTCTAACCTCTTACCTCTAACTTCTATACATAATCTTTTTTATTATCCCTTGACAATGGGCAGCATTTGTGATAAAATTAAACTGTACAAAGCAATTGATTTTAGTAAAAACCATCAACTGCGGCGGAGGTTTATTATGACTCATAAGGAAAATGCTATCAAGCTTCTGAATGAAAAATATCACTGCACACAGGCTCTTTTCGGCGCTTTTGCCCATGATCTCGGGCTTGATCTGAAAACGGCTTTTAAAATAAGCACCTGTTTCGGAGGCGGTATGCGCTGCGGAAATACCTGCGGGTGCATTACGGCAGGACTTCTCGTTCTCGGTATGACCTTCGGCTTCTATAATGCCAGCGATACCGAGCAGGAGGTCTACGGAAACAAGAAAACCGAGGAATTTATAAAGCGTTTCTCCGAAAGAATGAACGGCAAGGTGAACTGCCGTGACATTCTCGGGAAGGACATATCCATTCCCGATCAAATGGCGGAAATACGGCAGAACGGGCTTATCCTCAAAAGATGTCCCGCTGCCCTTGAAGCCAGTATAGAGATCCTTGAGGAAATGACTGCGGAATACATAAACTACAAAGCGGATATTTCCATAGACCCGGAGTATCTGCCGGAAAACGACGAGCTTCAGACTATGGTCAAGCGCATGGGGCGCTCCAACAGATTCCGCCGCCATGTTACCGAGCTTCTGGAAACTGCCGATAAGGTTGCTTTTATTCAGTTTGATATACGCCGCTTCAAGATCATCAACGATCTTTACGGCGAAAAGTTCGGAAATGAAGTGCTGGATCATATCGTGCGGGGATTAAAGGAGCAGTGCAACGAGAAGCAATATTACCTGAATTTGCGCAGCGATGTATTTATTGTGGTAACGGAAGCTCCCGACGAGGATTACCCCAGGCGGTTCATAACCGAGCTTGACGCCCGTATATGCAAATACAAGAATGTTACCCTCCAGATCTCCTACGGCGTGTATATCGCAGAGGACAAGACCATGGAGCTGCGGCGTATTGAGGACAGGGCTGCCATGGCAAGGCGCACCGCAAAGCTGGGCTTTTCCTCCAATATCGTTTTCTACAAGGATCAATTCAAGGATTCCCTGTATAACATGAAATTCATTGAGGAAAATCTTCAAAAAGCAATTGACGAAAATCAGCTTTGTATGTATCTTCAGCCCAAATACAGCATTTCCAAAAATGAGATCATAGGAGCGGAGGCGCTTGTGCGGTGGGTGCACCCCGAACGGGGAATAATCTATCCCAATCAGTTCATACCCATAATCGAGGAAAACGGGGCGATCGTAAAGGTCGATCATTACATATGGCGCAGGGCGTGTATGTTCATCCGCAGGTGCATTGACGCAGGGGTCGGACCGTGTCCTGTTTCGGTAAATGTTTCGAGAGTTCATTTACGAGAGGACGGGTGCACCCGGATACTTTCCGAAATGATACGCTCATGCGGCATTCCCGGGCATCTGCTGGAGCTTGAAATAACCGAGACCGCAGACGATCTTCAGATCAGCAGGCAGACTGCCCTGCTGAAAGAAAGCGGATTTACCCTGCTTATGGACGATTTCGGAAGCGGATATTCCTCCCTGAACGTTCTGCTGGAATCCCCCTTTGACGTTATAAAGCTTGACAAACGTTTCATTGAAAATATGATGACCTCCAGCAAGGGTCGCAGTATACTGGAGCAGGTGCTTCAGATGGCGGCAAATCTGGACATAACCGTACTTGCGGAGGGCGTTGAAACAAAGGAGCAGGTGGAGCTTCTGAGGAATATCGGCTGCGACCAGGTACAGGGATATTATTATGCAAAGCCCATGCCCGAGGACGATTTTTTCGCACTGCTTACAAAAGAATAAATTCTCAGTATAACATACACATAATGCTCCCCTTTTGACGGACATTCCGACCAAAGGGGAGCATTTAACTTTTCTGCATTTTTACATTTTAACAACTCAAAGAGCAGGTAACACCTTTCACATCTAACCTCTAACCTCTAACCTCCGAGCCGTTATGTCACAGCCCAAAACAAAGCAACGCAGCATCAAGACCACAAACAAAACTCCGTAATTTACGGTCTTAAACCCATTCCGCCCTCGAGGGTGATAGTCTCGCCCGTCATATACTTGAAGTCGGGGTTTGCCAGCTGTACGCAAACTCTGCCTATCTCCAGTTCGCTGTCGCCATAGTGACCCATGGGGGGCATTTTAACATTGGCCTTGAATGCATCGGGATATGCTTTCTCGAAGTTCTCCAGCTGCGCCGTCCACGCCAGCGGGCAGACAATGTTTACATTTATCCCGTCCTTGCCCCACTCTGTAGCGGCAACTCTTGTAAGTCCTCTTATGCCCTCTTTTGCAGCAGCGTAGGAGCATTGACCGAAGTTACCGAAAAGTCCTGCGCCCGAGGCAAAGTTGATGACAGTGCCTTTGGTCTCCTTTAAATGAGGATAGCAGGCTTTCATATAATAGAATGTTGCATACAGTCCCGAATACATTGCAAGGTTGAACTGCTCTGTGGTATGCTCGGCCAAAGGCACGCCCGAAGCGGAAGCCTGAGCATTGTTGATAAGTACATCTATCCTGCCAAAAGCTTCCATTGTCTGCTTTACAACGTCCCCGGCAACAGCCTCATTGTCCGCACCGTCGCAGATGTCCGCCTGACAGATAAGCACCTTAATGCCATAGAGCCTTTCTAGCTCCTCCTTGGCGTCCTCCAGTTTTTTCACGTTACGTCCCGTGATAACAAGGTTTGCGCCCTCTTTTGCATAAGCGGTAGCAATGCCGTAGCCGATAGAACCGCACTTGCCGTCGGAAAGTACAGCCCTGCCTGCGCCTGTGATTATCGCTGTTTTACCTGTAAGAAAACCCATGATTCAAACGACCTCTTTTCTTGTTTTTTCGGTGCATTGCACTTCCCTGCACCGGTTCATATTGCTATTATAACATATTCTTTTGGATTTTTCAAGTAGTTATTGGTAATTTTCACGAAAATTTTGGAGAAAATTATCTGCACTCTATATTCCCGGCTCAATTCTGCTTTCGGTCGGAATAAAAGCACAAACTGCCCGAAGCTGTGAATCATTCCTTATCGTATATACTGTATTTTTCAAGCGCCTTTTTTGAGTCCGGGTCAAGGGGGCAGTCTTTAAATGCAGTGCTTTCCAGCTTAAATTCAATATCCCGAACGCTCACCTCGGTAAGGCTCGTGCAGCCGGAAAATGCACCTATCTGTATTTCTCTTACACTGTCCGAAATACTTATGCTTTCAAGAGATGTGCAGTTTTCAAATGCACATCGCCATATCGTCATTACACTATCGGGAATAGTGACGCTTTTAAGAGATGTGCAGTTCTTAAATACAGCCCAGCCTATATCTGTTACACGGTTGGGAATGCTTATGCTTTCAAGAGCTGTACAATTTTCAAATGCATGGTGACTTATCGTCATTACACTATCAGGAAAAGTTACACTTTTAAGAGATGTGCAATTTCGGAATGTACCCCAGTATATATGCTCTATGCCAAAGGGAATGCTTATGCTTTTAAGAGACGTGCACATATTAAACGCCTCTGAGCCTATACGCTCTAATAAACTCGGAATGGTTATTTCTTCAAGAGCTGTGCAGCCACCGAATGCCTCACTCTGTATAAAGCTTACACTAAGGGGAATAGTTACGCTTTTAATAAATTTGCAGTCCTTAAATGCCTCAAACCATATCGCCCTTACACCATCCGGAATAACAACATTTTTCTTTCTTCCCTTATATTTTATCAGCACACCGTTTTGGATCTCAAAATCACGGAGCACTGTTTGTGCCGCCTGCTTAGCCCCGCAGAAACGGCAGAAAACGCTGTATTTTTCTACAAAATTTCCACAGCTTTTGCACAACATATTTTTTACCTCCCGAAATTTTATATAATTTATGCAAATTCTCCCCGCTTTGAAAAAGCGGACAAGCCCGCATAGTCAAATCGTATACTATGTCAAATGCAAAAAGGAGGCAAGAAACTTTTTCCTGCCTCATGCTTCTTGATTTCCTGCTTCTGCGTTCTCACATATCCATAAAATCATCGGCATATCTTACCCGGAACAGCGAAGCGTCATCATAGAATATCACTGTAATATGACCGTCCTTGGTGTAATATATATAGCTTACCCCGTCCTCATAGCTGCTGCCTGCATTTTCCCAGCCGTCGTCCTCCAGAGTTTTCTTAAAGCTTTTAAGGGAACTCTTTGAGTAGAGAGTCCATTTGCCGTAGCCGCAGAGGGAATCCTCATAAAAGAAATAACAGTCACTGATGACCTTATCCGTTGTAATTATCACATCTTCATCTATCACATACTTGTCCAGCTGCCTTGCCTCAATTACCTCGTCCATGGTCATGCCCCACTTCAAAGCGGAGGTCTGTCCTGCCGCCGCAGCCGTGGAAGCTGCATTTTGCAGCCTGCCGTTTTCATCAAAGGTGTAGACCTTGCCGTCTATTTTCACCTTTCCCGAAACACGTTCTCCGCTGCTTTTGAAATAATAGGTGCTGCCGTCGATCTTCTGCCAGCCTGTGCACATAGCGCCGTTCTTGTCGAAACAGTACACCTTGCCGTCAATGCTCCTGAAACCCGTGCGTGCAATGCCGTCATTGCCCAAAAAGTAACTTTTGCCGTCCACCTTGCACCAGCCTGTGCTCATACTGCCGTCGTCGCAAAGGTGGTATTTGTGCCCGTCCACATGGTGCCAGCCCGTGCACACGGTGCCGTCGCTGCCTATGTAAAAGCGTTCGCCCGAACTGTTTGTTACCCATTCGTTTTTGTAAAGCTTTCCGCTGCTGTCAAAGCAGTATTTTTTACCGTCTATGGTACAAAAGCCCGTGACATATTTGCTGCCGTTCCAGTATTTGTCGCCGTCCCATTTGGCCTTGCGTGAGCTTGCTGAGTTTGCTGAGCTTGAAGAGCTGCTGCCCGACCTTGAACTTGACGAGCTCCCCGTGTTTGTACTTGTCGACCTCGAGCTTGAACCCGACGAACTCCCGCCGTTATGGTAATGATATTCGCCTGTAGACCTGTTGTAGTGTCCGCCGCTGCTGTCCGTCCTGCCCGGGTGAGCAAAAGCCGAAGCGGAAACGCTTGAAATAACAGCCAGAGCCATTGCCAGTGAAAATACCGATCTTGCCGATCTTTTTAATCTCATAAAATCACCTCATAATTTTACCTATTTCGAAATTTAAAATATTATATCACACATCACATAAATTTTCAAGAAAAACGGTATTTTTTAATAATACATTGTGATTATTAACAAAATACGGCAGCTGTCTTGTGCATTAACGACAAAAAAACAAAGGCAAGAAAAACTCTTGCCTCTTGTTTCTTGGCGAACCTGCGGATTCGCATTCTTGCTTCTAACTCAAACTCCGTACTTGGTTGTGGAAACAGGGATACCAACGCCCATAGTGGAAGCCACCGAGCAGGACTTGATATAAGTTCCCTTTGCAGCGGCAGGCTTAGCCTTAACTACAGCCTCAAGCAGTGTCTCGAAGTTCTCGGAAAGCTTATCCTTGCCGAAAGAAACCTTGCCGATAGGGCAGTGAATGATGTTGGACTTGTCAAGACGGTACTCGATCTTACCTGCCTTAGCCTCTGTTACAGCCTTTGCAACATCGGGGGTAACAGTGCCTGCCTTGGGGTTAGGCATAAGTCCGCGGGGACCTAATATCTTACCGATACGGCCTACCATACCCATCATATCGGGGGAAGCGATAAGCACGTCAAAGTCCATCCAGTTTTCCTTCATGATCTTGTCAATGTAATCCTGGCCGCCTACATATTCGGCGCCTGCCGCCGTAGCAGCCTCCATTTTGTCCTCCTTGCAGATAACAAGAACTCTTACCTTCTTGCCCGTGCCGTTGGGAAGTACAACTGCGCCTCTTACCTGCTGATCGGCATGACGGGAGTCAACGCCCAGACGGATGTGTACCTCAACAGTCTCGTCAAACTTTGCCTTTGCAGCCTTGCAGGCCAGCTCCAGAGCCTCTGCGCTGTCATAGAGCTTGTTCTTGTCAACAAGCTTTGAGCTTTCTATATAATTCTTACCGTGTTTCATATAATTTCCTCCTGTAAATTTGTGGTAACGCCTTACTTAAAAGACAACGGAAAGTTTATCCTCCCACTTAAATTTTCGGTTAGTCAACAACCTCTACACCCATGGAGCGGGCTGTGCCTGCGATCATGCTCATAGCGCTTTCCACGGAAGCAGCGTTAAGGTCGGGCATTTTGGTCTCAGCGATCTTTCTGATCTGATCCTTTGTTATTTTGCCCACCTTAGTCTTGTTGGGAACGCCCGAGCCGCTCTGAAGATTGATAGCCTTCTTGATGAGGACTGCGGCAGGAGGGGTCTTAGTGATGAATGAGAATGAACGGTCGGCATAAACCGTGATAACCACAGGGATTATAAGACCGATATCATTCTTTGTTCTCTCGTTGAATTCCTTTGTAAAGGACATAATATTTACGCCATGCTGACCCAGAGCAGGACCAACAGGGGGAGCAGGAGTTGCCTTGCCTGCTGCGATCTGAAGCTTAATTAAGCCAACAACTTTCTGTGCCATAACGCACACCTCCATAAATCGTATACATCTTTGCCCGAACTGCTTCGGACGCAGACGTCTTGTTTTAATAAATTAATAGTCCGTAACGGCCTTGACCTGGCTCAGATCAAGAGTAGCCAGTGTTTCCCTGCCGAACATGGAAACAGAGACCGTAACCGAATTTTCCTCGGGATCAATGGATCTCACCTCGCCCACAAAGCCGTCCATAGGCCCTGCGGAGATCTTGACCCTGTCCCCGGTCTTGATGTCGATCTCGGCAGCCTTAACGCCGCTTTCAACGCCAAGAGCTTCGACCTCTTTTTCGCTCAAAGGAACGGGCTTGCTCTCGGGACCCACAAAGCCTGTTACTCCACGGGTATTTCTGCAAATGTACCAGCTGTCATCGGTGAGTATCATTTTAACAAGCACATATCCGGGGAAAATTTTCCTCTCAACCTCTCGCAGAACGCCCTTGTCGTTTTTCTCCATCACTCTTTCGGTAGGTACCTTTACCTCCGTAATAAGCCCTTGAAGCTTGCGGTTTTCCACAACCTGCAGGATAGTCTGAGCGACCTTATTCTCATATCCGGAATAAGTATGAACAACGTACCATTTAGCCTCGTCTGACATATTCCCGACCTCTCCTTTCAGCCGTTACGCTCCCGCTAAGGAGAGCAGTCCCTTCAAAAGCGCCGCAAAGCCCGAATCCAGTCCCCACATCACAAGAGCAGATCCGATCATTACCACAAGCACAACGCCTGTGTTGTTGACCACAGTCTTTTTGGAAGGCCAGACCACCTTTTTGAATTCGCTTCTGAGATCTCTGAAATACTTGGCAACCTTGCCGGGCTTTTTAGCCTGCTTCTTGGCGTCCGCACCCTTAGCCTTGGCGGTATCGGGCTTGCTTTCGCTTTTTGCCTTTACGGGGGCAGTTTCCGGGGTTGCCTCCGATTTATCGGCGGGGAGCTTTTCTACAGGCTTTGCTTTTGCAGCATTGTTTGCCGCAGATTTTTTCTTCCCTGCGGATTTTTTCTTTGCCATTCTTGTCCCTCCGCCTTACTTAGTTTCCCTGTGGACGGTATGCTTCTTGCAGAATTTGCAGAACTTGTTCATCTCCAGTCTGTCAGGGTCGTTCTTCTTGTTCTTCTTAGTGTTGTAATTGCGCTGTTTGCACTCTGTGCAAGCAAGTGTTACCTTTACTCTCATATCGGCACCTCCTGTTAATGGCTGTGAAAAACACAGCTTCTCTTTACTTTAAGGGACTTTCCATTAAGAGAATCCCTGTTTTGCCTCCCTCTCGAATGCCCGTAAAAGGCTTCACGGGGAATTTTTGTTGCCTTAAAAAAGCGCACAAAAAAACAAGCCCCAAAAAGAGGTATATTAATCATACCACAAAAAATCCCCTTTGTCAAGGGGTTTTGAGAAATTTTGTATAATTTTCGGAAATTTTTTCTGCATATTTTTTCCCCGAAACAAAATCAAACGACAAAGGATCTGCGCATATACGCTTGTTTACACACTATGTACATATACTATATTAAAAAATGTGTTGATATTTTTATCTGTCTGTGTCATCAAATCCATAATATGTTATCTCATATAAACAATGTGCAAGAATAGTATCATATGAGTATTTTGATAGTGTATCCCCGTCTATTTGAAACGATATAAAATCCGAAAATGAGAATGACGCAATAGAGTAAATTGTGGAATCGGATTTTCCGTAATATCCACTGACATCATAATACAATGTGGTATCATTCTCATCGAAATCGGTTACATATACATCATCTGTATCACTCGCCTTGAAAGCTGAAATATAAATATAAAAATCGAATTCGCCGTTTATTTTCATTTTTTCTAATCTACTATATAGTTTCCTAAATTCATCTATGTTTGTTAGATTATAATGCAGAGTTAGTTTACCGGCAACCTGTTCAAACGGACAGATTTTTATTAAATCTATAATTTTCATTTATGCGTTTTTCAAAAACCTCCCAAATCATCTCTCCGCTTTCGGTTTTATTTCCTAAAAGCCTATATGCCTAACCATTTTTCCAACAACTTTCAACTCATACATAAATCCTTTGATTCCGTTTCCCTCCGATTTTTATACCGTTACTGCCTTTGTTATTACGGACAACTGCGGCTTTTTGCTCACTGTATCAACATTATAAGGATACCATAAAGCAGCCCTTTTGTCAAAGCGTTTCTCTCAATTTTTTCGGAGTACATCTGTACATATACTATGATTAAATGTAACCGCAAACACCCCAAAAAGGCAAAGCAGACCTGCGCCCGCTTTGCCTTGACCCAATATCCCCCCATAAACCGAGACTCAAGCCTCCTCCCCAAATCCGTCCGCACTTTTTTGAGACGCACCCTCACTCATTTTTATTCTTGCCAAAAATCTCGCCTTAGCCGCCTGAATTTTACGTCCATAACGGCTCGTATACAGCACCCCCACTAGCAGCGCCCCAAAAACTATCCCCATAGCATAGCTTGCCAGCGCCGAATACCCGGGCTTATCCGCCAGCCCCATAAATTCCAGAACGCCGTAAAGCACAAAGGACAGCGTAGCCCCGATAAACAGCCCGCAAAGCTGTTTTGTAAATTTTTCATTGCCGCTGTTTTCGTATTCAGCCACCTTTAATAATGTTTTCTCGGTTTCCTTGTCGATCATATCCATTCTCCTTTCGCCGTCCAGTATCTCATCGATACTGACGTTATACAAATTTGCAAGCTCAATGACCAGATCGAAGTCGGGCATATTGACTCCGTTCTCCCACCGGGAAACGCTCCTGTTCGACACTCCCAGCTTTTCCGCCAGCTGCTCCTGAGTCATCTGCTTTTCTTTTCTGAGCGTTTTCAGAAATCCTCCGATTTTTTTCTGATCCATCATCAGCCCTCCTTTCATCAACCTTATTATAACACTCCAAACGCAAAAATGTACAGGACACAAACCGGGAAAAGCCCGTCAAATCTCCGAATTCCATAGGACACACAGCGAGAATCGGCGATTTATAGGCATTTTGTGCTGTGCACTGTTATATAAGAGATAATGCACAAGGATAATTTTATGCTCAAACGCCGCTGTGCTTTTCTCTCCTCATGCGCAAGGTAACGGCTTTGCTTTCTCGGCGCATGAGGGGAAAACAGCCCAAGCGGCGTTTAATCACTGAATATTTTCCGAAATTTACTAACCGTAAAAAACCGGCTTATAAGAGAGCAAAAAAATAGCAGGGACTAAGCCCTGCCGAGAAAATCAAATCACATAAAATCATTATGTGTAGAACAAAAGAAAGGAGACAACAAAACGGATGTTAACATAGAATATAAGAACCTTAACATCAATTATATTATAACTCATTTTTCCGGATTTGTCAATATCTGTAAGGCAACTTTTTACATTTTGTATACTTGCACAAATTTTGTACAGATTTTTATACAAAATGTACTGCAAATAAGAAGTTATACAGATTGTAACATTCACGGCAAGCCATAACACGGTCAGGTTCTATTAGTTGGCCGCATCAATAATTTGTTGCAAGTATAAGTATATCATACTCGGAAAGAAATGTCAAGAGGCGTAAACGTTTGAAATATAAAAATATTGGAGAGTATTTTTGTGTACATTGCCCATTAAGAGGTTAGATGTTATAGGTAAGAGGTCAGAAAAAAACGTTTTCGGTGCTGTGCGCCGGATTTTTTTGCGTAAATCAAAATTATTTCGGCTTACAAATTTTTTGCATTTTGCAATTAATTTTTGCTTTAACATCTGTGACCCTTACACAACCCCCCTCAACAACAAAACTCACATCCATTCCCCCGTATGCCATGGTGTAGACTCTTGCAGAGTCATTCTGATACTGGGGACGGGGATCTTGTGACAGTATCTCTTTAAGGGCTTGCAGCTTGTCCGCGGGTAACAGCCCTGCAATATCTTCGGGAATATCCACAGACAGCCTTCCTCCCTCCGTCAGCGCAAAGCCCGACAGCGCCTCGGGGTGAGAATCGGTGTAGGCAAGATAGGGTTTTATGTCATATATATTCGTGCCGTTCATCATATCCGCTCCCGATACGTATAGCACAGACCCATCGGGCGTGCCGTGACGAATCTCCAGAAGCCTTACCGAAGAAAGCCCTATGGAATTGGGACGAAAGGGCGAGCGTGTGGCAAACACCCCCACCCGCTTATTTCCTCCAAGCCTCGGAGGACGCACCGTGGGCGACCATTTGCCGTGCATTTTCGCCTCTCCGAATTCCCACAGCAGCCAGATGTGGGAAAAGCCCTCCAGCCCTCTCAGCGAATCGGGATCACGGTATCCGGGCAGGAAAACTATCCTTGAAACACTGCTGCACAGCCCCGCCTGCCTTGGTATGCCGAATTTCTCGTCAAAATCATTCCGGGTGACCGCAATGGGCGTTATTTCGGGCATTTGCTATTCCTCCGTTTCTTCCTGCTCTTCATTCAGTATGCTTGCCAGTATCTCGCTGTCGTCGGGCAGCCAGACGTAATCGTCATCAACATTCAGCATATCTTCACTGTAGTCGTCCCCGTTATCCTCCAAAGGCTCTTCATCGAAGTCTTCCGAAGCATTCTCCGAAAGACCGTCCTCATTCGGTGCTGCCCCGTCAGGCACCACCTCACTTCTCACAGTTATATTTGTATCACCGGGCTCATTTTCGGGTGTCTTCGGAATGTTGCGTACCTCCATATCCGCAAGCATTGCCGCCATTTCCGCCTCGGAATGTGCTTCGCTGAGCTTCGGGATATAATAATCCTCATTGTAATAGGCATTTATAATATCCTTTATCATAAACTTCGACCATTCCCCCTTTTCCACATATGCCGCAAAGGCAATATCGGGGTCGTCCGAGGGATAAAATCCGATAAATGCGGAATGGGTATCGTTTTTGTTCAGCTTCTGGGGAGTGCCCGTTTTTATGGCGGCAGTCTCGGGAAGCGTCGTCAGCAGATAATTTCCTGTGTAATAGTCTTTGTTTCGGGGATAAAGAGTATATTGCTCAAAGGCTGCCGCCTCCTCCATTCCCTTTATTACGGAGGAAAAGGTGTAGCCCGTTTTATCCTCGATAACAGCCGCTTTCACAGGCTCGGTCTTGGAAATGAGCCGCTCCATGTTGTAGCTGTAAATGCTGTCCACCATATAAGTTTGATAACGCACCCCCCTGTTGCCTATGGTCATGGCCTGAGCTGCCATCTGCAAAGGAGTAACAGCCGTGTCCGACTGACCGATAGCCGCCTGGATAACATTTCCCGCCTGCCAGTCCAGCTGTAAGGATTTGAACACCTCGGGAGAGGCAACATAGCCTTTTTTCACTCCCCTGCCCGTTTCCAGCCCCATTTCCTCACCCAGACCGTAAAGGGAGGCATATTCGTTTATCCTGTCAATGCCCATTATCCGCCCTACCTCGTAAAAGAAGATATTGCAGGATTCCCGCAAAGCCCCCACCGCATTTAGCCTGCTATGATAGCCCGTGCACTCGGGATAGGGTTTCCAGTCCTCCCAGTAGGTGTAGTATTTCTGGCAGTTCACAATGGTGTCGGGGGAAATTATCCCCTCGTTAAGAGCAGCAGTGGCTGTCACCGTCTTAAAGGTCGAGCCGGGGCGGTATTCTCCCGCAGTGGCGCGGTTTGTAAGAGGCGCATTTTCCCCCGAGGCAACAGCGTGATAATCGGCAATGTAATCCTTCAGATCATAAGTGGGATATGTGGCGGCTGCCAAAAGCCCTCCTGTTCTGGCGTCAAGCACAACGATCGCCCCTGCGTCTGCTTCCACACCCTTGGCGTTTACCGATGTCTGATTATTCAGCCATGTAATATGATTTTCGAGAATAGTCTGCACCTTACGCTGATAATTGCTGTCAACGGTAAGCTTTATGGTATTCCCGGGCACTGCTTCTTTGGCAGTCTCATCCCCCACCACTATCCCGTCGGAAATTTCCAGACGGCGAACGCCCTTTTCCCCACGCAGGACTTTTTCCATAGCCCGTTCAATGCCGCCCTTGCCGAGAGTATCGTTAAGGGCATAGCCGCTGTCCCGCAGATTCTCGTATTCCTCGGCGGAAATAGCTCCCACAGTGCCTATTAAATGAGGAACAACATCCCCCGTATGAGTTACCCTCACAGCCTCCTGGGAAATATCCACCCCGTCCAGGATATCGCTTTTTTCCTTTATCTTTACCACAGCGGTCATTGGGATATCCTCCGCAAAGGTGTAGCGGTTGGTCACGGAAAAGTCCCGCAGCGCCATGGTATACCGTACCCCCGCAATAAGCCGCTTTTCGCTGTCGGGCAAGCTTTCATCAATGCCGTAAAGCCTGCACATGGCAATAATGCAGTCCTCCGCCGTGCCGTAGACCTGTACGCCTATATTTTTCCGCAGTACTGCAATATCGCTTTCCCTATCGGGCAGAAATTCAAAGGGGGAATTGCCCGACACGGGCTTTGTGATCGGAAGCTCGTCTATCGGACTTATCCCCTCCGTTGCAAGCAGCCCCGCCGTTTCGCCTATTACCCTGTTCGCCCCCTCGTTGCCGTCGGGGAAAAAGGCCTTTTCCAGCATAACATTAAAGCCAGATTTGTTGCCCACAAGGTAATTGCCGTCAGCGTCGGCGATCTCGCCTCTCGGGGCAGAGATCACCTGCTCGTAAATTCGGGAGCTTTTGCTTTTCTCCAGGTATGCGCTGCCGTCCACCAGCTGTATCTTCATTATCCTCACCGCCCCAAGAGACAAAAGGGCAAGGGTAAATATTATCAGTATAATAAATCTGATGTTGTCGATCGCTTTACTCATTTGAAATCCTCTTTGTATGTTAAGGTTGGTTTATCTGCTTTCTTTTTATTTTATTTTTGAGAATTGCTTATCACTATACAACTGCTCCCCCGCCGTTCCGCTCATTATTAATTATTAATCAAATTATCCCCCTGTAATAAAGTCCCCTTGTAAATCTCCCGCAGGACTTTTCACGGGAAATGCAAGCGTCAAGGGCTTTCCGTGCCTCGGAAATATCCATATCCGTAAAATCCAGCAGCCCGAAAGAAACGCCCACAAAATCTTCGAGTTTATCGCAGACCTGCAATATATCGCAGTTGAGTATCCGAACATATTCTCCCTCGCAGTGCACGGGGAAAACCCTGCCGTCCCTGTCGGTCAGCTTGCTGCCGTTGCTGCCGCCGCCGCTTTTGCAGTCCTTGCAACCGACCGCTGCCTTTACGGGGCAGTTCCTCACAACCATAAGCGGCAGTCTGCCGTAAGCATATATCCCCACGGGAACAGGGGAATTTTTCGCCGCATATCTCACCTGTCCCGCTTTCATCTCAAAGGAAAGGCAAGTGTCCTCAAAGCCCATTTCGTACAGCATTTTAAGGCTGTCACCATTGGCAATGTTCATTCCCCAGCCTCCGTGGATATGCACATTTCCAAGGGCTTTCAGCGCCCCCATGTGTGTGAAATTCTTGCAGAAAAAATGAGTATATCCTTTTTCGCAAAGACCGCCCAACCGCTTTATCAGCGCACTTTCGTCCGTTACAATATCGGGCAGGCTTACTGTTATCTTTCCTGCAAAAGCGGCAGCCTCAACCTTTTCGCATTCCGAAACGGGCAATATTGCAAATTCAACGTCATCTTTTTTCGCCATTGCAATGGCTGTCTCTGCGCTGTGGGTAATTATGCGGAATTTAATTTCTTCTGTATCTTTCGGTATTTCCGCCGTATTTTTGTGAACATCTGCTGAAATATCCTCGTTTATCTCATACACGGGAGTATTTTTTTGAACAGTCAGACTGTCCGCCAATTCGCAAGCCCTGCGGCGCAGGTCGTTCACACAGGCAGCGGAAAGAGCAAGCCCCGGGGAAATATCGCAGGAAATTTTCCCGAGCCGGTACCGCGTCCCCCCGAGCTTCGAGAGATTTTTGACCCCGTCCGCTTCCGTAAATTCCCGCCGCTGCGCTTTTTCGGGGATATCCCCGGTCACAATACCCGATACATTGCCGCCCGATACTTCCCCGCCTCTGTCGTTTTTGCAGTGAAAATCAAGCCGCACAGCCGTTCCCTCGTGCACCGTAAGAGCAAAGTCCAACTCTGCATCCCTTACCTCATCGGCGTAAAGAGCGGCAAGCTCTCCCAGAACGTCTCCCGCCGCCGTTACATTTTCTTTTGTGCGGCTGCCGAACATTTCCCTGCCTATTTTGCCCGTAAGATAGCCGTCCGTAAAGCCGCTTCGGGAAAATACAGCCTCCAGCCTCCGCATATCTTGCTTATCGCACTTATCGCGCCGACTGTGCCGAAAGTCGGCGTTCTTATTTTCGCTGCCGTAAAGAGCGTGCCGCAGTGCCGTCACCGCCGCCGCCACATATTCGGGGCGCTTCATACGTCCCTCTATCTTAAAGGAATCCACCCCTGCCGCCGCAAGCTCTTCCGAATGCTCCACCAGGGACATATCTTTCAGCGACAGGTCATACCGTTCAACCTTTTTTCCGCTGCATTTAGCGGCGCTGCCGGCAACGCAGGCAACGCCAACATCACCGATGGCAGATATTGGCAAACGGCAGCTCTGAGCACACCGTCCCCTGTTTGCACTGCGGCCGCCTATGGCGCTGCTCATGTAGCACTGCCCCGAAAGGCACATACAATGCGCCCCGTGAACGAAAACCTCCGTTTCGCAGTTTACCTCTTCCATTGCCCTGCAAATTTCCGCAATACCCCCGAGGGTCAGCTCCCTGGCGGGCACTACCCTGCAAAAGCCTATCTTAGCTGCTTCCTTCGCACCCAAGGGGGTGTGTATCGTCATCTGCGTTGAGGCATGAAAGGGCATATTTGGCACGGCTTTTTTCGCAATGGCAAGCCCCCCGAGATCCTGTATTATCAAGCCATCAAAGCCCGCCTTAGCGGTAATTATCACCTGCTCCCGAAAGCTTTCCCGCTCGCGGTCGAAAATCACCGTGTTCATGGCACGGTAAATTTTCACCCCGTGAAGATGACAGTACCTTGCCGCTTCATACAGCATATCCTCCGAAAAATTTTCCGCCCCCGCCCTGGCGGAAAATTCGCTGCCCCCTATATAAACGCCGTGGGCACCGCAGCGCACTGCGGCGTAAACGCTTTCCATGCCCCCTGCGGGAGCGAGAATTTCCGGTAGACCCATATCAACAAATCATTTCCTTTTGTGTCCTGCATTTTATGCGGAGGATTTAAGCCTTTTTTCAGGTTATCATTTTATGAACTATCGCCATTACCCGCAGCCGCTGTTCCTCCGCCTCGGAGAGAACCATTGTCTTGCGAGGCTTTTCCGAGGGGGTTATCAGTTTTGTGGACTCACCCAACTTAACGGAGGAGCCGCCCTTTTTCCCCTTGCTCTTTTTACCTTTTTGCCCCTGCTTTTCCGTCCGAGCCTCTACTGACACAGTCGCCGGAGCTGTTCCCCGACGACAAGGTTTGGTCTTGTTCCCGGTTGCTTTCCTCGGGAGTTTTTGCGGAAGCAGAAGATTTGACGTCTGTATTGTCTGCATTGCCGTTGTCGGCGCTATTGCCGGCATTTTCATTATTAACGCTGTCGGGATTTTTAACATCGGCAGCATTGTTTCCGGCATTTTCCGAAGCAGCGCCGCCCTCTGACTTATCCCTCGTATCATTTCCCGCATAAACGGTCACAGCGGGAGTAACGGTGTTTTCCAATACCAGTTGCTCGCAGTCGAATGCAGTGCGCTTTTTAAGCTCCTTGTTTTCCTTTTCCAGCTCGGCAATGCGGCTCTCCAGGTCCTTTACCTTAGCCGCCAGCTTTTCCTTGGCAGCCCTTGCCTTGCCCGCCTCGCTTACGCTGCTTTTTATCTGAGCGCGGATATTTTCGATATTGCTCTCTGCCTTGTGCGCCTCGTCAAGAGCGGTCAGCGCCACGAACACAGACGCATTCTGAATGCCGAAGCCGGGCTTCAGTTTGATAAGATCGAATATCTGCTTTTCGGTTTCTGCCGCCAGCGCAGATATGTATTCGGGGGTCTCGTCCGTTTGCAGACTGTAATCCTTGCCGCAGATAGTTACCTTGACTTTATTTACAATGTTCATTTGTCCGTTCCTTTCGTGCCGTCCGAAGCGGCATATAATATGCCAAAGGCTATATATAGTTATTATACCACATTTCACCTTTTATTTCAAGAAAATGCCGTTATCTTTTCCCACAAAATTATGCCCCGTTCACTGTGAATTTTCACTATCGGAAACAAAAAGCAGGAAAGGTATTTCTTGCCGAATTTCTGCAATATATTTTCGGGTAAAATTTTGCAGCTTAGAATAAAGTCAACACAAGATTCAGCGTACAAAAAAGAAAAAAGCAAGAACAGGAGCATTTCCACGCTCTATTCTTGCCTCTTGCTTTTGAAATTTCTTACCTAAAGTACGTACGTTTCGGTTATAAAAAAGCTTACATTCAGCTTGCTCTGGTTACCTTACCCGAGCGCAGGCATCTTGTGCATACATGAATATGCTTGGGAGAACCGTCAACAATAGCCTTTACACGCTTTACATTGGGCTTCCACGCTCTGTTGGAACGGCGGTGGGAATGGGAAACCCTTATACCGAAAGTAACGCCCTTTCCGCAAATATCGCATTTTGCCATGGGGCACACCTCCTTAAATTCGTTCATTGAGGGAATTTTTTATCTCTCAAAATTTCATAACATTATTATTTTATCACAACTCACCTTAAATTGCAAGGCTTTTTTGTAATTTTACAATATTTTCACATTTTGGTCATACCCGGCGGCAAATTTCTGTCGGCAAGTCTTGCCAAATTTAGGGCAAAACGACAAGATTAACCGTTGATTTTCTCAAAATCCTCCGCACCGTGCTTGCAGATTGGGCAGACATAATCCTTCGGCAGCTCTTCGCCCTCGTAAATATATCCGCATATTTTGCAGACCCAGCCTTTTTTGCTCTGAGTATTGTCCTCGGGCTTCTGAGCGGGCTTCGGCTTGACGTTGGCATGATAATAGGCATAGGTCATGGGCGGATTTTTGCTTATTGTATCACCGTCTGTGACCTCCGCCATAAACATAATATGGCTGCCAAGGTCGGTTTGCGATATGACCTTGCAGGAAAGGAATGCGCAGGTATGCTCCTTTAAATATATCAGACCGTTGTCGGCATAATAGGGCTTAAATCCGTACACTTCGGGCACTTCAAACTTTTGTGCATTTCTGCCGCTCTGAAAGCCGAAATGCTTTATAAGCTCAAATGGTGCAGTGGTGTCCAGCATTGAGACATTGAACAGCCCTGTGTTTGCTATCATATCGCAGGTGAGATTTGCCTTGTTCACCGTCACCGACACACGCAATGGACTGCTTGTCTGCTGCATAAGGGTGTTGATTATGCAGCCGTTGTCTTTGCCGTTTTCCGAGGCGGTAAGTACGTACAGTCCGTAGGAAATGTTGTTTAATGCGGTATTGTTCATTGGGATACAGGCCCCTTTCAGATGTTAGATGTTAGAGGTAAGAGGTCGGAGAAGCGGTTCTCCGACCTCATTCCCTGCGTTTAGTATACCACGTTTTATTCCCAAAATCAACCGTTTTTCGGGAATTTCTCCCGAAATTTTTTTTGCGGGGCGAAAAATAAGGCCAATTGTAAAAAAAATGTTAATTTCATAAAATCCCCTTGACAAAACGAAAAACAAGTGATATACTATAATAGTCGCTTAAAGTGCGCTGGTGTAGCTCAGTTGGTAGAGCAGCTGATTTGTAATCAGCAGGTCGGGGGTTCAAGTCCGTCCACCAGCTCCATCATGCGGAAGAGTTCCCGAGTGGTCAAAGGGGGCAGACTGTAAATCTGTTGCTTCGGCTTCGATGGTTCAAATCCATCCTCTTCCACCATGTATATTGCCTTGCAGGTATGCAAACCGCAACAGCAAAATCGCCATAAAATGCCCCGAAAAATTTGCGTATAAGATTTTTCGGGGCAGAGGATGCCGATTTTGCGGCAGCGGTTTGCATAATTACCTGCAAGGCTTTTTTATGCAAATGTGCTTTTGTTTAACATCAACTGTTTTTCGTTTGTAGGTTCATTGATTTTAGGTATTATTTCTAAATTAAATTTAGAAAATTTGTACAATTTGTTAGGAGATTTTACACGTCTCTTCATTTGTGAAAATTCATCGGAAAAGGCAGAAAATAAAAGAAAAAGAAAGGAAATTTTTATGGTAAGAAACGATTTAAGAAACATTGCGATAATTGCCCACGTTGACCACGGCAAGACCACTCTGGTGGACGAAATGCTGAAACAGGGGGGCGCATTCAGAGAAAATCAGGCGGTGGAGGACAGAGTCATGGACTCCAATGACATTGAGCGTGAGAGGGGCATTACCATTCTTGCGAAAAATACTTCCGTTTACTACAATGATGTGAAGATAAATATTATCGACACCCCGGGGCACGCGGACTTCGGCGGCGAGGTTGAACGTGTGCTTAAAATGGTGGACGGGGTTCTGCTGCTGGTGGACGCTGCAGAGGGTCCTATGCCTCAGACAAGATTTGTGCTGTCAAAGGCGCTGGAGCTGGGTCACAGGATAATTGTGGTGGTGAATAAGATAGACCGTCCCGACGCCCGTCTGGACGAGATAGGGGACGAGGTGCTGGAGCTGCTTCTCGATTTGGACGCTTCCGAAGAGCAGCTGGAAAGTCCCGTGCTTTTCTGCTCGGGCCGTGCGGGGACTTGTTCCCTCAGCCAGTATGAGGAGGGCGTAGATTTAAAGCCTTTGTTTGATACTATCCTCGACTACATTCCCGCTCCCGAGGGGGACGAGAATGGAGCTATGCAAATGCTCATTTCCTCCATTGATTACAACGATTATGTGGGCAGGACGGGTATAGGCAGAGTTGAGAGGGGCGTTATCAAGGTAAACAGTCAGGTGACTGTCTGCGATTTCCATGAAAGCAAGAAGCCTTACAACAGCAAAATTGTCACTGTGAGCCAGATCGAGGGTCTCGGGCGGCAGAATGTTGACGAGGCAAAGGTGGGAGACATTGTCTGGATATCGGGTATAGAGGACATCACTATCGGGGATACTCTTTGCAGTACCGAATGCGTTGAGCCTCTGCCCTTTGTTAAGATAAGCGAGCCTACGGTGGAGATGACCTTCTCCGTAAACGACAGCCCCTTTGCGGGCAAGGAGGGGAAATTCGTAACCTCCAGGCAGCTGCGTGACAGACTCTTTAAAGAAGTCTTGAGGGACGTTTCCCTGCGTGTTTCCGAGACGGAAAACACCGACAGCTTCAAGGTATGCGGCAGAGGGGAAATGCACCTGTCCATACTTATTGAAAATATGCGCCGTGAGGGGTATGAGCTTGGCGTTTCCACCCCGAGGGTGCTTATGAAAGAGATAGACGGCGTGGAATGCGAGCCTATGGAGCGGCTTGTTATAGACGTTCCCGAGGACTGCACGGGAACTGTTATGGAAAAAATGGGCACGAGAAAGGGCGAATTACAGTCCATGCACCCCCAGGGCAGCCGCATGAGAATGGAATTTATTATCCCCTCCCGCGGACTTTTCGGCTACAAGAGCGAATTCCTTACCGACACCAAGGGCGAGGGCGTTATGAGCAGCGTTCTCGATTCCTATCAGCCTTACAAGGGAGATATTCCCAGGCGCAGCAGCGGGTCGCTGGTTTCCTTTGAAACGGGAGAATCTGTTACCTACGGGCTTTACAATGCTCAGGAGAGAGGTTCGCTGTTTATCGGGGCGGGCGTTCCCGTTTACGAGGGCATGATCGTGGGGGCTTCTCCCAAGGCGGAGGACCTGGTTGTAAACGTGTGCAAGAAAAAGCACCTGACAAACACCCGTGCCAGCGGTTCGGACGACGCTTTGCGGCTTGTTCCCCCGAGGAAGCTTTCTTTGGAGGAAAGCCTGGAATTCATTGCGGACGACGAGCTGCTGGAGATAACTCCCAAGTCCATAAGGATAAGAAAGCGCATTCTGGATAATTCACTGAGGGCAAAGACAAAGGCAAAAGAAAAGGCATAAGGAGCGGCTTATGAAGAGCATTGATTCGGAAAATCAGCAGACAGACTTACAGGGAGAACCCTCGGATACTCCTGCGGCGGAGGCTGCAAATGAGCCTATAAAGTCGAAGATAGGCGGACAGGCTCTTATCGAGGGCATAATGATGAAGGGCGTGGGCATTGCCGCCATGGCGTGCCGCCTGCCCGACGGGAGTATCGACGTTGAGACATGGGCGGTAAACAACGGTGACAATGCTCCGTGGTATGTAAAAGCTCCGTTTATAAGGGGCTGTTTTAACTTTATCTCTTCACTGGCGGACGGGGCAAAATGCATAATGAAGTCCTCTCAGAAGCAAATGGACGCAGAGGACGGCGATGATGAAGAGGAAGAGCTTTCAAAATTTGAAGAATGGCTTTACAACACAAAGCCCATGAAAAAGCTGGAGTCCGCCATTGAGGGGGAAAACGGCAAAGAGGTAATGAATACGTTAATGATAGTAATGAGTGTGGTAAGCTGCATAATCGCCGTATGCGCAGTAAAGTTCTTCCCTGCTCTTATATCGGGGCTTCTAGGTAAGCTGGGTGCACCGGATATTTTAAAGGCGATAGTTGAGGGGATCATCAAGCTTTGTCTGCTGGTGGGGTATATGTGGGTCATATCCAATATGAAAGAAATGGCGAGGACATTCAGATACCACGGGGCGGAGCACAAGACCATAGCCTGCTATGAGGCTGGTCTGCCGCTGACGGTGGAGAATGTAAAAAAGCAGACCCGTTTCCACCCCCGCTGCGGCACAAGCTTTATTATGCTGATAATTCTTCTCGGCATTGCCATAGGGATATTCCTCCCATGGGACAATGTATTTAAGCGGTTCGGTATGCAGCTGCTTCTCCTGCCTGTGGAAACCTCGGTCGGATATGAGCTTATAAAGCTGGCGGGGCGTGTGGATAATATTTTCACAAGGATAATTTCCGCTCCCGGGCTGTGGCTTCAGCGGATAACCACAAAAGAGCCCGACGACAAGCAGATAGAGGTGGCAATTGCGGCGATAACGCCTGTGCTGCCCGAGGACAGATCGACGGATAAATGGTGACCGGAGGCTTGCAAAGAAACAAAAGGCAAGATGTTTTAAGGATTCTCCTGTAAACATCTTGCCTCTTTTTTATTTCAGCCCGATTTATGCTGCTTTCGCTCCATCTCAAACCAAAAGGTGCTTCCCACGCCTTCTTCCGATCTTACGCCGAATTTAAAGCCGTGAAGTATGAAGATCTGCTTTACAATGCTGAGGCCGAGTCCCGTGCCTATTACCTCACGCTTATGCTTTTCCGCACGGTAGTAGCGGTCAAATATAAGAGGCAACAGCTCGGGTGATATGCCGCTGCCTGTGTCGGTAACGGTTATTTCCACGGTTTTTGCGGTGGCGGTCTGCATTACGTAAATGCTCTTTTCCTCTCCCGAATAGTTGACGGCATTGTTTACAAGATTGTAGATGACCTGGTCGAATTTTATCAGGTCTGCCTCTGCCCAGACGTCCTCATTTACACTGATGTAGAAGTTGTAGCCGTCCCGCTCGGAAAGCAGGGTGTATCGGGTCATTATCTCGCGGAGTCTGTCTCCCACGCAGAAAAGCTCGGGAGACAACGGGGCTGCGCCGCTCTCCAGCTTAGTAAGATCCATAATGTCGTTTACCAGCGCCGCCAGACGGTCGCTTTCCTCAATGATTATCCCAAGGTGTTCATTCCTCTTTTCGGGATCGTCTCCCGACAGGTCGCGTACCATTTCCGCATAGGCCTTTACCATGGTAAGAGGTGTGCGCAGGTCGTGGGAAATGTTTGCCATAAGGTCGCGGCGCATGGTGTCTATTTTGGTTATTTCATTGGAGGCGTAGTTAAGGGTGTCCGCCAGCTTTTCCGTTTCCGTATAGCCCTTGCCGTTGAATTTAACGTTATAGTCCCCTTGGGCAAGCTTTTCGGCGGATTTGGTTATGCGGATAAGGGGCGTTGAGATAAGCCGTGACAGGAAAATGGAAATGCCGAAGCCCAGCACCATCATAGACAAGGTCACCTGGAACATCTGCACCCGCAGGATAGAGACTGTTGATTCAAGCGGTTCCAATGATGTGTTCAGAAAAAGATACCCTCCGGGGTCGCTTTTATCTCCTATTACCATGGCGAACAGCAGGGTGTTTGTACCGAAGCGGGTATTGATAAGCTCGGCGTAATATATGCCCTTGTCGCTGTTCGTGGCAAGGCGGCGGTATTCGGAAATTTCTCCGAAGTTCATAAACCCATGGAGCACGCAGTTGCGCTCCATTACGTCATAGGAATAGAGGGTAAGCCCGTATCTGTCCTGGAGCAAAACGCACATTTCATTATCATGGGCAAGCCTGTCAAGAGTATCCGAGGTAAATCCCTGGTCAGCCCATTCGGTCAGAATGTAGTTTGCAAGAGATGTGATGTCGCTGGTTTTTTTCGTGCGGTAGGTCGCCTCCAGGGACACGATAAAGGAGACCCATATAAGCACCAGTATGCTGGTGATGAATATGGCAAAATATATCCACACCGTAAAGCGGACGCTGCGCAGGGATCTTCCTATATCCGTCAAACGCTCCCGCCGCTTTTCGTTTCTTATCTCTTCTGCGGCGGATCTTTCCGCTGTTTTTTTATCTTCCCGCATCGAATTTATAGCCCATTCCCCTGAGGGTCACGATAAATTTGCGGTATTCTCCCAAAGAGTTCCGCAGCATTTTTATGTGCGTGTCCACTGTGCGGTCGTCCCCGTAAAAATCATATCCCCAGACCTCTTCCAGAAGTTTTTCTCTTGAAAGGGCAATACCCTTGCTGCGCACAAGGTAGAACAGCAGGTCGTATTCTTTCGGAGTAAGGGCTGCGGGCTTGCCGTCGACTATGACCTCTCTGCCTGCCATATTTATTTCCAATCCCTCGAATTTAAGCCGCTCTCCGGGGCTGTCCTTTCCGCCGCTGCTTCTTTTTATTACAGCTCTTATTCTTGCCAGCAGTTCCTTTGGGGAAAAGGGCTTTGTAACGTAATCGTCCACACCCAGTTCAAAGCCGAAGAGCTTGTCGTATTCCTCTCCTCTTGCGGAAAGCATTATCACAGGTATCTGCTTTGTCTTTCGTATTTCCCGCACGGCGGAGTAGCCGTCCAGCTTCGGCATCATAATGTCCATGATAATAAGGTCGTAGTCCTCATTGCGGCACATTTCCACAGCCGCCATACCGTCCTCCGCTTCGGCGGTGAGAAATCCGTCGAACTTTGCGTATTCGCTGATAACATTGCGGATATTTTTTTCATCGTCTACAATAAGAATTTTTTTCTCCGACATTTTTTTACCCCTTTCGGTTTATTGGAAAAATCCCGCTGACGGGCGTTTCCCGAATCCATAATGCTCTTTAATTAATGATATTATATCACTCAAATGTGTATTTTATATGATAATATGATAAAAGGATATGCAGACCGCAAGAGCCGTGAGGGTATAAACGGTTATGCATTTTAAAGTTACCGTACAGCAGAATCATAACGCCGCTTAAAAAAATATTTCGTTTCCCTTGTCTTTTCCTATGTCATTCTGCTTTTCCGAAAGCTCCTTGGCTTTCAGAAAATTTTCCTTTTTCCTCTTGTAATTTATGAAGGTCAGTATGACCGAAAATATCGCCGTTCCCGAAATGATGAAAAGAGTCCCCGTGTTTAATGATAATTTATCGTGAAAAAACCAAAGCGTCGCCGCTGCCGCCGCAAAAACGGCAGCAGCAGCAGCAAGCATATAATTTTTTCTCAGCTTCGGTTCATAGGGTTCGTGTAATTTCATAATATAAAATCCTTTACTGACATTGCTGACATTACTGGCAGGGGAGATTTATTCCGCTGTCTTTTCACGGCTTCTGCCCTTTGGTTTTCGGTTATCCAAAGAAAATGACATGGTAAAAAGCCTGTCTGTGGTAAACATCTTGACCGCCATGTACATACATACCAGAAAGAATATCAGCTGATAAACAAGTCCGCCCCAGAAAATTCCCATATGCCCGAACATTATGTTGTTAAGGGCGGTATAGGTATGAGTGAACGGAATAAGGTACATAACAAGCCTCGGCACGGGGGAAAGGCTGTTAACATCCGCAAACATGGTAAGGAAAAAGGGGATCATTGTCATCATCATAACAGGCAGCGTAAGAGTCTGAACGCTTTTTACATCAGTCGCCATTGCTCCCAGTATCAGCGATATGGACAGTCCTATGGCAATGGTCAGAAACAGCTGAACCCCGAACAATATTATATCCCCTGCGGACAGCGACATACCCAGCTCCGAAAGCGCTGCCGCCTGCGAGATACCGTCAGCAGACATTTCCGCCGCAGATAAGTCTGCCATTTCTGCCTGCACTGCGCTGCCGATCATTCCCTGAATGTAGAAAAGCATTCCCACGATCATGGTCGCCGCATTTAAAAGCGCCACCACCAGCGCTGCCAGCAGCTTCGCCATAAGCACCGAAAGCCTTGACACAGGGGCGCTCAGGAGGGTTTCCAGAGTCTTGTCGATCTTCTCCGTGGATATCGCCGTCATTATCATCTGCGCCGCCATCATTACCAGAAAGAACACCGCCATAGGCGCTATCATGGACTGGGTCATAAGCACCGACTGGAGCATATTCGCCGAAAATTCAACGGTATTCCCGTTTGCCTCTGTGTATTCCGCATATATCATAGGCTCGTCAAGCAAAGAAAGTTCTTCTTCCGTAAGCTCCAAACGCTCCGTCCTTGTGTACTCGTCAACATAATCGTAGATCGAACCGATGAGCGATGATGCGGACATACTGCTCATAGTGGAGGAAAGTCCGCCGCCGTTTACAAGGCTGACGCATTGGAGTTTTATCTTTTCCCCGCCCTTTTCAACGCTGTCTCCGAATCCCTCGGGGATTATCACCAGATTTTTCAGCCCCAGTTCATCAAGGCTGCCCTCTTCGGTTATTATAACAGGGTCTGCGCCGTAGTCGGGAAGCGCCGCAAGCATTTTTTCCGTAAATTCCGAGTTATCCAGATTGCGGATATTAACTGTGGAATTATTTATAGCCTCGTCCATTACGCCCCCCATAAACTGCCCCAGTATCACAAACAGCAGACAGGTGAATATTATGGAGAATATCGCCTGGGGCGACAGCAGCTCCTTTATCTCCTTTTTAAACAGATTGCCCAGCTTCATTCCCCTGCACCGTCCTTTCAAAAACTTCCTCTAAATTCGCCGCATTGAACCGGGATTTAAGCTCGTCGATAGTTCCCGTGACCATCAGCCGCCCATGCGCCATTATGCCCACTCTGTCGGAAACATATTCTATCTCCAGCATATTGTGGGAGGAAAGCAGAAAGCTCATGCCCTCTTCTTTGGCAAGCTTTTTTATGGTCTTGCGGATATCCAGCGCATTTATAACGTCAAGTCCCGAGGTAGCCTCGTCCATTATGGCAAGCTTGGGTCTTGTCATTACTGCTCTTGACAAAAGCAGCTTTCTTATCATTCCTCTGGAGTAGCCTCCTATCTTTTCCTCCAGTCTGTCTCCCAGGCCGCACATATCCACGCCCCTGCGGACATATTTTTCTATTGTCTCATTATCCGTGGAAAAAAGCCCCGCCATAAAATAAAGATAGTCTATCCCTTTCATGCTCTTGTATGCCCCTGCCTCATCGGGCAGATATGTAATGCACTCTCTTACCTTGTCGGGTTCTTTCACAACGCTGTGGCCGTCCACAAAAGCGTCACCGCCTGTGGGATTTATCAGGGTGGAGATCATTCTTATTGTGGTGGTTTTCCCCGCTCCGTTAGGGCCTATCAGGGCGAAAATCTCCCCCTCTCCTACCGTGAAGCTGACTTCGTCCGCCGCCAGAACGCCTTTTTTGTAGCTTTTCGACAGACCCTCTACTTTTAAAACCTCGTTCACATTCTCCCTCTTTTCGGTTTACTTTATTTTATTATAACATTTCCACCGATATATTTCAAGGGCTTACGTAAATTTTAATGATATTATGTGCGTTCCAAATAAAACATTGACTTTTTGGGTATGAGTGTGGTATAATTATGTTGAATAAAAATATAACAAGGGCTGAAGGTGACAATTCAAAGCCCGGTAAATATTGCAGGGAGGCAAGCTCTATGAAAAAGAGAAAAATATGCGCAGCTCTGGCGGTTATTATGGCATTATCCGGCTGCGGAAAAGCGGCGGAAAATATTCCGGAAGCAGCAGTTACGGAAACTGATTTGACAAGCGCTTCCGAGATCGTTCAGGCTTGCACCTGCACTTCTGCGGAGCAGAGCTTGCAGCCCTCCGAAACGCCCCGTGAAAGCGAAACGCCCTACAGCGAAAGCGAAAAAGTGCCCACGGAAACCGAGGCGGAAGAGACAATTTCCGAGGCTGACGGAAAGTATGATGAGGAATATGTCGGCTTGGGATATCCTACAGATGACGACCTGCGGGATCTTGCCAATTACAAAAATCTTAAATCTTTGGGCCTTGGGCTGCCTTTGCCCGAGGATACCGATTTCAGCCTGCTAAACGGTTTGGAAAGTCTGGAACGTATAACATTAGGCGGCGGCGGCAGCCCTTCATACATGAATATGTATAAACTGTCCGATGCAAGGCTGCCCGGGCTTAAAAGCCTGACGGTTTGGGATGAAGGCTTTTTCAGTGTTGCATTTTTCCCCGAGAGCTTTCCGGGGCTGGAGAGTCTTGATATTTACGACTGCAGCATTGAAGATGTCAATGCGCTGGGTTCTTTGAAAAATCTAAACAGGTTATGGCTTGATAACTGTGAGCTGAACGATATAAGCTTTGTAAGCGGTCTTGATAAATTAAGGATTTTTTCGATAAGCAATAACTTCGTTGTCGATATTTCCCCGCTGGCGGGAAAGGCGAGCCTTGAATTCCTGGATATTTCCGGCAACCCGGTGGGCGACAGAGCGGGGGAAACTTTGAAAACCTTGAGCAATCTGGCCCGACTCAATACAGTATGCTGCGGCATAGGTGATATTAGCTTTCTGTCGGGCAGCCCGAAGCTGGAGGAACTTTATTTAGGCGGCAATCCCATAGACGATATTTCTGCTTTGGGCAGCCTTGAAAATCTGCAGGATCTTGGCCTGGACGGCACACTTATCGACAATGTCGAGCCGCTGCGAAATCTCCAAAATCTGTGGTTTTTGAATCTGATGAATACTGACATAACCGATATTTCCCCCTTGGCAGAGTGCAGCAGACTTGATATGATCGCACTGCATGGGACTTCCGTATCGGCGGAGGACAAAGCGGAATTTTTCAAAAACAACCCCGACAAGCGGGAACAAAATCCCGGATAAATTCCCCCGTAACACGATAAAAAAGCCGCCTGTTTCCAAGCGGCTTTTTGCAATTCATAATGCCTTTGCGTTATTCTGCTGCGTAAACGCTTACCTTCTTGCGGTCCTTGCCTACACGCTCGAATTTAACCGTACCGTCAATTACAGCGTAAATAGTGTCGTCCGAACCAATGCCAACGCCTGCGCCCGGATGAATGTGAGTTCCTCTCTGGCGAACAAGAATGTTGCCTGCGGTAACAAACTGCCCGTCGGCTCTCTTAACGCCCAGTCTCTTGGACTCGGAATCACGGCCGTTCTTGGTAGAACCCATTCCCTTTTTATGGGCAAAAAACTGCATGGAAATTCTGATCATTGCAATATGCCTCCCTTTTTTCGGAATACTTATTTTACTATCACTTTAATGTTTTGGGGATAATCCTCTTGGAGTAATTTCAGATGTGCATAAAAGGCGTTCATCAGCCTGTATGCCTCCCCGCTGCCCTTTGTAAGACTGCATTTGAGAACGTTCTCGCCGTCACCGTCGGTGACACCTGTATCAATAACCTCCGCCTCGGCGCTGCACTCCATAAAATCCGTAAGAGCGTTGCAGATAAGCTCTGCCGCCGAGGAAACTGCCGCACAGCAGACATCGCTGCCTGCCTCCGCCAGTCCCGAATGCCCGGTCAGCTCAAAGCCCTCAAAGCCCGCCTTGCTTTTGTAAAACCGGGCGGTTATCATACGTTGATAGCGTCGATCCTGACCTTGGTGTAGGGCTGTCTGTGACCCTGCTTCTTGTGGGAAGAACCCTTCTTGGGCTTGTAGGTGAAAACAGTTATCTTCTTAGCCTTACCGTTCTTTATCACCTTAGCCTCGACCTTTGCGTTCTGAACGTAGGGTGCGCCTACGGTGAGAGCGGAGTCGTTGTTTACGGCAATAACCTTGTCAAAGGTTACGGTAGCGTCAGCCTCTGCCTCCAGCTTTTCGATGAAGATCTCATCGCCGACCTTTACCTGATACTGCTTTCCGCCTGTTTCGATTACAGCGTACATTTTTACGGCACCTGCCTTTTTTCATAAACTCGCTGCGGCGGGTGCGCTTTGAAGAAGCAGGAAAATAAGAGGCAGGAAGCAAGAAGATTTTGCTATGCTGCCCGAATACTTATGCTTTTTCGTCACGTCTTAATTAATACCCGTTACATGCGGCAAAAATTATTATATCACATATTTTTCCTTTTGTCAAGCGGTTTTAATGATTTTTTTCAATATGTCCAAAAATCCCGTGCCCTTTTGACGGAAAATTGTCTTATCATATGATAAAATGCTCCGGCTATCCTCAACAGCTTTTGCATTTAAAGCCTCGTTTGCGTTCGCCGTGACCGTTTCCCGTCACTCATTTGTCAAAGGTGCAGTTCACTACTTCGTATAACATATACGCAATAAAATTTCCGTATTCAAATGTCCCCTTTGGATATTTTTCGGGTACGGTACTTCTTAATTCAATAAAGCGTTCTAATTGCAGCCTGTTTTTTAATAAGCCGTTGGCATTTAAGTGTATTTGCTTAAATTCAGGGAAATTTCTGAACAGATCATTCCGTACACACGAATAATAAGAACCGCCGGAATATGCATAATCATACCCTAAAAATTTCAAACGCATATTCGCAATCTCGCCGATTTCCGGGGTCGGCAATTGTGTCCTGCAAAACAAAACTCTGAATTTTTGATCGGTATTTACACAATATTTAATGCAGTCAGACAGAAATTGTTTATCATTGCAGCACTCAATATAATTGTCATCTGTACATGACCTTTCATCTCCGATATTTTCATCGTAAAACGCTTTAAACTTGTCATTCCGATATATAAAAAACCAATTGTCTGCTTCTATCCCATTATATGCATTAGCCTGTCTTTCCTCTGCCCTTTGTATTATGAAGCCGTTATTATAAAACCGCATACCGTATTTCCTCCGATCGAAATTTATTATGAGCAATTTAATGATGTTTCTTAATTCCGCTTGTTAAATTTAATTATATACCTGCCAATGCCTTTTGTCAAGGTGCTTTTATCTTATACAAAATTAAAACATACTTAACAAATCTGTCAAAAAAATATGGTATAATTAGGAAAACGAAAAAAGGATACGGAAAAAATGACCAACTGTGAAAGCTGCGTAAATTACGTATATGACGAGGATTACGAATGCTATACCTGCCTTGTGAATCTGGACGAGGACGAAATGTACCGCTTTATTCACGGCGCAAGTTCCGACTGCCCATATTTTCGCCTTGACGATGAATACGGGGTGGTAAAACACCAGATGTGAGGCGGCAGCAAATGAAATATGAGAATACTATTCGGGGGCGGTTTACAGAGCGCCCAAACAGGTTCATTGCCACGGTGGAGATAAATGGCAAAACCGAGACCGCTCATGTGAAAAACACAGGCCGCTGCCGTGAGCTTCTGACCCCGGGGGCAACGGTGATACTGGAAAATTTTTCTGAAAATTTTTCCGAACGGTTTCCCGAAAATTCGTCCCGAAAGACTAAGTTTGATCTTATTGCGGTCTACAAGGGGGAGCTGCTTATAAATATGGACAGCCAAAGCCCCAACAAGGCGGCGGCGGAGTTTATCCCACGGATTTTCCCGAATGTTACCCTTATCCGCCCGGAAACAAAATTCGGAAATTCCCGATTTGATTTTTACATAGAGGCAGAGAAATCTTTCGAAAAAAATTCGGAAAAAAGGGATAAAAATTTACGCAGAATTTTTATGGAAGTAAAGGGCTGCACATTGGAAGCGGACGGCATTTGCAAATTCCCCGACGCTCCCACCGAGCGCGGACGAAAACACCTGGACGAGCTTGCAAGGTGCGTTAAAGCGGGATATGAAGCGTATGTGCTTTTTGTGATACAGATGAGCGGAATGAAATACTTCACCCCCAATTACGACACCGACCCGGAATTCGGAGAGGCGCTTAAAAAGGCGGTCAGGGCGGGAGTTACCCCATTGGCGTACAGCTGCAAAGTTACCGAGGACAGCATGGTCATTGACAAGCCCGTAAAAATAGTCTTGTAATTTTAGGAACAAGTGAAACTTTGGATAAACATATACTAAAAAAGAAAAGGCGAAAACTATGGAAAATCTTGCAAACATCGGCGTAATAAACAGGCTTATGGAGCGCTACGGCTTCAGCTTTTCAAAGGGGCTGGGGCAGAATTTTGTAATAAACCCGTCGGTCGCCCCGAGGATCGCCGAGCTTGGCGGTGCGGATAAGGGCGTGGGGATAATCGAGATAGGCACGGGCTTCGGAGTGCTGACCCACGAGCTTGCAAAAAGAGCGGAAAAGGTCGTCGCCGTTGAGCTGGACAGCCGTTTGCTGCCTGTGCTGGAGGAGACCTTGGCGGAGCATGATAATATAACCATTATAAATGCGGACGTGCTGAAAACCGACCTTGCGGCAGTCATTGCCGAACATTTCGGAGGACTGCGGGCGGCAGTGTGTGCAAATCTTCCTTATTATATCACGTCGCCTGTGATAATGTATCTGCTGGAAAGCCGCCTGCCTGTGGAGTCGATAACGGTAATGGTGCAAAAGGAAGCAGGAGCGAGACTGTGCGCCAGAATGGGCAGCCGCCAGTGCGGGGCGGTGACGGCTGCGGTGAACTATTATGCCGAGCCGAGGCTGCTTTTCAATGTTTCACGGGGCAGCTTTATGCCCCAGCCCAATGTGGATTCCTGCGTTATAAGGCTTGATATAAGGAAAGAACCGCCTGTTAAGGTGGATAATGAGGAGTTCTTTTTCAAGGTGGTGAGAGGCAGCTTTTCACAGCGGCGCAAGACCCTTGTGAACTCTCTTACATCGGCTCTCGGAATGGATAAAAAAGAGGTCACTGCGGCGATCACGGCGGCGGGTCTGAAAGAGACCATTCGCCCCGAACAGCTGACGCTGGAGGATTTCGCAAGGGTGGCAGGGAAAATAGGCGGGAGGAGTTAAATAATAAAAAATCAGACGGGCTGAAAATTCAGTCCGTCTTTTTTGCGTGCAGAACTTTAATTTTATTTACTTTCTCCCTCGCCCTCATCCGTTTTCATTTTCTCAATAAGCTTTGCTATATCGGTAAAGGACTTGCCGTAAGCTGCGGTAAAGGCCTTTCCTATAGCGTTTGTAAGTTCCTTTCCGTTTTCCGAGCTGCGCACATCTTTCATAAAATTATCCCTGCATTCATGCAGCTTTCTGAAAAGCGCCATAAGACCTTTTTCCCTTTCGCTGTAGGTCTTGACAAAATTTTCCTCTGTGGTGACCTCTGCCTTGCCGAAAAGCTTGTTAAAACTGTCCTCGTCCAAAGCAAGCTCCGAGCTGTCAATACCGAATGCCTTGGCAGCGGCATTTGCACAGTCGTTGAAGGTTTTAAGGTCGGCGTTGCTTTCCTGTTCCGCATTTATCAGATCGTCGATCTTTTTCTGCACATTGACAAGAGCCTGATATACCTTTTCACGGTCAACAGCCGAACCCTCGGCGCAGATGTATTCGTAATTTTCATAGACCTGTCCGTATTTGTTTTTCACCGAATGAGCGATACCGTCGGACTTCGCCAATAATCCGTTATAATAAGCCCTCTCCTCGGAATAGCTGTCATATTGATAAAGCTTGAATTTTGAACTTACAGCCTCTTTGACTGCCGCCATTTCCATATAGGCATATCCTGCTGCACCCTTGGAAATCTTTTCCGCACTTTCCGCCGTTTCGGTTTTCGAGAGCATTTTCCTCATTTCGGCAGCCCTGCTGTTTTCGGAAATATCTTCGGAGGAAGCCCCGCTTGCAAGCTGTTTGAACAGATCGCTTATCTCCAGTCTGTCAAAACGTTTTGCGAAATTATTCCCCAAAACACTTCCCAAAGGCGTTTCCGAATTGCCGCCCTGCTTTTGCACGCCCACTGCTGCCCGAGCCGTTTGCGCTGCAAAAAAATTATTTAAATTTGCGCCGTTTATTATCATTGTTGTTTCCTCCAATATGTGTTGTTTATAATAAATCTGCTTATTGTTTATATCGTCCCTTTCTTGTTTTAGCTTTAGTTTAAGACGGAGAATTTTACAAATATTTAACATTTGCTGCCGACCCCGGCGGTTTCTCAGCTTATTTCAAACTCCGAAGATAAATAATGTCTTTCCGAATAAAAATAGTCGCCGTTATCATTGGCAGCGAGAAAATAAGCTACTATGCGATAATGCCCTGTTTCAAGCTTTCCGTAAAGATTTTCCCACTTTATATCAAATTCATTTGAAGAGCCGCTTCCGATAAGTATTCCGTATCCTAAAAAGCCCTGAATATCGGTAATATACGGCAAGCTGTACCAGCTGCCGTTAAGCTCGATCTGAAGCTCATAATCATTTCCCGTCAAAATTTCTCTGTCAAAGTCATTGTATATCTTATATTTTGCCGATGAATCATCTGCGTTTATCAGTTCCATAGTTACACTGTCAATGGCATTTGTTTTTCCCTCAAAAATCAAATAACCGTTTGGAATGTTATAACTGTCGGAAACTATAGTGTTTTCCTCGGTTTCGGGCGGTGTTTCCGCTGTACTATTTTCATTTTCATTGCAGCCGCACAACGCCCCCATTATCATCATTGCCGCAAAAATTTTAAATATCCTATTCAAATTTGCCGACCCCTTTTTTCGCCGGATTATTTGTCCGCCGTTTTCTTAAATTATAGCAAATTTTAAGTTACCTGTCAATTCCGAATATCTCATACAGATTATATAGATTTGTCCGGCACTTTTTCTTGCTTCCTGCTTCTTTCCTCTTGTTTCTGTCAGCATCCGCCGTTTCGAGTAATTTCGCATTTATAAAGCAGTATAATTATTTTCATATAAAAATAAAATGCGAAGAATATTCTTCGGTAAGGACGGTAACAAAATGATAACTTCAGCTCAAAATCCCGCTTCGGGAATCATCTCCGAACAAACTGACGGGGAAGTTCAAAAGGAAAATCAAGCCTTGAAAAAGCTTGCGCCAAGCCTCGCCGCAATGGCGGCGGGGGGCATTCTCACGGGTGTGAGATTTGCAGGGAGTATGTCGGTTTTCGGTATCTCTCTTGTGTCGGCGCTGCCTTTCCCGTTAGGGGCGGCCGCCCTTACAGGCGGCATTATCGGAACGGTGGCGGGAGGCAATACGTGGCAGTGTATCCCTATGCTTTCGGCCATGGCGGTAATGGCGGTGTATAACCTTATTTTCAGGAAAAACGGCAATTACAACAGGCGGCTTGCCGCTGCGGTCTCGGGGGTCATCTGCTTTGTAAGCATTGCCGCAGTCAATGCCGGAACCGGTGCCGCAGGAGGGGAAAGCGCAGCATTGTTTCTGGCGGCAATAATCAGGGGAGGGATATGTATGCTTGGCACTCTTTGCTTTTTCGATACCGTGACCATTATCCGCTGCGGCTGCCAAAATCCCGATATAAGAGCGGCAAACCGCCTTGCCGCCGCAGGGGCTGTGTATATGATAACTATATGCTCCCTTATCCCGAGGGAACTGGGTTTCTTTAATATAGGCAGGATAGCCGCAGGAGTTTTCTGTGCGGCGGCGGCAAGGAAATTCGGCGTTAAAGGCGGGTCTGCGGCGGGGATATTGTCGGCGGCGGCTTTTCTGATGTGCGACCCCTCGGCGGGGCGCAGCGGGGCTATGCTGGCATTTGCCGCAATGATAGCAGGGTTTTACGGCGACAGGGGAAAATATTCGGTAAACGTTGCCTTTATCCTTTCCGCATTCGGCATATGCGCCGCAGCGGGAATGCCCTCGGGAACGCCTGCGTTTATAGCGGATATGGGCGCAGCGGCGGTGCTTTACTGCATTATCCCCGAAAATATCTACATAGCAAGGCTGGGGATAATCTCTTCATATAAAAGCAGCGGCGCTGCACAGTGTTCAAATGAACTTGTGTTCACGGAAAATATGTTAACGGAAGTGGTAAATGATGTTGAGGACGCAGCAAAAATGCTTGCAAGAGTATACGAAAAGGAGCAGACGGGCAAGGGAGATCTCGCTGTCAGCGAAACTGTCAGAGAACGGGTCTGCGCTTCGATTTGCACTAAAGAGAGATGCAGTGCGGTTATCGGCAGCGCTCCGAGGGAGATATCGCAGGGCTGCTTCCGTGCTGCGCAGGGGATTCTCGAAAAAAAGGGCAGCATTACTGGAAAAGAGCTGCCTGCGGGCTTCGAGGGCTGCACGAAAAAAAATCTCATCGCTTGGGAGTATAACACATTATACGGAGTTAAGAAAATACAGTCCCGCAGGCGCGCGGGAGCAAAGCGATTTTTAGATAATATAGCGGACGAGCTTTCGGCCTGCGGCGGCATGATGGGGGATATTGCACGGAGTATGGACAGACGGCTGTCGGAGGACGAGGCAATGAGCGAGGCTGCCTTTAAAGTGCTGCGTCGGCGGGTGAATGAGGTAAAGTCCGTTCGGGTGACTTATGACGAGGCGGGCAGACCTTTCTGCGAGGCGTTTTTTACTGCTCACGAGAAATTTTCCGAGCTTATGCTGACCCGTGTGACTGCAAGACTTTCCGAGCTTCTGGGGGAAAATCTTGAAAAGCCCGCTTTGCTTTGCTGCACATCGGCAGGCAGTGAATTGCCCCTTTACCGTGCACGCTGGTGGAGCGGAGGGGGATATTATCCCGATTTCAGCGTTTCCTGCCACTCTGCCGAGGGAGGCATCTGCGGGGACAGCAGCGCAGCCTTTGAGGACGGCAGGGGGAATTTCTACCTTATCCTATCCGATGGCATGGGCACGGGACACAGAGCCGCCGCCCAGAGCAGCATGGCGGTAAGCATTCTTCGGAGGCTTATCTTAGCGGGGGCGGATCTTATAAACGGCGTAAAAATGCTTAACGTCCTGCTTTCCTGCGCAGGGGCGGACGAGACCTTTACGACTGTTGATCTTCTGTGTATCAACTGCCTTACGGGGCATGCCCGTCTTATTAAAATGGGGGCGGCACCGACATCGGTGATATGCGGCGGCGAGATAAGCATTTACAGCGAATCCTCCGCTCCTGTGGGGATAATCGACAGCCCTGCCATTGAGGAAATTTCCTTTGATCTGGACGAGACTGCCCGTATAATCATGGTGACCGACGGTGTGGGTGAAAGCTGCACGGAGCTTATAAATGCCATGCTTCAAAACGAGCGCCTCACCTGCGAGCAAACGGCGGACAAGCTGGTGGATTTTGCGGTGAATGAGGGTGAAAGCAGCAAAACAAGTCTGCCCGATGATGTGACGGTGGGAGTAGTCAGGCTGCTGCGATAGAGGCCATGTCCCCCTCAAACGCCGGGGGATCGGCTTTTATATTGTTCAAATGCTTAACTTGACAAGTGATTGTGACTTGCCTGTACAAATGAAATGTGACTTTGTGTGTGAAATGCTTGATTTGACAGGCGGCTGTAAGTGACGGTGCAAAGGGGGACACCCAAGT